>CALRYE020000062.1:0-31826 GCA_943372275.1 Janthinobacterium lividum
CGACACCGCCACCGGCAAGAGCCAGATCGTCACGCTGACCTCGGGCGAGAAGAACAACACCATCGACGCCGGCGTGTACGCCACCGCCAGCGCCGGCGACCGCCTGTGGATCGACACCAACGGCAACGGCCAGCAGGACGACGGCGCCACCGGCCTGGCCGGGCGCACCGTCACGCTGCTGGGCGGCGGCGCCGATGGCCTGCTGGCCACCGGCGCGGACAACACCAGCCTGTCGATGGTCACCGGCACCGACGGCGCCTACAACTTCACCAACCTGACCCCGGGCGTGCAGTACCAGGTCCAGTTCAGCAAACCGAGCGGCTACCTGTACAGCTCGTCCAACACGGGCGACGACCTGAGCGACTCGGACGCCGGCGCCACCACCGGCACCACCCAGATCGTGGTGCTCAAATCGGGCGAGTCGAACAAGAGCCTGGACGCAGGCCTGGTCAACGTGACGGGCGACCTGTCGATCACCAAGACCGACGGCCTGTTCAGCGTGTCGCCCGGCCAGGTGATCACCTACACCATCGTGGTCAAGAACACCGGCACCGCGCTGGCCACCGACGCACTGGTCGCCGATGTCATCCCGGGCAGCCTGACCAACGTCACCTGGACCAGCGCCGCCAGCGCCGGCGCGACCGGCAACCTGACCAGCGGCAGCGGCAGCATCAGCGACTACGTGACCCTGACCGGCGGCTCGAGCATCACTTACACCGTCACCGCCAAGGTCGCCCACATGACCACGCTGGAGAAGGTGGCCGACTTCGGCCTGCTGGCCAATAACACCAACCTGGGTCAGAACACCACCGTCAACGGCATCCGCGCCGACGCCGCGTTCGTCAGCAACGGCATGCTGTATGGCGCCGACCTGATCGAGCGCAACGTGGGCGCCGACAAGGGCCTGGGCGTGCTGTCGTACGGCGAAGTGGCCGGCAGCGGCGAGTCCAATGAACTGAGCGCACAGAAGAACGCCGAAGTCATTCGCCTGACCAAGGGCGCCGGCGAACAGTGGACCTCGCTGTGGGTGGCGTCGCTCGACGCGGCCGGCAGCGCCGGCGCCGACGCGGGCACGCTGTACTGGTCCAATTCGGCCACCCCGGACCTGGCCACCCTGACCACCAAGTTCACGTTCAAGAACGGCGACTTCGGCGTGGGCGCCGATGCGGGCGACCTGCTGACCTTGCGTCCGGCCGGCTTCGACGCCAACGCCCAGTACGTGTTCTTCGTTGCCAGCGGCGCGTCCAGCGACTTCGTGGTGTGGAAGGCCGGCACCATCCCGACCCAGGTCGTCAACACGGCCAGCGTCACCGCCGGCGGCACCTTCGTCGACACCAATCACGCCAACAACAGCGCCACCGATACCGACAGCATCAGCATTCCGCTGCCGGCTCCGATCGTGCGCGGCTCGATCGGCAACCTGGTCTGGGAAGACAGCAACTTCAACGGCATCAAGGATACCGGCGAAGCGGGCGTGGCCAACGTCACCGTCAAACTGCTCGACGCCAACAACAACGTACTGGGCACCACGCTGACCAACAGCACCGGCGGCTACCTGTTCAACAACCTGAACGCGGGCAGCTACAAGATCGAAGTGGTCGAGCCGAGCAGCTACTACGTCACCAAGGCCAACATCGGCACCAATGACAGCATCGATTCGGACATCGACACCGTGTACGGCCGCAGCGGCACGATCACCCTGTCGCAGGGCGAGAACGACATGAACTGGGATGCGGGTCTGTACCGCAAGGCCTCGATCGGCGACAAGGTCTGGCGCGACGTCGACCATGACGACATCCAGGACGTGGGCGAAGAAGGCATCGTCGGCATCAAGGTCATGCTGTACACCGCCAGCGGCACCTTGCTGGCCACGCAGACCACGAACAGCACCGGCAACTACAAGTTCACCAACCTGGACCCGGGCAGCTACTACCTCAAGTTCGACAAGTCCAACGTCATCTTCAAGACCTACGACATGGACGACTGGATGTGGGGCAGCAAGAACATCGGCACCAACGACGCCATCGACTCGGACGTGATCGGCGACGGCGTGGTCAAGACGGGCCTGACGCGCACCGACGTGACCACCCTGACCTCGGGCGAGAACGACATGAGCTGGGACGCGGCGATCACCCCGATCGCCATCGACCTGAACGGCGACGGCGTGCACACGGTGGCGCGCGGCGCCTCCAGCGCCACGTTCGACCTGCTCGGCACCGGCAAGGCCATCCAGTCCGGCTGGCTGTCGTCGGGCGACGGCTTCCTGGCCATCGACGTCAACGGCAACGGCGGCATCGACAGCATCGCCGAATTGTTCGGCGGCGCGGCCAAGGGCACCGGGTTCGCCCAGCTGGCCACGTTCGACACCAATGGCGACGGCGTGGTCAATGCCGGCGACAGTGGCTTTGCCAGCCTGCGCATCTGGCAGGACGCCAACGGCAACCACGCCACCGACGCCGGCGAACTGCTGTCGCTGACCGAGGCGGGCGTGCTGTCGCTGACGGTGGCCCATACCGATCTGCCGTTCCTCGACGCCCAGGGCAACCTGCACATCGAGCGCAGCAGCGCGACGCTGGCCAACGGCCAGCAGACCGACATGACCGACGTCTACTTCGCCATCAACGCCAGCGATGCGCAGGGCCTGAACGTGCAAAGCGTCGAGCAGCTGCTGGGCGACAGCGCCCCGGCGGTCGCCGTGCCGCTGGTCGGCGTGCAGGTGACGGCGCTGGAAGTGGCAGCGCTGACGATGTAACGATGTAACGATGTAACGATGTAACAGTTCGACAGGCGGCGGGGGGTGGTCAGACTAGTGGCCAGGCTAGCGGCCAGACCATCCTCCCGCCACCCGGCCGAACCCGAAGGCCCCTGCATGCAGGGGCCTTTTTTACTTTGCGGCCAAGATTCTTGACCGCCATTACCATCCCTTGATAGCGCAGTAAAAAACGTTTATCGACGACAAGCGGGGTCACAAAAAATACTTTTCCGACGGCTTGTTATTTAACAAAATTGCGGATAAATTATCACCTGTCGTTACGCGACCCGCCTGTTCCCCTCACCGAACCGCATCGCGCAATCAGCTGTCGCTGCACCTACACTTTATCTGTACTCACCATCTTCTTGTTCGTGTGTTGACCGCCGCCGGACGCGGCCGATGCGCTGACCGGCCACCAGGCGCGTGCCGCCCCTGCTGCCGAGCTTCATCCCAGGCACGATTTTGATTTGATCCCAACAGGCGGGAGGCGCCTTGCCGCCCGCAGGGATACCGACGTCTGAACGCCAACAAGGGGACTGCAATGCCCGCGACCGCACTCTCGCTGCTCGACCTGATTTCGCCCTATCAGCTGCTCGGCACCTCGCTGGGCGACCTGCACGTCGCCCTGGGGGCGATTTACGTCGACAATTACGAGGCAACCGGATCGGCCGAGGGCAACACCATCCGCGGGATGGCCAAGTTCGCCATTTCGGCCCGGCCCACGATCGACTTTTCCAATGGCCGCATCAGCCTCTCCGCCGATGCCGTGGCCGGCGGCCTGCATCCGCATGACGACCCGACCCGGCGCGATCCCTGGTTCGACATCCAGGATACCCAGATCGCCTTCGAGTTCTTCGCCCCGCGCCTGGGCTCCGGCATCATCGCCGCGGCCACCGGCGTGCCGCCCACCACCCGGAACGTGTTCGACGTGATCGACGCGCTGCCCATCGACGTGCCCGTGTCCGATTATCCGGGCGCCCAGTTCACGCTCGACATGGTGCTCACCACCGTCAAGCTGCGCCCGCCCATGCTCAAGGGCGCCAGGCTGCGCGCGGCCGACGGCCTGCTCGAGCGCGATGCGGCCAATCCCGTGGTGTCCATCACCCTGCCCAAGCTGCGCGTGCAGCTGACCCAGGACGCCGCCGGCACGCTGGCCATGAATCTGCTCAGCGTAGGCGCGGCCGGGCTGGACGACGGCGGCGACCTCGCCAGCGCCGAACTGATCACCATGGACCCGCCCTACGCCTTCATCGGCGACTCCAACGTGGTCGGCTTCGGCTTTCGCAGCGCCGTGCTGGATCTGTCGGACGGCTACACGCCGCCCGCCGTGCTGGAGCAGTTCGGCTACGACGAAAGCTGGACCGGCCTGTACCTGCCGGTGGTGCGCCTGTTCGTCGCGCCCAACGGCATGAACGACTTCGCCGTCTCGGCCGGCGCCAGCAACCTGCTGATCGGCCTGGGCGACACCCCCGGCATCACGGGCGACTTCGATCTCTCGCTGATCAACCAGGGCGCCGCCATCGGCGTGTCGGCGCGCTTTTACGGCCCGGGCAACCAGCCGTTCGGCATCACCCGCAGCGGCAACAGCGCCACGGCCATGCTGCCGGCCACCTCGCGCATGGTGGTCGACGCTACCGGACAGCGCCCGCCGTACGTGTTCACCGCCACCCTGGACGGCAACCCGCTCACGCCGGTGAACGACCAGATGCCCAACGTGTTCAACGTCGACCTGGGCGCGGACAACGCCGGCGTCATCGCGGTCAGCGCGGCCAGCGGCGCCAACTCGGCGGCGCTGACGATTACGGCCGGTCCGCGCCCCGGCGCCGTTTCGAATGCGCCGGCCGTCGCGCCCGCGCAGTTCGTCACCACCGCTACCACCCGCGCCGGCACACCCGTGGGAGCGCCGGTGTTGCGGCGTCTGAACAGCACCGACGACACCATCACCCTGACGCTCGATCCGCCCGACCCGAATACCGACTGGGAGTGGCGCAAGCTGCCCGGCGGGTCCCCGGTGGCCTCGACCGGAGTCTCGGTCACCATTACGCTGGGGCCGAACGAGTCGGCCAGCGTGCAGGCCAGCACCGACGCCGTGGGGGCGGGGCCGGAAACCCTCAGCGCCTACTTCCGTTTCGACCGGCCCACCAATGTCCACCTGGTGGAGCACGATCCGGCCACCGGCATCAACCCGGCCGGCCTGCCCGGCACCCTGGGCGCCACGCCCAATCCGTACGCGCTCAATCCGGCCAACTCCAGCACGGGCGCCGCGGCCACGGCGGCGCCCGAGTCGCCCTTCACCGGCCAGCCGGTGGCCACCACCTATGCGGCGCGCCTGAACGCCGCGCCGAACGGGTCCAACATCGTCGTCACGGGCTGGGCCAGCAACGAGAACGACCCGCAGGACGTCGACTACAACTTCCTGCTGTCGCGCCGCCGCGCCGAAGCCTTCGCCCACATTCTGCGCGCGGCCATCGCGCCGGGACGCGACTACAGCTTCACCATCGTCGGCAAGGGCCCGGTGGGCGCCTCCGACCTGAACGCGCGGCGCCTGAACTGGCGCGCCGACGCCCTGCTGCCGGCTGCGCCCCTGGCCGGCACCGTCACCACCGGCACGGTCAGCCGCGGCGCCACCGTCACGCCGCAGCAGCCGGCCGTCACGCCCGACCCGGCGCCGACGCAGCCCACGCCGCCGAGCTGGTTCCGCCACCTGGGCGCCAAGGTGCGCATCGTGCGCGACGAATTCGTCGCCGTCGAAATCTACGGCGAATTCGACATCAACACGCCGTCGGAAGCCTTCATCCAGCAGAACGGCGGCAACCCCGGCATGGAACAGACCCTGCGCGGCATGGGCAACAATCCGGCCGACGGCGTGATCAAGGCGCGCATCGTGTTCCAGATCGATAACGCCACCGGCGACTGGAGCGCGCTGGCCTATCTGGGCGCCGACCCGGCCGACAAGGACGGCCTCTTGATGACGGGCCAGCTGCCCGGCCAGCCGCTGGAGGCGAGCAGCTTCGGGCGCAACCTGCTGGGCATGACGGCGCTGTTCGCGCCGCTGCTGGCCGACGCCTCGCCGGCCAATCCGGCCTCCGGCGACATGGTGCCGGCCGTGCTGGCCGTGGGCGGCGTGGCGCTGGCCACCGGCCTGGCCCAGGCCGGGTTCTTCAATATCGAGCGGGTAGTCCTGTGGGGCGGCGAGATCGCCCTGCGCAAGCGCGCCAACGGCACCGAGGTGTCGCTGCTGGCCGATGTCGAAACCGCCCTGTCGGCCAACGTGGCCATCGGCGGCATCACCCTGCTGACCATTCCGCGCAAGGCGCCGCTGGTGGTGCGCTACAAGGCCATCGGCATGCGCTTCGGGAACTCGCCGGGCGAGCGCAACTTCCAGTTCCGCCCCGTGTTCGATTCCTCGCGCGGCTACTCGATCGATTTGTCCAGTCCCGGCGCGATCACCATCCCGGACCCGCTGGGCAAGCTGATCAAGATCATGGGCGCGCGTATCGCCCGCACCAATCCGCTGTCGTTCGAAATCGACCTGGGGCTGGGGGTCGATCTGGGCGTGATCACCTTCGACCGCGCCCGGGTGCGCATCAAGTTCTCCGACCCGGTGGGCGTGGAACTGACCGCCTTCGGCGCCGGCGTGAACATCCCCGGTGTCCTGATCGGCAAGGGCAACTTCGAATTGGGCGAAGAGATCGGCGGCAGCATCGACCTGCAGCTGGTGCCGATCGACACGCGCGTGCGCGCCACGCTGAAAGTGGCCAACCTGGGCAGCCGCACCGGGGTGTTCGTGGCCATGGACCTGGAACTGCCGGTGGCCATCCCGCTGGGCGGCTCGGGCCTGGGCATCTACGGCTTCCTGGGCATGTTCGCCATGCACTACGGGCGCGACGAAGCGGGGCTGTCCGGCCCCACCATCGCGCTCGACTGGCTCAAGAACCGGGCCGACGGCGACCCCACCGCCGCCAAGGCCTGGTCGCCCCAGATCGACCGCTGGGCCTTCGGCGTGGGCGCCACCATCGGCACCATGGGCAGCAGCGTGCTGTTCAACCTGAAAGGCGTGTTCCTGCTGGAGCTGCCCGGCCCGCGCATCCTGCTGATGATGAAGGCGCGCCTGCTGCAGCCCATGCCCAACCTGAAGGACAAGAACGCCGAAGGCAACCTGCTGGCCGTGATCGACCTCGATGCCGGCCGCGGCACGCTCACCATCGGCATCGTGGCCGACTACACGATCGACCCGCTGATCAAGATCCGCATCCCGGTCGAAGCGTTCTTTAATCTGAACGAAGGCAGCGACTGGCACCTTTACCTGGGCCAGCGCATCGACCCGATCCAGTGCAAGATCCTCGATGTGATCGACGCGTCCGGCTACCTGATGTTGTCCGGGAACGGGCTGCCGGCATGGGAAAGCATGCCCGAGGTCAGCGGCTTTGCCATCGGCACCGGCCTGCGCGCCGCTTTCGTGTGGGGCAATACCTCGGTGCGGCTGTACCTGCGCATCAGCGCCGGCTTCGACGCGGTGATCGGCTTCGAGCCGTTCCGCCTGGCCGGCAAGCTGTTCATCCGCGGCGAGCTGGTGCTGTTCATCATCAGCATCAGCGCCTACGCCGAGCTGTCCGTCGACGTGGGCGAAAAGGTGCTGGCCGACGGCAAGCGCCAGCGCGTCTCGAAGATCGATGGCGAGATCTGCGGCGAAGTCGACCTGTTCTTCTTCAGCATCGAAGGCTGCGTCAGTTTCCACCTGGGCGCCGATTCGGTGCCGCAGCTGCCGCCGCCACCGCTGGTGCGCGAAATGAAGCTGGTGTCGCGCTCACCGGCGCTGGTGCTGGGCACCGGCAGCGACCGTCCCACCGACGGCGCCATCGGCACCGCGCTGGAAGCGGCCGGCGACACCCCGGTGGTGCCGATCGACGCCATTCCGGTGCTGATGCTGTCGGTGCCGCCGATCGACGACGCGCTGACCTTCTTCGGCAAGGCGCCGCTGAACGCCCCCGGCGCGCAGCAAGGCGGCTGGCAGCAGCAAGGCAAGAACTGGGTGCGCTACGAAGTGACCAAGGTCGAACTGATCGGGCCGATCGGCGCCGGCCCCACGCCGGCGGTGTGGTGGACCCTGAAGAACCCCATCGACCCGGCCAGCGCGCAGATGGAAGTGCAACTGGCGCTGCTGGCCTGGACCCCCACGGCCACGCCCAAAGCCTTCACCCGCAGCCGCTTCCAGGAAGAGACCATCCACGAGCGCTGGGGCACGGTGTGCGACGAAGCAGCACCCGCCACGTCGGTACTGTGGACGTTCCGCTTCGAGCATCTGGGGCCGTCGCCCGACGGCTGGATCGTCGACGGCGAAGCCTGGCCCGACCCGGCCGGCACGGTGCGCTCGCGCCCCGCCGTGACCACGCTGAAGGTGACCGAATCGTGGCGCTGCGGGGTCGACGTGATCGACCGCAAGCGCGGCATTTACCCGGCGTTCGTTACCGGCACGCCGGCGCCGTGCCCGCGCAAGCCCGACGCCGATCCCCGTCCGGTGCCTGGATCGACGGTGCCCGGATCGACCGTCCCTGGATTCACCGTCCCCGGATCAACCGTGCCACGCCGGGTCGCCCGCAACAACGCCTTGCTGGCCCGGCGCGCGTCGACCTTGAACCAGCGTCTGGCCATGCGCGAGCAGGTCGGCATGGTGGCCGGGCGCAAGGTCATCGATGCACTTCCCGCCAAGCGTTTAAGCTGGGCGGCGGCTGCAGCGCGCATGCAGGCCGGCCAGCCGCTCAGCCGCGCCGAACTGCTCACCGCCGCCGTGCACATCCCCCAGGCCGCAGCCACCACGCCGCCCGCCACCGAGCGCTGCGAAGCCAAGGTGCTGGCCAGCCCGCTCAATGACGATGGCCGCCTGGTCGCCGAAGGCAATCCCGCCGCCGAAGCCGAGATCAAGCAAGCCTGGAAAGCGCTCGGCTTCCGTCCGCCAGAACTGAACAACAGCATCGTGCTGCATACGGGCGAAGTGGTGGCCGGGCGCCTGCTGCTGTTCGTCCCCACCATTTTGGTGCGCAAGGAGGCGCTGCGCATCCGCCAGCGCGACAGCGCCGGCAAGGTCCTCGATGAACAGAAAGTCACCTTCGCCGACATTATCCCGAGCAAACCGGTTCCGCCCGAATGGGTCAGCGCCGCAGGTCCCTGGATCGACGACGTGCAGCTGGCCGGCGGCTACCTGGCCCTGCTCGGGGGCGGTGGTGGCAGCACCAGCGGCAACAAGTCGTATGTGCCGGTGCTGGTCGAAATCAAGGGGCGCAGCGCGGTCCACACCATCGAAATCGGCGTAGCCAAGGATGCCCAGACCACGCCGGGCGAAGACCGGGTGCGCCTGCGCGCGTACTTCCTGGCGGTGGCGGAGTTCATGACAGCCGCCGAAATCGGCCGCCACGACTGGGACGACACCACCGTCACGCGCAACCATGGCGCGCTGGAAGCGGCGCTGTCGGCCGACGCCTGCGGCCATGCGCTGCTGGCGCCGAACACCGCCTATCAGGTGAAGATCGACTGGAACGTGCAGGTCAGCCCGCAGGACAACCGTCCCACGGCGCAGGAAACCGGCGACATTCCCGTCACCGGCGACAGCCGCACGTATCACTTCCGTACCGATGTCCATGCGCCGAAAAAGCTCGACCCGTGGATCCTGATGACTCTGCCGGAGGAAGGCGAGAGCCATGTATTCGGCCATCAGCCCTTGTCGTTCGTGTTCGCCACCAACGATGTCAGTGAGCTGTACGCCGCCTACGGCAAGAAGCTGCAGGTGCGCATCAAGGCCGCGTCGTTCCGCAAGCCCGTCTCCAGCGCCGCCGTGCCGCACCCCTTCCCGATCGCCGCCGATACCCTGGAGGCGGTGGCCGGCAGCGTATTCTCGCCATGGGAAGACAGCGTGCGCGACCTGCTCAAGGAAGACGACAAGCTGTGCGTGGAGGTCGACGTCGACGTCATCCGCCACAGCAAGGTCACGGTGCCAATCCCGCTCGATCCGTACACCGACTATATCGTCGACATCGAAGCGGTGGATATGGGCGCGGCCGAAGGTACCATCGGCGAACTGGTGCTGCGCCGCTCGTTCAGCACCTCGGCGTTCGGCACGCTGGGCGAATTCGCCAACACCTTCCTGGGTTCGCGCCCCGAGCACCGCTACGTGGAGGCGGGCCGCATCGCCACCCTGGCGGCCACCTTCGCCACCCGCGCGCCGCTGGGCAGCGAGCTCGATGAGGCGATGATCGCCGCCGGTCTCGGGCCGATGGGCACGCCGACCGCGCCGCGCATTATCACCCTGTGGGAGCAGGCCAATCCGGCCGCGCTGCCGCAGCCGGTGGCGGTGATCGTCGACTCGTCCGAGCCGCTGTGGCGCAGCCGCAGCATCGCCACCCGCGTCGTCGATCCGGTGCCCAACGCGCCGGAACGCTACCAGATGGAGCCGGCCACGTGGCTGCAACTGGTGCCGATGCCGGGCGCGCCCGACGTGGTCCAGCGCATCGTCGCCGCGCCGGGCGGCCAGCGCGCCATCGTGATCCTGAAACCGGGCAGCCGTGGCGCCAATGGCCTGGCGCTGGGTCTCAAGCGCGAGCGCTTCGAGAGCATCGCTTACCTGTTCGATCCAACGGTGCCGGCCGAACCGGTCAAGATCACCTACGTTTCGCTGCAGACGGCACCTTGGGAGGAAGCATGACACGCGTCGTCGATCCATATCGCTTTTACGCACGGGCTGCCGTGACCGACTGGTCGCACATTAACCGGGCGCGCGACCCCAACGACCTGGCATGGCAGCGCGAGTGGATGCGCCGGCGCATCGAGGGCACCAGCGTGGCGCAGCTGCGCTGGGCCATCAATCCGCACCTGCATCCCAAGCTGCCGCAGTTCGACTGGGGCATGCCGAGCGGGCCGTTCACGGTGTGGGCGCGCCAGCCGTCCGAAAAGCACATGCGCGAGATCCCGTTTTTCACCTACCAGGGACAGGAAGGCGCCACCGTCGTCTGGTGGGCGGGCGAACCGCTGGTGTATGTGCTGGTGACGGTCAGCGTCAGCGGCACCAGCGCCAATGTGGCCGCGCTCAATGGGCCGCTGGCGATCGACACGCTCGAAGCGATCCAGACGGCGCCTTCCGGCACCACCCAGGTGGTGCTGGCCGGGACTTCGATCAGTTCCGTGGTGATCAGCTCGGACGGACCGGTGGGCATACTCAAGGTGGTCGGCATCAGCGCGCGCGACTACGCCAACTCGGACGAATGGAAGCCCATCGAAATCGTCGGGCTGCCGGTCGACCAGGGCGAATGGGCCGGGGTCGAGCGCCACAGCGAAAAGCAAGGCATGGTGGGCGCGCTGACGACACCCATCGAGGCGGCGCGCGACCGCCTGCGCCGCGGCGCGGCGCCTTTCGGCTGGGCCAACACGCTGGGCGCCAACCCCGCGCCCCAGTGGGAGTTGCCCGACTTCGACGCCCTGATCAAGGAAGTCCAGCAAGAGGCGCTGGCGCGGCTGCACCCGGTGATGCAGCTGCCCCCGGTGATGCAGGCGCGCCAGCGCAACCTGATCGATATCCCCGGCCCCACCGGCTCGGGCGGCACCCTGTCGGACCCGTCGCATGCCGAGCTGCCGCCGCTGGGACTGACCCTGGTGGCGTCCGGCTCGGACCCGCTGCTGGCGCTCACGCTGGGCTTCGGCACCGCTTTCCAGTCCGAGAAATTCAGCCCCGTGCCGGGCACGTCGTTCTCGATGATGGTCAATCGCCGCATCTTCGACTACATGGTCACGGCCACCTGGGACCGCGGCATGGACGGTCATTCCGCCCCGCTCGAAATGGCCGCGCTGGCCATCGGCGCCGCGCCGCCGGTAAGGCCGCTGCTGCCCTCCACGCTGAAGGCCGAAGTACAGGCGCGCAACCGCCCGTCCCAGCCCGACCAGCCGTGGACCAGCGCCGCGCGCGTCTCGTGGGACCGGCTGCCCCGCTTCAAGCTGCTCACCACGTCCAGCTTTGCGCTGGCGCGCGCCAACCCGGCCACGCCGGCGGCAGCTGCCAGCGCCATCATGCGCGTACGCCCCAGCGGCGGCTACGCCCCGATCACCCTCACGCGCAACGCCAAGGACAAGGAAAGCGCGCGCCACTCGGGCGTCGACGACAGCCTGGTGCTGCCGATGACCGCGGGCGGCCTGGCGCTGCGCTACGGCGTGGCCGTGCAGGATATCTGGGGCCTGTGGTCGGCCTGGGGCACGGTCAATTACACCGACAATCAGCCCAACCTGGACCGTCCGCGCGTGCTGAAATGCGCGCTCGACGCCAGCGTGCCGGCGGCCGGGCGCGTGTGCGACGGCGTGCTGACGGTGGAACTGGCATGGGACTGGGAAGTGCGCCGCCCCAAGCACGTCGAGCTGCGCTGCCGCCTGTTCGCCGCCCCCCAGCGCTCGCACTCGGCGCCGCCCGACCTGTCGGAACCGGCCGGCCTGCAGCTGCAGGTGGGCGGCGGCGCCGGCGTGCCACTGATCATTCCGTTTGGCGGCGACAGCGCGGCGCCGCTGCCGGCCGGCGTGGTGGTCGATTACTACGACATCGACGGCAATTCCATCACCCCGGGACCGGCCGGCAGCGACGACGTGCGCCGCTACCGCATCACCATCAGCGGCTTCAAACTGGACTACAATAGCGTCGGCCACGTCGGGGTGGCGCTGTGGTCGCGGGTGCAGGAACGGGCCGCGCCACTGCGCACCAGCGCCTGGCTGGCGCCATTTGTGGCCGGCTCGGGCGCCACGCCCGGGCCGAACATCGCTTATGCGTCCGACCCGATTCCCCCGCTGCCGGAACCGCCCGAGCTGGTCAAGCGCGCCAGCCTGGCCGACGCGCGCGGCGAGCACCATGCGCGCGTGTCGTGGGCGCCTTCGCCCGGCGCGGTCGGCTACTTTATCTATACGGCCACCGAAAGCGCGATTCTCGACGCGGCGGGCGACGCCAGCCGCCCGGCGCCCGATCCGACCCATACCTTTACCCAGCGCCTGGCCGTGCTGCGCGCGATTCTGGAGACGGATACTCAGCGCAACAGCTTCGCACGGGTCAACACCAAGGCGCAGACGGAGACCGCGGCCGACCTGGTGCTGCCGCGCGGCTCCAGGGAAATCCACCTGTACACCATGGTCGCGGTCAACGCCGGCAATATCGAGTCGGCCTGGCCCACCACGGCCGAAGCCGAGACGAGATTTCTGGCCATCGCCGCGGCCGGCATCGTCACGCCCGCCGCGCCGCTGCTGGAAATCCGCCGCGAGGAGCGCCCGGCCGCCAGTCCCAAGTTCGCCGTGCGGGTGCAGCTCACCAGCCAGCCGGGCGCGCGCGTGCAGCGCTATCAGTTGTTCCGCACCCGCGTCGAAGCGGCGGCCATGAGCCTCGACACCATGGGCCCGCCCGTGGCCACCATCGACAGCGACGGCGGCGGCTGGGACGTCGACATGCTGGAGCTGGACGCCACCGCGCTTGCGCAGGCGGTAGGCGCCGACGCGCCGCAAGGGTCGTGGAAAAAGGTCTGGTACCGCGCCGTAGCCTGGGCCCATGCCGACAATCACCGCGCCCTGCTGCCGGGCCGCTCGCCGCCGTCGAACGCCATGTCGGTGGTGATTCCGCCGGATGGCCCACCCAACCTGTCGGCTTTGGCGGCCGAGTGGGCCGGCGGGCCGCTGAATAACCTGCTGGTCAAGTTCAGCAGCAGCGCGCCGCTGGCCGTCACCGCCCTGGGCCCGCACAAGCTGTCGGTCAGCGTGCAGGTGATCGGCGGCCCGTCCAAGGCGGCCAAGCCGCAGCTGCTGCTCGAGAACGTCACGCTCGACGCGCTGCGCACCGCCGCGCCGCCGGCAACGGGCCTGTGGCGCAGCTCGGCTGCGAGCGACGTGCCGGCCCAGTATGTGATGCGCCTGAATCGCGGCTCGGTCGAGGATCGCTTGGGCATCGTGGTGCGCCTGACCGATCCGCTGGGCCGCAGCACGGAGCGCGTGCTGAACGTCGATGCCGGCGCGGTCGACCCCATGCCCGACGTGCTGGACCTGGAAATGCACGCCGTGGGGCTGTCGGTGGTCAACGCCACCTGGCGCTCCAGCGCGCCGCTGGGCGTGCGCGCCGGCGGCAAGTACACCATCAGGATCGTCGTCACGGGGCCGAAGAAGCCGGTCATTCAGCCGATACCGCCCATCGTGCTGCCGATACCGCCGGTGCTGCCGGTGCAGCCCGTGTTGCCGATCAAAGGCAGGTCGCTCGGCGCCGCGTTGCGGGACGACAGCCAGGCCAGCGTGGCGGCGATCATGGCCAAGAAGGGTGTCGCCGAAGCGCAGCGGAAGTTGGACCCTAAGCTGGACCCTAAGTTGGACCCCAAGCTCGACCCCAAGCTGCGCGATCCGGTGATCACCCTGCCCGCCCCGACCACGACCATCGAAATGGCGCTGGGCGACGTGCCGCTGGCGGGCAAGGCGGCGCCGCCCACGCCGGCCAAGCCGTGGCAGCTGGTGCGCCACAACGGCGTGAACGGCGTCACCAGCTACGGGCTGACGTTCCTCGGCAAGGCGGTCAGCGTCAAGGTGAGGATCACGGCGCCCGACGGCCGCTTCGCCGAGGCGGTGGACACCTAGCCGTGGCCGAGGGCGCCTTGCAGTGCTCTTCAAATTCACCCGACCCAACCCAGACAGGCATAACCCGGACAGGCAACCATGGACATTACCAAGTTCACCACCGCGCAGGCGCAGAACCGCCTGCAGGCCGACGGCCTCGAATCGCTCGGTCTGACGTCGCTGCAGCTGGCGCCACGCTGGGGCACGGCGCTGCCGGCGTTCGATCCGGTGGCGCTGACGCTGTCGCTGGCCGGCGCCATCAGCCCGTTCCTGGGCATGCTCGACTGGCTGCCCCACGGTCATGAGTACACCGATGCGCAGGGCTTGCCGATCAACGCTCCCTGCGGGGTGATCCGGCTGCATCCGCACGCCGCGCAGCGCCTGCTGCGCATCGCCAGCGCGCGCTACGCCACGGTCGGCACGCTGGTCCATCCGCTGCCGGTGGCCATGCTGCTGCGTCTGGCCGCGGTGCCCGACGAAACGCCGCGCCGCATCGAGGCGGGCGATACCATTCCCGCGCCGATCGGCGGCGTGCCGCTGCCGGCGCCGTTGGTGGTGTCGTTCCACGATGCGCGCGGGCTGATCATCTGCCCGGTGGCGGTGGCCGCCATGTTCGCCGACCTGACCACGGGCCTGCCCGCGCTGCTGTACGCCAAGGCCGCGGGCGCGAAAACCGACGCGGGTGGCCTGAACCCCATCGCGGCGCTGGCGACCGGTAACCTGGTGCAGTTCTGCGACCTGCACGGCGGCCTGTACCAGCCGACGCTGGGCACCACCCTCATGAACGTCGTCACTGCCGCGCCGCCAGGCACCACGCCGGTCAACCACGCCAGTGGCTACGCCCTACTCGCCGCCGGCCAGACCATCGCCGCCGACGCGGACGATGGCGGCGTGCTGCGCTTCGGCTTCGCCACCGGCGGCACGCTGGCGCGCACTGCGCTGGCGCTGCCGGCGCTGCCAGGCAGCCATACCGCACCGCCCTTCGCCAGCACCGCCGCCCCCACGCTGGCGCGCCAGTTCCTGCGCGTGGTGGTGGTCGATCCGGCCTGGCACTTGCTGGGCAACCGCATCACATCGGCGCGCAATGGCATTCCCGGCGACGACGCCAACACCCCGGCCGCCCTGCTGCCCGCCGTGCGCGACCGGGTAACGATCAACTACACCGTCGATGGCCTGAATACCTTCGCCGCCGTCGATGGCGTGCTGGCCCGCTTCGCGGCCGCCGGGACCGGCATGGCAACGGCCTGCTCACCGGCCTTTGCCAGCTTCGGCCTGCCGCCCGCCCCGCCCCCGGGCGCAACCGTGGCCTGGCCGGCATTCCCGCCAGCGTCGCCGGGCGCGCCCGGTACGCCCACCACCGTCTCGCCGGCCGTGGGTGCGACCGCCGCCTGGCTGGCCGCGCCGTCGCCGGACGTGGTGTTCACCATTCCCGCGGCGGCCGTGCCGAAAGACGCCCACGTGCGCATTTATCAGCGCCGCTTCATCGAAATCCCCAGCATCGGCGCGCAGCCGTCGTTCGTGCGTGGCGATGGCGGCGCTGGTATCGGCACGGGCGGCGCGCCCCTGCAGATCCTGCTGGCCAACCCGTTCGGGCTGGGCACGGGAGATCCGCACCCCCCCGGCGTGGAACTGGATGTCGACATCGTCGTCACGGCGCGCGGCGGCCAGCGCCGCCTGTGGAGCGGCATCCGCCTGCCCGTGGCCGAAGGCGGCGCGCCGGTGGTCAACAATTTCGGCGGCACCGACCGCCTTGGGCTGATTCCATCCAACATGCAGGGCTGGTGTGCGGTGCCGCTGTTCGGTCTGCCGCGCACGATCACGCCGGTGGGCGGCGGCACCCTGGCCCTGCTCTCGCGCGGCCTGGCCTCGGAAAGCGTGCCGCGCACCGGTCCGCGCCTGCCGCTGATGGCGCGCTTCGAAACCGTGGTCGCCGCCGGCATTCCCGACGCGGGCGCGGCCAACGGCGCGCTGTCGTGGGAGGCGGTGCTGACCGGCGCGCGCTGGATGCCCGAATCGCGCTCGGCCCAGCACACCCAGGGCAATCCCGGCAACCCGGCCGGCCCCGACATCCATGCCGCCGGCGTCCATGTCAGCGGTGCCCTGGCCTTCGACCTGGGCTGGCATGCCCTGCGCCGCGCCAAGCCGCCGCTGCCCTTCCCCGGCGCGCCCGCGCTGCTCGATGGCTGGCTGGTCTACGGCGCTGGCAACAACATGAACGAGCCGGCCACGGCGGCCACCGACGCCGCCGGCACCAGCATGGGCGCGGCCTTGCAGACCGTGGCGGCGATTTGCGAAAACCCCGAACTGTCGCTGGCCCCGCAAGACGCCTTCGACACCCCGAACACCGTGCAGGGCCTGGTCGACAAGCTGTCGGAGCTGGTCAACCCGGGCGGCACGCCGCCGACCATCAACGTGGCCAACGGCGACCGCTTGCTGGAGCAGATCCGGCGCGAGTATTTCGTGGCCAGGAACGGCCGCCGCGATGCGCTCTGGTCGCTGCGCCGCGCGCTGGGCGAAGCGCGCGAACTGATTTACATCGAAGGCGCGCAGTTCGCGTCGACCGCCGCCAACAACGGCGCCAGCCCGCCGCACGTGCTCGACCTGGCGCATGTGATCATCGACCGCATGACGGCGCACAAGGGCTTGCGCGTGGTGGTGGCACTGCCGCGCCAGACCGATTTTGCGCAGAGCGCGCCGCCGATGAACTTCGAAAACTTCGTGCAGCAGGCGCTGGCTGCCCGGCGCGCGCTGGTGGCCAAGTTCCCGGCGGCGATCAGCGACCGGCTGGCCGTGTTCCATCCGCTGGGCTTCCCCGGCCGGCCCACGGCCATCCGCACGTCGGTGGTAATCGTCGACGACGTGGTTGCACTGGTGGGCGCCAGCCACTTCCGCCGCCGCGGCATGACGTTCGACGGCGCCGCCGACGTGGTGTCGTTCGACCGCGTGATCGATGCCGGCTACTCGAAAAAGCTGCGCGAATTTCGCCGCGCGCTGATGGCCACGCGGCTGGGGGTGCCGATCGGCACCGGGCCGGGCAACGCCACGGCGGAATGGGCGGCGCTGGAGCGGCCCCGCACCGCTTTCAGCGTGGTGCGCAACATGCTCGCGCAAGGCGGACTGGGCGCCATCCAGCCACTGTGGGACGGCAACAATCCGGAGGTGATTCCGGCGTCCCTGAACGAGGCCGATCCGGACGGCATCGACGGCGCCACGTTGCTGGGCACGCTGGCGTCGTTCCTGAACAAAGGATAAGCGCTGCCGTGGAATGTACACATCGCCACTAAGCGAGCCCGGCTCCAGATAAATCCGCGTTCGCCGCTGCATTCGGGGCCGAACCATGGTCATACCTCTACCCGTAACTTTCTACGGGCATCGATTCGATACTGATGACAAGGGGATGACTATGGCTACGCACGGCACTACCCATACCAACGATTACGTACCACCACGCTCGCGTTACCACGACAGCGGGAAATTCGGCCGCATCTTCGGCGCGCTCCCGCCGTTCGCTTCGGACAACCCGTCGGTCCGGCAATCGCTCTTGCAGCTGGGCGAACCCGGCGGCATCATGGATGCCCAGGAACCGGCCACGGCCACGCCGCTTGACCTGATCCTCGACCGCAACCTCAGTGCGAGCAACGTCGACAACCCGCGCATGACCGCCGGCATGACCTTCCTCGGCCAGTTCCTCGATCACGACATGACGTTCGACCCGACCTCGAGCCTGGAACGGCAAGCCGATCCCGAGTACATCGAAAACTTCCGCACGCCCAGCCTGTCGCTCGACAGCCTGTACGGCAGCGGCCCGGACGCCGATCCGTATCTGTACCAGCGCGGCAAACCGGCCAAGCTGCTGCTCGGGCACGGCGGTCTCAAGGACGACCTGCCGCGCAATTCGGAACTGCGCGCGCTGATCGGCGATCCGCGCAACGACGAAAACCTGATCGTCTCGCAGCTGCATCTGGCCATGCTCAAGTTTCATAACGCCGTGGTGGACCGCCTGGCGCCCACAGCCCTGATGGGCGCGGAACTGTTCTGCGAAGCGCAGCGCCAGGTGCGCTGGCATTATCAGTGGATTATCCTGCACGAGTTCCTGCCGCTCACGTGCGGAGAGTCCACTGTGGCGGCGGTGCTGACCGAGGGACGCAAATTCTACGACTGGCGCAACGAGCCTTATATTCCCGTGGAATTTTCCGTGGCGGCCTACCGCTTCGGCCACAGCCAGGTGCGCCCGTCCTACCGCGCCAATTTCACCGGCAATGGCGGCAGCCCGTTCATCGGCATGATCTTCGGCGACCCGGGAAGCGATCCGCAGGACCCCAACGACTTGCGCGGCGGCGTGCGCGCGCCGCGCCGCTTTGTCGGCTGGCCCACGTTTTTCAATTTCGGCGACGGCATGGCACGGCCCAACAAGAAAATCGACACCAAGCTGTCGTCGGCCCTGTTCGCACTGCCATCGTCGGTGGTGGCCAACCCCTCCCCGATGACCAATCCGGCGTCGCTGGCCCAGCGCAACCTGCTGCGCCACCTCACGTTCTCGCTGCCGTCCGGCCAACGCGTGGCCGAAGCGATGAAGTTGCCGGTACTGACACGCGAGCAGCTGCCCGAACTGCAGGCGCTGCACCTGCAACACGCCACGCCCTTGTGGTATTACATCCTCAAGGAAGCCGAAGTGCTGGAAGCGGGCGAACATCTGGGGCCGGTGGGCGGGCGCATCGTGGCCGAAGTGATCATCGGCCTGCTGGAGGGCGACAGGCAAAGCTATCTGAGTCAGGAGCCGGACTGGCATCCCACCCTGCCGACCCGCGATCCAGCCAATTTCGGCAATGACTTTACGATGGTCGACCTGCTGTGTCTGGCCGACCCCGACGCTGCCGATACCACGCTGAACTAGGCCGGCATCCCCACGCCAGCGCCGCCCTACGCCGCGCGCGCACTCCGTGGCGCTGCGGCGCCATGCCCCTTGCAGCGGTGTCCTTGAACAGGTTTGCAACAGTTGCGCTCACCGCGCTGACCGAATGATGGCCATTGTGCGAATACGCCGTTTTGGCCTAACCAATTCATGGCTTCGGTCTTGCCAATTGCTAACCTTACCGCTACCATCAACCGCTGTGATGTCGGACATCACCCGGGCTGATAAAGCGTATTGACGCGCCGCTCAGGCCTCGGCCAGACCAGAACAATGAAGGGGACCCCAGTATGCAGGAAGAAGATTCGAGCCCGATCGACCGCCGTTCAGTGTTGAAAGCCGCCGGCGCCGCCAGCCTGCTGCTGGCCACGGGCGCCTCCGCCGCCACGCCGCGCAAACGCTACGCCGTCATCGGCACCGGGTCGCGCGCGCGCATGTTCACCAGCGCCATCACCGGCAAGTTCAGCGACGGCAACGAAGTCGTGGCCGTGTGCGATAAAAACGCCGGGCGCCTGGCGCTGGCCGTCAAGACCATCTCGGCCACCGGCGCCAGCCAGCCCAAGCCGTACCTGGCGGCCGACTTCGACCGCATGATCCGCGAAACCAAGCCGCAGTTCATCATCGTCACCACGCCCGACGCCGCCCACGACGAATACATCGTGCGCGCGCTCGACGCCGGTTGCGACGTGATCACCGAAAAGCCCATGACCACCACGGCCGCCAAGGCCCAGCGCATTCTGGACGCCGTCAAGCGCAGCGGGCGCCACATCCGCGTGACCTTCAACTACCGCTATTCCCCGCCGCGCAGCCAGATCAAGGATTTGCTCATGAGCGGCGAAATCGGCGACGTGCTGTCGGTCGACTTCACCTGGCTGCTCAACACCGTGCACGGGGCCGACTACTTCCGCCGCTGGCACAGCAACAAGGCCAATTCGGGCGGGCTGATGGTGCACAAGGCCACCCACCATTTCGACCTGGTCAACTGGTGGCTGGGCGCGCAGCCCGAATTGGTACACGCGTTCGGCTCGCGCCAGTTCTACACGCCGTCGATGGCCCGCCGCATGGGGCTGGACGGCCCCCATCAGCGTTGCCTGACCTGCCCCGAGAAAGCCAAGTGCAGCTTCTACTTCGATCTGGCCGGCGACGCCGGGCTGAAGGCGCTGTATCTGGACAATGAAAAGCACGACGGCTACTTCCGCGACCAGTGCGTATGGCGTCCGGAAATCAACATCGAAGACACGATGAACGTGATGGTCAAGTACAACAACGGCGCCCAGTTGAATTACGCGTTGTCGGCCTACGACGCCTGGGAGGGCTACCACATCGCCTTCAACGGCACCAAGGGACGCATCGAACACCGCATCAACGAGTCGGCCGGCGCGGCGGGCGCAGCGGCGGTGCAGAGCGAAAGCACGGGCGTGTCGACCCGCGTGATCCCGCTGCGCGGCGTGGCGCGCGAGATCGAACCGTGGACCGGCAAGGGCGGCCATGGCGGCGGCGACGACGCCATGCTGCTGGAGATCTTCGGCGATGCACCGGAGGACAAGTACAAGCGCAAGTCGGACGAACGGGCCGGGGCCTATTCCGCGCTGGTCGGCATCGCCGCCAACCAATGCTTCGAAACGGGCAAATCGGTGCGCATTGCCGACATGGTGACGGGGCTGGCGCCGCCGGAGCAGGCCAGCATGCCGGGGCGCACAGCGGCGCTGCCGATGCCAAGGACGATCAAGATTCCATAACACTCGGCAACACGGATGGGGCACGGTCCTACATCAGCGCGTCCGCGTTTCCGACATCGTTCCGGTGCCAGGCAGCATATGATCTGATCACATTGCTTTCATACCAATAGGAGAACGAAATGAGAAAAATGATCATGATGGCGATCGCCGGCTTCATCTGGAAAAAAGTGCAGGCCAGGATGTCGAATCGCCCCGTCCCAAGCGCGCCACGTCGCTATTGATTCAGCGAGCAGCCCGCCAACACAAAGAGCCCATGCATGCATGGGCTCTTTGTCGTTCAGGAGTGTTGTATTTAGCGCGACGCGCTGCCAGTAAGGCCTGCCGTCAGAAGCGCATTTCTACCGTCGCCCGCAACGCCACGTCCACCGGCCAGGCCGACACGCGGCGCACGGTCCCCGTCACGTTGCCTTCCGGATCGCGCCGCTCGAATGTGTTGTCGCCGATCCAGTCCTCCCCCAGAATGTTGGTGACCGCCACCCGCACCTGATTCTTGTTGTCGAACTTCCACAAGCCATACAGTTCCAGATCGTGGCGGTACGGCGTGATGGCGGTCTGGCGCGGCGACAGGCGCACCGGCCCGCCGCTGCGGAAGGTAAAGCTGCCGCCCGTGGTCAGCTGCCCGGCCTTGTAATCGATGCCCAGGTTGGCCGTCATGGGCACTTGCTGGTCGAGCCGGTTATCGGGACCGGGCACGAAATCGACCTCGGACCAGTTGCGGTTCAAGCTGGCGCGCAGGTCGATCGCCGGACCGTCCGGCATCAGCGCCTTGAGCGGGAAGCGCGTCTCCAGTTCCAGGCTGCGCGTGATCGCGTCGCCGATATTGTTCGGGAACGTGACCCAGTAATTCGGCCGCTCCTCCAGAAGGTCGTTGCGGATCAGGCCATCGATGCGGCGCATCGACGCGCTGACGGAAAACAGCGCACCCTCGGCCCAGTAGTATTCATAGGCCGCGTCCACACCCAGCGCCGTTTCCGGCTTGAGGTTGGGGTTGCCGCTGCTGTCCGGCGAATCCTGCTTGTTCTCGGTGGACTTCCAGCGCCGCGCCGTCAGCTGCCACGTGTTGGGCGCCTTGAAGGTGCGCGTGATGGCCAGGCGCAGCTGCCCTGCCCGCTCGCCGGGGATCTTGTACAAGGTCTGGAAGATCGGGCTCAGCACACTGGTTTTCGACGTCACGTCGTCGACATTGTCGCCGCCCGTGTCGGTGCTGTAGCCTTCCCAGCGCGCGCCCACATACATCGACCAGTTGGGAGTGATATTGAATTCGTCCTGGGCGAACACGGCCAGGCGCGACACCTGGGCGTCGAACCCTTCCTCCGGCAGCATCACGCCCAGATCGGACTCGCGGCGCGACTCGTCGCGGGTGCTGTAGCCGCCGTTCCAGCCCACCATCAGCGCGTGACCGTCGAACAAGGTCGACGTGTATTTGCCCGACGTCGACCAGCCCAGCTCCTCGCTGTCGGTGGCGATGTCGCGCTCCAGCGCCGGGCGCAATGGGTCCGAATTCGCCCCGGCACGGAAATTCTGGCCATCCCAGCCGCCATGGAACACGCCGAACTTCAGATCGAGCTTGCCGCCGGCGGCCAGGTTATGCACCCAGTTGACGTCGCCGCGCGAATAGCTGCCCTGGTTGGCGTTGCGGTAGTCGGTCTCCGGATACAGCGGCTCGGGGCCGACCGAGGTGAGCGCCTTGAAGTGGCCGGTGGTGCTGCTGCGGTTGGCGTTCAGGTAGGCCTGCAAGGTCAGGGTGTCGCCCTCGTCCAGGGTCCACGACAGGCGCGGCGACAGATTCAGCGCGTTGCCGCGGGTGCGCTCGTCGTTGCGCATGTCGCGCTGCAGTTCGACGACGCCGTTTTCATCCAGGCCCTGCTCGCTGGTGGGCCAGGCCCGGTGCGCCCGGTTGTAATTGACCGCGCCGTTGACCGACCAGTTCAGATTGTCGGCCTTGTCGGCCACGTTGAAGTTGACATTCGGGCTCAGATTGACGCGGTCGGCCGACAGCTGGGCCTTGACCTCGCGCACGGCCAGGCGCACGGTTTTTTTGGTGATCACATTGATGGTGCCGGCGATCGACTGGGTCGAGTATTCCGCGCTGGCCGCGCGCAGCACTTCGATCTTTTCGATCATATCGGGCGGAATCTGGTCGATGGTGAAGCCGGCCGGCGCGCGCTCGCCATTGATCAGGATCTGCGTGTAATTACCCGACAGGCCGCGCATGCGCAGCCCGCCGCCGGCCTGGTCGACAGTGATGCCGGGCACCCGCTTAAGCACATCGAGCACGCTGGTGTCGCCGTATTTGACGATCTCGTCGCTGTTGACCACCACCTTGCTGGCCGTGTCGTCGCGGCGCGGATCGTACAAATTGCGCGACGCCTTGACCTGCACCACCTGCAGCGGCGCCGGCGCGCCCGCGTCCGCCTTGGCGTCGCCGACCGCCGTCGGCGCCGTCTTGTCGGACTTGGCATCGTCGGCCGGGATGGTCTGGGCGCGGCTGGCGCCGGCTGCCGTCATGGCAGCGGCGAACAAGACGAGATATAAGCGGGATGGCTGTGAATACATGACGAAGGCGTAAGTTGTGACGACGAAAAGCCGTATTGTCTCTCAATTCGCCTGCGCGCTGGAAACGTTTTCGAACAATCGATATACCATTTTTGCACACCCGTGCGTGCCTGCCGGGCCCACCCGCGCGCACGTTTGAGCGCCGTCAGCCCGGCCATTTCACGCGCGTCTACAGTCGATGACAGGCCAGCGACGCTATTCCGATGCGAGGGAACGTACATGAACAGGCAATGGATCACAAAATCAAAGTTGCGCAACATCGCACTGAGCGCGGTGTTCGGCGCGGTCGCCGTCGTTGCGGCCGGCGGTGGTGCCGCAAGTGGTGCTGCCAGTGCTGCCGCCAGTGGCGCGCCCTCCGACGCCGCCAACCTGGACGCCCCGGCCGCCACCCGCGTGTACAGCGTGGTCAATCTGGCGCCCAGTTCGGCCGTGACGGCCCTGCTCAACGAACGCGGCCAGGCCGCATTCTTGTCCGTCAACTTCGACGGCGTGCAGACCGGCTTCTTCGACGGCGAACGCATCACCCCGATTGCCGGCCTGGGGGGCTCATACACCTGGATCCGTTCGCTCAACAACAATGGCGTGGTGGCCGGCGAGTCGCTCAGCAACGCCTACCCCAACCGCAGGATCCTGGCGTTCACCTGGAGCCTGGCTGGCGGCCCGCGCGAACTGCCCGGGCAGTCGGTGGCCAGCGCCAACGACATCAACGACAGCGGAGTCAGCGTCGGGCGCACCGGCGCGCCCGGCTTGTCGGGCAGAGCGGCGCGCTGGAATCCGGACGGCACGCTGGTCCCCCTCGGACCGCTGCCGACCGTCCTGTCCGAAGCCTACGAAATCAACGGCGCCGGCCATGCCGCCGGCTACACCAGCTACGCCGGCGCCACCTTTCGCGCCAGCCTGTGGGCGCCGGACGGCACCCTGACCGATCTGGGCACGCTGGGCGGCGACTACGCGTTCGGCGCGCACATCAACGAACGCGGCGACGTGGCCGGCACGGCGCAGGCGCCCGGCAGGGACCGCAATCTGGGCTTCTTCTGGAGCGCCGCCGCCGGCATGCTGCCAATCGATATCCGCGGCGGCAGCGTGCTCAATGTGGCCGACCTGAACAACCAAGGTGAAGTCGCCCTGGGCGCCGTGGTGGAACAGCGGCGCAGCGCCTGGCTGTGGTCGGGCCGGCGCGGGGCGGTGCGCCTACCCACCGGCGACGCCTTGCAGAGCGATGTGGCGGATCTGAACAACCGTAACGAACTGGTTGGCGACATCGAGCTGCAAGGCGATAACGGCGAAACGCGCGCTGTGCGCTGGCCCGGCGTCAATCCTCCCATCGACCTGAACACCCGCTTGTACCGTGCGCCCGCGGGACTGGTGCTGCAAGCCGGCGCTGCCATCAACGATCAGGGCACCATCCTGGCCCAGTCCAATGCCGGGCTGGTCCTGCTGCGTCCCGGCACCCGCGGCACGGATGCGCCGGTGCTGGGGCCGATCCGCGGCATGCCCGACGCCGTGGTGGTGGGCCAGCAGCTCGATCTCGCGGTGGGCTTTGTCGACAACGGCGCCTACCAGCGCCACACTGCGGCGGTCGCTGTTGCCGATGGCTGCCCATCGTCGGTGCCGCTGGTGAGTGCATCGGGTGGCGTGGGCGAGGTGCGCCTGCGGCACACGTTCTGCAAAGCGGGCCTGTACGCGGTCAGGGTGCGGGTCAGCGACTCCGGTGGCCGCTCCACCGACGTGCTGCGCGACATCGTGGTGGAACAACCGGGCATCGTTTTGCGCAGATAGAATCGGGGGATTGTAGCTGCGTGCGGCCAGCGCCAGCCTTCGGGCCTGCGCTGGCCGTGTGAAAACGCATGCGCTCGCGCGTGTGTGTTTGCCGTGAAAGCGTATGCGTTTGCCTGCGCTTTTACTGCAATTGTTTCAGGTGATCGATGTCGACTACTGGCGCGGAGGTAAGCTGCCTTGCCAAACAGATAGGTCCGCTTCGCTTGTCCAATCATCGTGTCGTTGTACAGCGCGCGCCGACGATGCCGCACGGCGACATGGCCCGCTGATTGTCCGTTATAAGCGGCCATCAGCTTGGCTTGCGCACGCTGAACCGGTTACCATGGAGGCCTTTTCGTCAGCCAGCTGAAGCGATGCACCGAAAACTGCCGCCCCTGACCGCCCCGCCGGAAGTCGACTGGCATCTGATCCGCGTCTTTCTGGCCGTCGTCGACAGCGGCTCGCTGACCGCGGCGGCCACGCTGCTCGGGGCCAGCCAGCCTACGCTGAGCCGCAAGATCGAAGAGCTTGAACTGCATATCGGCATGTCGCTGTTCGAACGCACCGCGCGCGGCTTGCGCATGACGGCCGCCGGCGAAGCCCTGCTCGAGCCGGCGCGCCAGATGCGCGTGGCGGCGCAGTCAGTGTCGCTGGCCGCGCTGGGTCAGACCCAGCAGCTCGACGGCACCGTGCGCCTGACGGCCAGCGAGATGACCGCGGCGTACGTGCTGCCGGCCATCATCACGCGTATCCGCACGCGCCATCCGGAAATTCAGATCGAGGTGGTGGTCTCGAACCACGTCGAGAACCTGCTCGAACGCCAGGCCGACATCGCCCTGCGCCACACCGGCATCAATCAGAACGGCCTGATCGCGCGCCGCATCGGCCAGCTCGATCTGGGCGCCTATGCCCATCAGGACTATCTGGCGCAGGTGGGCGGCACCATCGACCTGTCCAACATCGGCCGCTATCACTGGATCGGCTACGACACCTCCGACGCGCTGCTGCGTGGCTTTCGCGACGCCGGCATCAACGTCAAGCGCGACTTCTTTTGCATCCGCTGCGACAACCACATCGCGGGCTGGCAGATGGCGCTGGCCGGCGCCGGCATTTGCCTTGCGCCGTGTGTGGTCGCCCAACGCAGTCCGGAAATGCGCCTGGTGATGCCGCAGTCGGCCATTCCGCCCATGCCGCTGTGGCTGACCGCGCACCGCGAGCTGCGCCACAGCCACCGCATCAAGACCGTGTTCGCCATGCTGGCCGAAGGCCTGCGCGCCGCGATCGGCCAACATGGCATTCCCGGCTGCGCCAACGCCGCCGATGTGATCTGAGCTGCTCGAAATGAGCTGCTCGGACATGGGCTGCTCGGACATGGGCTGCTCGGACATGAGCTGCTCGGACATGAGCTGCTCGAAAACGCGCTGAGCGGCGATACGCGCATTTTGTCCGGCCACTGCCGCGCCTTCCCCTCCTGAACCCCTTCCTCTCATCCGCTCGCACCTGCGTCCGTACCGGCGTCCGGCACGCCGATCGAACAGCCGCGCCCTGCGCGCTGGCTTGAGGTCGAACCTTCCCACAAAAGCCGCACTGCATCTACTCCGACTATTCGCAGCTTACGCTGAAAAATAGCCACTGTTACATTTTCGGCATCACAACGGCATTGCGTTAGGCGGCCGTGCGTGCAGCGCTTTCGACCCACCCCTGTCTGAAGCTACCCATCGAAGATATTGACCTCGACTGCTAAAACCATGACAACCCCCTCTTCCAGCGTCCCGTCCACGCCAACCCCGGCTGCCGCTACGGCGCCCGCCATCGCCGTCATCGGCATCGGCTGCCGCTTCCCCGGACAAGCGGACGATCCCCACACGCTCTGGCGCAACCTGCTGGCCGGCGCCGACAGCGTCGGCGAGGTGCCGCCGGCGCGCTGGAACGCGGACCGTCACTTCCACCCGCAGCGCGGACTGGCCGGCAAAACCGCCAGCCGCTGGGGCGGATTCATCGACGACATCGACGGCTTCGACGCCGAGTTCTTCAACATCTCGCCGCGCGAAGCGGCGCTGATGGACCCGCAGCAGCGCGTGCTGCTGGAAGTGTGCTGGCAGGCGCTGGAAGATGGCGGCCAGGTGCCGCAGCAGCTGCGCGGCAGCGCCGTGGGCGTCTTCATGGGCGGCTTCACGCTCGACTACATGCTGATGCAATTGGGCGGCAGCGAATACCGCGCCGTCGAGCCGCACACCGCCACCGGCTCGGTGATGACGATGCTGGCCAACCGCCTCTCGTATGTGTTCGGCTTTCAGGGTCCCAGCATGGCGCTGGATACGGCCTGCTCGTCGTCGCTGGTGGCGATCCACCTGGCCTGCCAGAGCCTGGCCAGCGGCGAATCGACCCTGGCCGTGGCCGGTGGCGTCAATGCCCTGCTCGGCCCCAGCTACACCATCGCCGAATCGCGCGCCGGCATGCTCTCGCCCAGCGGCCGCTCGCGCGCCTTCGACGCCCGCGCCGACGGCTACGTGCGCGGCGAAGGCGCCGGCATCGTGGTACTCAAGCGGCTCGACGAGGCGCTGGCCGACGGCGACCATATCTATTCCGTGATCCGCGCCACCGCCGTCAATCAGGATGGCCACAGCGACGGCCTGACGGTGCCGAGCGGCGACGCTCAGCACGCGCTGATCGGGCGTGCCTGCAGCGCCGCCGGCATCGCTCCCGCCCAGGTGGTGTATGTCGAAGCGCACGGCACCGGCACGCCCGTGGGCGACCCGATCGAAGCGAACGCCATCGGCCGCGCGCTGGGCGGCGGCCGCCCCGCCGGCCAGGCTTGCCTGCTCGGCTCGATCAAGACCAACATCGGCCACACCGAGGCCGCGGCCGGCGTGGCCGGCCTGATCAAGGCCAGCCTGGTGCTCCAGCATGGCCTGGTGCCGCCGCACCTGCACTTCCGCAGCCGTAATCCCAAAATCGACCTGGACGCCCTCAATCTGGCCATCCCGCTGGCGGTGACGGCGCTGCCGGCGCACCCCGACGGCGCTTGCGCGGGCGTTAATTCGTTCGGCTTCGGCGGCACCAACGCGCATGCCATCCTGGCCGCGGCGCCGGCACGCCGGCTGCGCCCAGCCGATGCCCGCAAAGATAACGACGTCAAGGACAACAACGTCAACAGCGGCAACGCTGCCGCCGGCGCCGACAGCCACGCGCCATACACCGTGCCGCTGTCGGCGCGCCACCCGGACGCGCTGCGCGCGCTGGGCGCGGCCTATGCCGAAGCGCTGGGCGCGAATGGCGCGCTGGCCGGCACGCCGCTGCGCGACGTCAGCTGGAGCGCCGCCACCCGCCGCGAGCACCAGCCGTACCGCGCCTGCGTCAGCGCCGCCGGACGCGAAGAACTGGTCGAGGCGCTGCGCGCGCTGGCCGAGGGCCGCGAGCATCCCCATCTGGCGACCCAGCTGCCGACCCTGCTGCACGCCACCATCGGCAGCGCGCCGGCCGCGCCGGTGTTCGTCTTCTCCGGCATGGGCCCGCAGTGGTGGGGCATGAGCCAGAGCCTGCTGCGCGAGGAGCCCCTGTTCCGCGCCAGCGCCGAGCGCTGCGCGGCATTATTCGACGCGCTGGCCGGTGGCTCCATCCTCGACCAGATGCTGGCCACCGAAGACTCTTCGCGCATGGCCGACACCGACATCGCCCAGCCGGCCAACTTCATCCTGCAGGTGGCGCTGGCCGAGCTGCTGGGCGCCTGGGGCGTGCGCCCGGCCGCCATCATCGGCCACAGCGCCGGCGAGCCGGCCGCAGCCTATGTGGCCGGCTGCCTGACGCTGGAACAGGCGGTGCGCGTGATCTACCACCGCAGCCACCTGCAGCACCAAACCGCCGGCAGCGGGCGCATGCTGGCCATCGGCATGGGCCAGCGCGACGCCCTGGCCGAACTGGCCGCGCTGGACGACCCCACGCTGACCCTGGCCGCCGTCAATGGCCCCACCCAGGTCACCATCGCCGGCAGTGCCGACGGCATCGAGCGGCTGCGCGCCGCGCTGGAAGCGCGCGCCGTGTTCGCTCGCGTGCTTAAGGTGCAGGTGCCGTTCCACAGTATCTATATGGCGCCGCTGGAAGGCCCGCTGATGGAAGCGCTGGCCGACCTGACCCCGCACGCGCCGGCCATTCCCCTGTATTCCACCGTCAGCGGCGGGCGCGTGGTCGGGGCCATTCACGACGCCGCCTACTGGTACAACAACATGCGCCAGCCGGTGTACTTCGCCGATGCCGTCAATGCCGCGCTGGCCGAGGGTCTCCGCGACTTCGTCGAACTGGCGCCGCATCCGGTGCTGGCCGGCGCGCTGCAGGAAAACGCCATCATGCACGGCATCGCCGCCCACGTGGTGCCGACCCTGCGCCGCGACCGCGCCGATGCCACCCAGCTGGGTCACGCGCTCGGCCTCTTGTTCTGCCACGGCGCCGCCATCGACTGGACCGGCGCACTGCCGCCGGGCTTCGCCGTGCCGCTGCCGTCGTATCCATGGCGCCATCAGCGCCACTGGTACGAGACCGATGGATCGCTGGCGCACCGCGCCGGCGGCGCCGAGCACCCGATCCTGGGCCGCCGGCTCGACACCGACGTGCCGACCTGGGAAGCGGACCTTGACCGTACCTCGCTCGGTTTTCTGCAGGACCACTGCATCCAGGGCACCGTGGTGTTTCCTGGCGCCGGTTACGTCGAAATGGCCGCCCACGCGGCGCGCAGCCTGTTCGGCGAGCTGGCCCTGACCACCTTCGCCAATGTGGCTTTCAAGCGCGCCCTGTATCTGGCGCCGGATCAGACGCTGACGATGCGCATCAGCGTCGATCCGCTGACCTATGAATTCCGCATCACCAGCCGCCTGTTCGGCGAGGCCGGTGCGCCGTGGCAGCTGCATTGCACCGGCCAGCTGCTGACCGGCCGCCGCGCCGCGCCCGACCGCGTGGAGCTGGATGCGCTGGCACGGCGCTGTCCGGAGGCCGTCACTGCGGCCGCCTGCTACGCCCACTTCGAAAATCTCGGCCTGGAGTACGGTCCGCTGTTTCGCGGCATCGCCTCGCTGCGCCGCGGCGCCGACGAGGCGCTGGCACGCATCGAGACCCCGGCCGCGCTGCATGCGACCATGGGCCAGTTCGGCATTCATCCGGCACTGCTGGACCTGTGCTTTCAGACCCTGGCCGCGGCCCTGCCGTTCGACGGCGCCGCCACGGTCTATATGCCCACGGGCGTGGCCGAAGGCCGCATCCTGGCGCCGCTGCCGCAGCAGCTGTGGATCCACGCCACCATCACCGAGCGCGACGAACATGGCATGCGCGGCGAGATCCGCATGCTCGACGACGACGGCCACGTGCTGCTGGAAATCAGCGGCTGCGGCGCGCGCGCGCTGGACGCCGCCGCGCCGTTCGCGGTCACGCCGCAGCGCCTGTACCAGCCAAGCTGGCCCGCCGTGGCCGCCGTGGCGGCAAGCCCGGTCGCCCCGGGGCGCTGGATTGTATATGGCGGCGAAGCGGCGCTGGCCGACGCCGTCGCCACTGAATTCACCCGCCACGGCCATCAAGTCACGCTGCTGCCGGCTGCCAACGGCGAGGTGACCAATGCCAGCGACAAGGAAACCTGGCTGGCCCACGTCGGCGCCGGCGACGCGGCCGGCCTGCGCGGTGTGCTGCACCTGGACCTGTGCGGCGCGCCGCTGGGCGAGGCGCCATCGACACAAGCCATTGAAGCCGACATCGCGCGCGCCTGTCTGGTCACGCTGCACATGACGCAGGCGCTGGCGGCGCTGCCCGGTCCGGTCAAGCCGCGCCTGTGGATCGCCACGCGCGGCACTCAGCCGGTGCTGGCGGGCGAGCGTCCCGACCCGTTCCGCGCGCCGGTATGGGGCATGGCGCGGGTGCTGGGCCACGGCGAACATATCGACCTGTGGGGCGGCATCGTCGACTTGCCGCTGGTCGCGCGCGACGACGATGCGCGCCAGCTGGTGGCCGAATGCCTGGGCGGCGACAACGAAGACCAGATCGCCTACCGCGACGGCGTGCGCCACGTGCTGCGCCTGATCGAATGCGCCTCCGAGGCGCGCCTGACGGTGCCGCCCCGCCTGCGCGCCGACGCCAGCTACCTGATTACGGGCGGTCTGGGCGCGCTGGGGCTGGAAGTGAGCCGCTGGATGGCGCGCCACGGTGCGGTGCACCTGGTGCTGATCGGGCGCGAAGGACTGCCTGCGCGCGCCGGCTGGGCAGCGCTGGCGCCGGACCATCCGGCCGCGCAGCGGGTGGCCCGGGTGCTGGAGCTGGAGCGCCTGGGCGCGCAGGTCAGCATCGAGGCGCTCGACATCAGCGACCGCGAGGCGCTGGACGCCATGCTGGCGCGGCGCAGCGCCGAATCGCGTCCCGCCGTGCGCGGGGTGATCCATGCCGCCGGCGTGGCCCATCCGCGCCTGCTGAGCCAGACCGGCGACGCCGACTTCCTCGCCGTCATGCCGGCCAAGGTGCTCGGCGCCTGGAACCT
>CALRYE020000063.1:0-31718 GCA_943372275.1 Janthinobacterium lividum
CGAGTTCCCAGCCATTCAACACCATGTCGTAGGCCTTGGCGATGCACTTGCCCGGATCGGTTTCCAGCATGTCTTCGTGGCCGTCTTTCGGCGCCGTGAACGGATGGTGCGTGGCGGTCCAGCGGCCCGACTCGTCGTCGTAGTCGAACATCGGGAAGTCCACTACCCACAGCGGCTTCCACACGTCGTCGAACAGGCCGGCCTTCTTGCCGAAGTCCGAATGGCCGATCTTCACGCGCAGCGCGCCGATGGCGTCGTTGACGACCTTGGCCTTGTCGGCGCCGAAGAAGATCAGGTCGCCGTCCTGCGCGCCGGTCTGTTCGATGATCTGGGCCAGCGCGTTGTCGTGCAGGTTCTTGACGATCGGCGACTGCAGGCCATCGCGCCCGGCGGCCTTGTCGTTGACCTTGATGTAAGCCAGACCCTTGGCGCCGTAAATGGCCACGAACTGGGTGTAGGCATCGATCTCGGAACGGGGCATGTTGCCGCCTTGCGGTACGCGCAGGCCGACCACGCGGCCGCCTTCCATGTTGGCGGCGCCGGCGAAGACCTTGAAGTCGACGTCTTTCATCACGGCCGTCAGGTCGGTGAATTCGAGCTTGACGCGCATGTCCGGCTTGTCCGAACCGTACATGCCCATCGCGGTGGCGAAGCCCATGACCGGGAACGGGTTGGGCAGTTCGATGTCGAGCGTGTTCTTGAAGACGATGCGGATCATCTCTTCGAACAGGTCGCGGATCTCCTGCTCGGTCAGGAACGAGGTCTCGCAGTCGATCTGGGTGAATTCAGGCTGGCGGTCGGCGCGCAGATCTTCGTCGCGGAAGCACTTGGTGATCTGGTAGTAGCGGTCGAAGTTAGCCACCATCAGCAGCTGCTTGAACAGCTGCGGCGACTGCGGCAGCGCGAAGAAGTTACCGGCGTTGACGCGCGACGGCACCAGGTAGTCGCGCGCGCCTTCGGGCGTCGACTTGGTCAGCATCGGCGTTTCGATGTCGATGAAGCCCAGCTGGTCGAGGTACTTGCGCACTTCCATCGTCACCTTGTAGCGCAGGCGCAGGTTGTTTTGCATCTGCGGGCGGCGCAGGTCGAGCACGCGGTGGGTCAGGCGGGTGGTCTCGGACAGGTTGTCGTCGTCCAGCTGGAACGGCACCGCGACGGACGCGTTGAGCACTTCCACGCCGGTGGCGACGACTTCGATCTTGCCCGACTTGAGGTTGTTGTTGACGGTGCCTTCCAGGCGGTTGCTGACGGTGCCGGTGATGCGCAGGCAGTACTCGTTGCGCACCGCTTCGGCGGCCTTGAAGACGATCGGGTTGTCGGGATGGCAGACGATCTGCACCAGGCCTTCACGGTCGCGCAGGTCGATGAAAATCACGCCGCCGTGGTCACGGCGACGGTGCACCCAGCCGCACAGGCTGACGGTTTGGCCGAGCAGCTCTTCGGTGACGAGGCCGCAATAGTGGGAACGCATGGTGGACATAGTGGTCTTCAGTCTAGGTTAAAGTAAGCGCGCCTGAGAGAGGCAAGTTCCAGCCCGTTACAGCGCGCTGACGCTTTTGGTTGGTAAGGACTCGGGGGCGACGACACCCATCGAGACGATATATTTGAGAGCGGCATCGACGCTCATGTCGAGTTCAATCACCTTGCTGCGTTCGAGCATCAGGAAAAAGCCCGAGGTCGGGTTCGGCGTGGTCGGCACGTACACGCTGACGAAGTCGCCCACCAGGTGGTTGCTCACGTCGCCGCCCGGCACGCCGGTCAGAAAGCCGATGGTCCAGCAGCCCTGGTGCGGGTACGGCAGCAGCACGGCCTTGCGAAAAGCGTTGCCGGACGATGAAAACAGCGTGTCGGACACCTGCTTGACGCTGCCGTAGAGCGAGCTGACCACAGGGATGCGGTGCAGCAGCTTTTCCCACAGGCGCAGGATGTAGTTGCCGACCAGGTTGTTGGTCAGCAGGCCCGTCAGGAAGACGATCGCGAACGTCAGGATCGTGCCCACGCCGGGAATTTCGTAACCGTACACGAGGGGCGGGCGCCACTCTTTCGGCAGCAGCAACAGCGACTGGTCCATCGTGCTGATCACAGCCGCAAGCACCCACAGCGTGATGGCCAGCGGCACCAGAACCAGCAATCCGGTGATGAAGTATTTGCGCATTGAATTCTCGGTAGTCAATTAGTGGGGCACGGCTTGCACAGCAAGGCCGCACCCTGCCCTTCAGTTCGCTTTAGGCGCTGTGCTTGCAGGAACCGCGCTGGGCGGCGTGGCAGCCGACGAGCTGGCGCTGGCGACGGCCGGGGTGGAGGCTGGCGCGGCCGCGGGGGTGGCCCCAGCGTTGGCGCCGTCGACCGGGCCGGTGGCGGTGCCCGTGGACGGCGCGGTGCCTCCGCGGAAGTCGGTGGCGTACCAGCCGGTACCCTTCAACTGGAAGCCGGCGGCGGTGACTTGTTTCTTAAAGCTTGGTTGACCGCAGGACAGGCAGACCGTCAGTACCGGGTCTGACATCTTCTGCAAGACATCCTTGGCAAAACCGCAAGCATCGCAGCGGTAAGCGTAAATCGGCATTGGGTAACTCCGCAAAAATCGTCAAAACCCTGAATTATAAGCCTTTTAACGCGGCCCATTGCCATTTATGGACTTTAGGCAACGCCAAGGCACGGCCGCATGCGCCCGCTCAGTAGGGATACCAGCGCAGCACCTGCAGCGCCACCAGTCCCACGCCGAAGGCCCCGGCGAAGTAGACGACGAACGAGAGCAGGCGGTTGGTGCGCTGCTGCTCGATCACCAGAAGGCGGATCAGGTCGTTGTTGGCAGGGTGCGGCTCGGCTTGCTGAATCAGCGCCCGCTGCACCAGGCGCGGCAGCTGCGGCAGGATCTGGCTGTAACGGGGCGCTTCTTCTTTCAGGCGCTCGACCAGGCCGCGCCAGCCGATCTGCTCGCCCATCCAGCGCTCCAGGTAGGGCTTGGCGGTTTTCCACAGGTCCAAATCCGGGTCCAGCTGACGCCCCAATCCCTCGATGTTGAGCAGGGTTTTTTGCAGCAGCACCAGCTGCGGCTGCACTTCGACGTTGAAGCGGCGCGAGGTCTGGAACAGGCGCAGCAGGATCTGGCCGAAGGAGATGTCTTTCAGCGGACGGTCGAAGATCGGCTCGCAGCAGGCGCGCACGGCCGATTCCAGTTCGTCGACCCGGGTTTCGCGGGGCGCCCAGCCGGATTCGATGTGGGCTTCGGCCACGCGCTTGTAGTCGCGCCGGAAAAACGCCAGGAAATTTTGCGACAGATAATCCTTGTCGAAGTCATTGAGGGTGCCGACAATGCCGAAATCCAGCGCGATATAGCGGCCGAACGTGGCGGGCGCGATCGAGACCAGAATGTTGCCGGGGTGCATATCCGCGTGGAAGAAGCCGTCGCGAAACACTTGGGTGAAAAAAATCTCCACGCCATCGCGCGACAGCTTTTGCAAGTCCACGCCTTCGGCCGCCAGGCGGTCGATTTGCGACACGGGAATGCCGTGCATGCGTTCCATCACGATCACGCTGCTGGAGCAATAGTCCCAGAACATTTCCGGCACCATCAGCAGGGTGGAATTGGCGAAGTTGCGCCGCAGCTGGCTGGCGTTGGCCGCCTCGCGCATCAGGTCCAGTTCGTCATGCAGGTATTTATCGAATTCGCCCACCACTTCGCGTGGCTTCAAGCGCTTGCTGTCGGCCCAGATGCGGCCGATCCACTCGGCGGCGATGTGCATCAGCGCCACGTCCTCGTCGATGGACTTCTTCATGCCGGGGCGCAGCACCTTGACGGCCACTTCGGTGCCGTCTTTCAGCACGGCGAAGTGCACCTGGGCGATGGAAGCGGACGCGACCGGCGTGCGCTCGAAGCTGGCGAACAATTGATCTGGGTGGGCCCGCAGCGACTTGGTGATCTGGGCGATGGCCAGTTCCGAGCTGAACGGCGGCACCCGGTCCTGCAGCGCGTTCAGCTCGTCGGCGATGTCGGGCGGCATCAGGTCGCGCCGGGTGGACAGCACCTGGCCGAACTTGACGAAGATGGGGCCCAGCTCTTCCAGCGCGCGGCGCAAGCGCTCGCCGCGCGGGGCGCTGATGTCGCGCCAGAAAATGATGGTGTCGATCAGCTTGGCGGTGCGCGGCACCTTCAGGCCGGAGATGGCAATTTCATCGAGGCCGTACTTGACGGCCACGCGCAGGATTTTAAGCAGGCGCAGGAATTTCAATATCATTAAAGATCCAAAGTGTGTTGCCGCGCCGCCGTGACGGGGGCGCTGGCTGCGCCGGACGGTGAACCGGGTTTGTCCAGCAATTGTTCGAGGCGGGCCATGCGCTTGGCGGCGCGTTCGACGTCGTCGCGCAGGCGGCTGATGTCGCTGCCGGCCTGTTCCAGCTGGCTGGGGCGCACCAGCAGCGGCTGCTCTTCGGTGACGAACTCGGCCAGGTTTTCCAGCGCCTTGCGCTGGCCTGTGCGCAGTGCCTCGAAGGCGCTCCTGGCGCCGCCGACGATGCGGGTGGCGGCAATCGGGCCGATCCAGCGCTCCAGGTCGCCCTCGGCTTCCCAGCGCAAACTCTTGCTCAGTTGGGAAATCGTATTGGCGAATTCGGCATCACCATCGATGGTCACGTAGGAAAAAGCGCGGTCGCGGTTCTGCAGGATCAGCGGCAGGTCGGCCAGCTTGACGCGGATGGTGACGTTGGCCGGGCTGGTGGCCAAGTCGCCACTGGCCGTTTCCAGCAAGCCGTCGCCGCCCACGCGCATGCGCAGCAGCACGCCGGACAGGTCGATGCACGCTTCTTTCCCGGCATGGCGCAGCAGCGCCTCGCGCGCCCAAGGTTCCTGCGCGAGCAGGTGATTGATGGCGGCGATGGCCGGCATCATCAGTGACGAGGAGAACAGCGGCGGTGTGAACTGCGGCGAGGTGGTGGATGGCATCTGAGGACCGTGGCTCATGCATTATAAAAAACAAAACCGCCCGGAACTGCAGGCGGTTTTGATCTTACCATTTGCCGGAGCAATTCCGGCGGTGCGGCAACTTTGCTGCGCGCGCAGACTGCCGTTACGACAGTTGCTGGATGCCCGCCAATACCCAGCCGGTGCTGCCGTCGAGCGGCTTGGACATGTTCCACACTTCCGAGAACGGCTGGGCGGGCGCGCTCGGCGCCGGCTTGATCATGCCGTCGAACTTGACGCTGGCCAGGTACTCGTTGTCGATGGTTTCGATGCCCAGCAGCTGAGCGTCGATCGATACCACGTCGGTGAAATCGGCCACCGCGCCGCGCTCCTGGATCTGCAGCTTCAGTTCGGCGAACACTTCCGGCGTGGTGAACTCGCGCAGGTCGGCCGTGTCGGCCTTGTCCCAGGCCGCTTGCATGCGGATGAAGCTGGACTTGGCCTGGCGCAGGAAGGCGGCGTTGTCGAAGTCGCCCGGCACGCCCCACTGGGCCGCTGGCGCGGCCGGTGCGTACACGGTCGAGCCCGGCTGCTGCACAGGTTGAAATGCGGCCGGCTTTTGCAGGCCCGAACCGATTTCAGGGGTGCCACCGGCCGGAACCGGCTGGGCATTGTTGAAACCGGAGAACGACGAATTGGCCGGCGTGTCTTTACGCTTGAACATGCGGTAGATGAACAGGCCAGCCAGCGCCAGCAGCGCGATCATCAGGATCGAACCGAACATGCTGCCCAGCGCGCCGCCCAACCCCAGGTGCGACGCCAGCGCGCCCAGACCCAGACCGACCAGTGCGCCACCCAGAATACCCTTCCACGGGCTGGACGGACGCGCCGCCGCAGGGGCCGGCGTGGCCGCAGGGGTGGCCTGACGCTGCACCTGTTGCTGCTGCATGGGCGCCTGGGTCGGCGCCGGGGCCTGACGGGCCACGGTCGGCGACTGGCGGCCGATGGAACGGCCGCCGCCCAGCGGCTTGGCGGTCGCTTCGGCGACCATCGACATGGCCGTGACGGCGATCATCATGCTGGCTAAGAATTTTTTCATCGAGGTCACCTTTAAAAACAGCTTAAAATTTAATGCCGGTATGCAGGGCTGCGACGCCCGCCGTGAGATTGAAGTACTCCACACGGTCCAGACCGGCAGTTTGCATCATGGTCTTGAGCGTTTCCTGGTCCGGATGCATGCGGATCGATTCGGCCAGGTAACGATAACTTTCGGCGTCGCCGGCGATCTTCTGACCCAGCCACGGCAACACGGAGAACGAATATACATCGTATGGCTTTTGCAGGGCGGACGCCACTTTCGAGAACTCCAGCACCAGCAGCTTGCCGCCCGGCTTGAGCACGCGCTGCATTTCCGCCAGTGCCTGATCTTTGTGGGTCATGTTGCGCAAGCCGAAGGCCACGCTGACCCGGTCGAAATAGTTGTCCGGGAATGGCAGTTTTTCCGCGTCACACAGCAAGGTGGGGGTCACCAGGCCGTTATTCAATAGCCGGTCGCGCCCCACGCGCAGCATGGACTCGTTGATGTCGGTCAGCCAGACTTCACCGGTCGGGCCAGCCTGCCTGGCGAAGGCCTTGGACAGGTCGCCCGTGCCGCCGGCGATGTCGAGCACCTTGAAGCCGGGGCGCACGGCGGCGTTGGCGATGGTAAAGGTCTTCCACAGGCGGTGCAGGCCGCCCGACATGAGGTCGTTCATGACGTCGTACTTGGACGCCACCGAATGGAAGACTTTGGCCACTTCGTGGACTTTTTCTTCTTCGGCGACGGTTTTGTAGCCGAAGTGGGTCGTATTGGTCATGGTTTCACGCGCTGGTTGAATTTCCTGCATTATACAAGCGGCCCATTAAACGGTTGTTTCGTCGTCGCCCCCGGCGCCGGCTCCGAATCGGCAACTTCTACTGAATACATACATGACCGAAACCGCCCCCGCCCTATCCACCAAATTTTCTGGTTATCAAAAGTTTGTCGTGACCATGCTGGCGTTCCTGCAGTTCGCCGTCATCCTGGACTTTATGCTGATGTCGCCGCTGGGCGCGGTGATCATGCCGGCGCTGAACATCGGCCCGCAGCAGTTCGGCCTGATCGTCTCGGCCTATGCCTTCAGCGCGGGCGCGGCCGGACTGCTCACGGCAGGTTTCGCCGACCGCTTCGACCGCAAGAAGCTGCTGCTGTTTTTCTACACGGGCTTCATCGCCGGCACCTTCTGGTGCGGGCTGGCCAACACCTTCGAGAGCCTGCTGGCTGCGCGCATCGTCACCGGCCTGTTCGGCGGCGTGATCGGCTCGGTGGTGCTGGCCATCGCCACCGACCTGTTCCCGCTGCACCTGCGCGGCCGCGTGATGGGCATGATCCAGACCGCCTTCGCGGCCAGCCAGATCATGGGTATTCCGATCGGCTTGTACCTGTCGAACCACTGGAACTGGCATGTGCCGTTCCTGGCGCTGGCCACCCTGGCCGTGGTGGGCGGCGTGGTGCTGGCGCTGGTCCTGAAGCCCGTCGCCGACCATCTCAAGACGCCGCAGCAGCACGGCGCGTTCACGCACCTGATCCAGACCGTGAAGGAACCGCGCTACCTGCTGGCCTTTGCCACTACTTCTTTGCTGGCCACGGGCGGCTTCATGCTGATGCCGTTCAGCAGCGCCTACGTGGTCGCCAACCTCGGCCTGGATCTGCACGACCTGCCGACGGTGTATCTGATCACCGGCATCTGCACGATCTTCTTCGGTCCCATGATCGGCAAGGCCGCCGACAAATTCGGCCGGGTGCCCGTGTTCATGTTCGGCACGGCGGTCACGATCGTCATGGTGCTGGTCTACACGCATCTGGGCCCGGTCACCTTGCCCGTGCTGGTGGCGGTCAACGTGTTCATGTTCATGGGGATCTTCTCGCGCATGATCCCGTTCCAGGTGATCGCCTCGACCATCCCGGTGCCGGCCCAGCGCGGCTCGTTCAATTCGGTCAGCGCGTCGGTGCAGCAGCTGGCCGGCGGCGTGGCGGCCGTGGTGGCCGGCCACATCGTGGCGGTCGGCCCCGGCGGCAAGCTGCAGCACTTCGACGTGATCGGCTACGTGGTGGTGGCCACCGCGCTGGTCGCCGTGACGCTGGTGTATTTTCTGCAGCGCGGCGTCACGCGCGGGCAAGCGATGCAGAGCGCATCTCCCACCGCTCCGGGCGACCAGGCCTGATGCGCTGATCGGCAAGCGCGTTCATGCTGGCAGTCCCAGATTGCCACGCAGGGTGCGCGCGCCGTATTCGCTGCGGAACAAGCCGCGCCGGCGCAGCTCGGGCACCACCAGCTCCACGAAGTCGTCCAGCCCCGCCGGCAGCGACGGCGGCATGATGTTAAAGCCGTCGGCCGCGCCCTGCTCGAACCAGGCCTGCATCTGGTCGGCCACGTTCTCCGCCGTGCCGATCACGGTGAAGTGGCCGCGCCCGCCGGCGACGCGTTCGTACAGCTGGCGAATGGTCAGGTTTTCGCCCTGCGCCAGCGCGGTCAGCAGCTGCTGGCGGCTGCGCTGGCCGTCCTGCGTTTCAGGCAGCTTGGGCAGCGGCCCGTCCAGTGGATAGCCGGACAGGTCGAAGTTACCAATCATGCGCCCCAGCAGCGCCAGCCCGGCCTGCGGCTCGATCAAGCCTTGCAGCAGCTGGAATTTGTCCTGCGCTTCGGCCTCCGATTCCCCCACCAGCGCGAAGATGCCCGGCATGATCTTGATGCCGTCCGGGTCGCGCCCGGCTCGGGCCGCGCGCGCCTTCATGTCGGCATAAAAGGCCTGTGCCGGCGCCAGCGCTGGCTGCGCCGTGAACACCACGTCGGCGCTGGCCGCGGCCAGCGTGCGCCCCGCTTCCGAGCCGCCGGCCTGCACCACCACGGGCCGCCCTTGCGGGCTGCGCTCCACGTTGAGCGGCCCGGCCACCGAAAAATGCGCGCCCTTGTGATCGAGCCGGTGCAGCTTGGCCGGGTCGTACAGCACGCCCTGCGCCTTGTCGCCCACCAGGGCGCCCTCTTCCCAGCTGTTCCACAAGCCCCTGACCACCTCCCGGAATTCGGCCGCGCGGGCGTAGCGCTGCGCGTGCTCGACATGGCGCTTGCGCCCGAAGTTCGCCGCTTCCGACGCATTGTCGGAGGTGACCAGGTTCCAGCCGGCGCGCCCGCCCGAGATGCTGTCGAGCGAGGCGAACGCGCGCGCCACCTGGTATGGCTCGTTGTAGGTGGTGGTGGCGGTGCCGATCAGGCCGATGCGCTCGGTGACGGCGGCCAGCGCCGCCAGCAGCGTCAAGGGCTCCAGCGCCGGCGCTCCGGTGAGCGCCAGGCTGTCGGCGAAGAACACCGCGTCCAGGCACGCCTGTTCAGCGCGCAGCACGGCGTCTTTGTAGACCTTGAACGGCGACGCCGCCAGATCGGTCTGCGGATGGCGCCAGCCCGCCACGTGGTGGCCATGGCGGATCAGAAAGGCCGCCAGTTTCATCTGCTTGGCGCTCACCTTAAAACTCCTTGCGCGCGCTGATGCCGAAGTGGCGGCGCTCGTCGCGCGCCACGGTGCGGTTGACGTAGCCGGCGGCGGTGATCAGATTGGTGGCGTAGGACTTGTTGGCCAGGTTCTTGCCGACCAGCGCCAGGGTCCAGCCGCCGTCGGACGACGAGATCACGATGTCGGCGTTGACGATGCCGTAGCCCTGCTGGATCGTCTCGGGCGACTGGAACAGGTCGTACTGGGTGCGGCTCTGGTAGGTGTAATCGATGCCGAAATCCGCTTTCAGGCCGTTGGCCAGGGGATGCGCATAGGCTGCGCGCACGAACGTTTTCACGCGGGGTGCGAACGGCAGCGTCTTGTCGTTCAGGTTGCACGAAGCCGTGGCCGCCGGCGGGCAGTTGAAGTTGTCGATGCGCGCATCGGTGAAGGCTACCGCGGCGTTCAGGCGCACCCGTGGCGCGGGCCGCGCCGCCACGTCGAGCTCCAGGCCGCGGGTCGATACGTCGCCCGCGTTGATCAGGCGCGTGATCACGGTGCCGCCCACGCTGTCGAAGAAGTTGGCCTGGTAGTTGGCGTAATCGGTCTGGAACAGCGCCGCGTTGACGGTCAGGCGTTTGCCGAACAAGGCCGATTTCAGGCCGATCTCGAACGAGTCCGAGGTCTCGGGCTTCAATGCCAGCGTGTCGCGCGCCAGCATGTTGAAGAACACGTTGTAGGCGGGCCCCTTGTAGCCGCGCGAGTAAGTCGCGTAGGCGTTGACGTTGGCCGACAGCTCGTGCTGGATGCCGAGGCGCCCGGAATAACCATCTTCCGACGTCTCGCCGCTGCTGGCCACCGCCGGCTGCACGCCGGGGAACGAGACCGCGCGGGTGGAGCTGCGCTCGTGCCGGTATTCCAGATCGTCGTGCGTCCAGCGTGCGCCGGCAATCAGATTCCACACCGGCGACAGGTGGATGTTGGCTTCGCCGAACGCGGCGTAGCTGTCGTTCTCGACGCCATAGTTGGCCAGGCCGCTGTCGACCTGGGTCTGGGTGACGATGCGCTGGTAGGTCTCGGCGTCCTTGCCGCGCAGGTAGTACAGGCCGGCGACGTAATCGACCGTGCGGTCGCGTGGCGACGCCACCCGCAGTTCCTGCGACACTTGGCGAAACCCCAGCGTGCCGATGTCGCGCGTGCCGGGATAGGCCGCCGTGATGCGGCTCGGGTCGGCGCTGTTACCGATGGGCGACGAGGTGGTGCGCTGCTGGTTGTCCCACTCGCGCAGCGCGCTGATCGAGGTGAAGGTGTAGCCGTGGTAGCGCCAGTTCAGCTGCGCCGAGATGCCCTTGTTGGTGTCTTCGATGGCGCTCGGGATATCGGCCCGGACCTGGCGGTTGCCGGGACTTGCGACGACGGGCGCGATGGCTGCGGCGAATGCGGGCGTTAATGCTTTGTAGGGCAGCTGGGTCGGAGAGCTTTCGGCGCGCAGGTAGTCGGCGATCAGCGAGATATCGGTATCGGCATTGGGCGTCAGGACGACCCGCGCGCGCACGCCTTTGCGCTCGTGGCCATTGACCTTGGCGTGGTTGGCCACGTTGGCCACGTTGGTGACGTTGCCGTCATGGTTCGCATGCGTGGCGGTGAGCGACGCGCGCGCGACACCCGGCTTGATGGTGCCCGAGATACCGGCGCGCACGCGTGTTTCGCCGTCATCGAAGTAGGCGCCGTCGATGTAGCCGGAGGTCTGCTCGGTCGGTGCGCGGCTGATGACGTTGACCACGCCCGACGAGGCGTTCTTGCCGAACAGCGTGCCTTGAGGGCCGCGCAGCACTTCGATGCGGTCGATGTCGATCAGGTCGATGGTGGCCTGCCCCGGGCGCGCGTAGACCACGCCGTCGACCAGCATCGACACGGTCGGCTCCACGCCGGGCGAAGTGGAAATGGTGCCGATGCCGCGCACGAAGATGGTCGAGTCCTTGTTGCCGCCCTGCTGGCGGAAGGTCGCGCTGGGCACTTCCTGCACCACGCTGTCGATGCTGATGCGGTTGCTGCGTTCAAGGCGCTCGCCGTCGACCACCGATACGGCCACCGGCACCGACTGCAGCGTGGCGTTGCGGCGCGTGGCCGTCACGGTGACGCTGTCGATGGTGTCGCCCGTGTTGCCGGTTTGCGCCTGCGCTGCCGCGCTTGATGCGAGCGTGGCGCCAAGGACGAGGGAGCCACTTAACAGGGCTCTGCTTGCCGAACGGGTGTGCTTGGACTGCTGCTTCATGGATGCTCTCTTTGTTGTTGTGGTGGTGTGTGCCATGCGTGATTCGTTATGCGAAAAATCGTTCGGCCGCGCCGGAAAACCGACTTCGATTCGCCCTTGATCGCTGCTAGACTTTTGGCCGAACAGTTGCCCCTGCACCGGCTCAGACGCGGCAAGGCACGCAGTGTCGAACATGCCCAATTTGAAGTCAAAGAATCAAAACGAACTTGAATATGAGCTTAGAAAATATGAACGCTTCACGCCGCTCCACCATCCATGGCACGCTGGCGTTGATCGCCGCGGCGGCTGTCCCGGCACTCACGCATGCGGCGCCGGTCAGTACCATCAGCATCGGCTATCAAAAGGGTGGCGGTCTGCTGGCGATGATGAAAAGCCAGGGCAGTGTCGAACGCGCTTTCGCGCCCGCCAAGCAAGTCGTCAAGTGGGTGGAGTTCCCGGGAGGCCCGCAGATGCTGGAGGCGCTGAACGCGGGCAGCATCGACTTCGCGGCCACCGGCGGACCGCCGCCGATCTTCGCGCAGGCCGCCGGGATCGATGTGGTGTATGTGGGTGCGGAGCCGGCGCCGGTGGCCGGTGAAGCGCTGATCGTGCCGGCCGCGTCGGCTATTCAATCGGTGGCGCAGTTAAAGGGCAAGAAGGTGGCGTTCCACAAGGGCTCGGGCTCGCATCTGCTGCTGGTGTCGGCGCTGCGCCGGGCCGGGTTGTCGATGCGCGATATACAGCCGGTGTTCCTGGGGCCTTCCGAAGCGCGCGCCGCGTTTGCCGGCGGCAGCGTGGATGCGTGGGTGGTGTGGGATCCGTATCTGGCGGCGGCGCAAAAGGCCTATCCGGTGCGGGTGCTGACTGATTACACGGGGCTGTTGCAGGCCAACGGTTTTTATCTGGCCTCGCGCGCGTTCGTGACCAGTTCACCGCAGGCGGTGGCGACCTTGCTGGAGCAGATCGCCGCGGCAGGCGCCTGGGTCAATGCGCATCCGAAGGAGATGGTGGCCATGCTGGCGCCGCAGGTGGGTGTGGCGCCCGAGGTGATCGAGGTGTGGATGAAGCGCAGCCGGGCTGGCGTGGTGCCGGTCGATGCGGCGATCGTGGCTAATCAGCAGAAGGTGGCGAACCTGTTTTTTCAGGAGAAGCTGATACCCAGGCCGGTGGTGATTGCGGGCAGGACCTGGACGTGGGTGCCGGCCAGGAAGTGAGTCGCGGGCCGTGCCGGGATAAAAAACGTCCGCGAAGAGGTAGAGAGATTAACGTCGTCCTCGCGAAGGCGAGGACGACGGCTATTAAGGTGCGGTGATCCCACGTGGCCGTGATTTGTGCAAAGCCTGCGACCAGACCTAAAAGTCAGCGAATCCTGCGACGCCCTAGTGCTTGTGCCCGCAACCCTTGCCCATGGTCGGTTCGCCCGCCAGCACCGCGCCGGGTACGCGCCCGCTGTCGCCTTCGAAGCCGGCTGCGTGCAGCTTGGCCATGTACTCGGCCCACAGCGTGGCCTGCTCGTTACCGAGCTTGTACAGGTACTCCCAGGTGAACAGCCCCGTGTTGTGGCCGTCGGTGAAGGTCGGCTGCACGGCGTAGTTGCCGACCGGCTGAACGTCGCTGATGCCCACTTCGCTTTTACCCAGCTGAAGCACTTCCTGCCCCTGGCCATGGCCGCGCACTTCGGCCGAAGGTGAATACACGCGCAGCAGCTCGAACGGCAGCGCGAACGCACTGCCGTCGTCGAAGGCGATTTCCAGCACGCGCGATTTTTGATGTACTGTCAGTTCGGTAGGAGTCATTTTTCAGTCATGCGACGGACAATGTTGGCCGCCAGTTGCGGCAGCAGTGCGCGGCGCGCGGCCAGCACCGGTTCTTCGGTCTGGCGCACCGCCGCCGCCCACACGGGGCTGGGAAAGTGCGCGTCGTCGGCGAAACGGGGAATCACGTGCCAATGGATATGCGGCGTCATGTTGCCCAGGCTGGCGACGTTGATCTTGGCGGGCGAGAGCACCTCGCGCTGCGCCAGCTCGACGTTCCACACGGCGTCGTTCAGCAGCATGCGCTCGGCCGGCGCCAGGTCGGTGATCTCCTTGACGTGGGCGTTCCACACGACCCGGCAAAAGCCTGGATACGCGGCGTCGTCCACCAGGATGACGGACAGCTGGTCATCCCGGTACACCGGACCTGCCGCCACGGTGTCGGCGGTGACCAGCGCGCACAGCTCGCACGCCGGATCGAACGCCGCGCCAGCCACCGGCGCGGTCGCAGTCCCAGTCGCCACCGGCGTCATACCAGCACGCGCTCGATGCCGCCGTTGTTGGCACGAGCCACATACTCGGGCATCCAGTTCTCGCCCAGCAGGTGACGGGCGATCTCCACCACGATGTAGTCCGCCGTGGTGCCGGAGTCGTCGTTGTAACGCGACAGGCCCTGCAGGCACGACGGGCAGCTGGTCAGGATCTTGACGTCACCCGTGAAACCATCTTCACGCAGCTTGTCGGCGCCTTTGACCATCTCGCCTTCCTTGCGGTAGCGCACCTGGGTGGCGATATCCGGACGCGACACGCCGAAGGTGCCCGACTCGCCGCAGCAGCGGTCGTTCTTCTCGATCTTGACGTTGTCGACGGTGGACACCAGTGCGTTGACGGTCTTGACGGAGTCGCCCAGCTTCATCGGGTTGTGGCAAGGCTCGTGGTACATGTAGCGGGTGCCGTTGACGCCTTCGAGCTTGACCTGTTTTTCCAGCAGATACTCATGGATGTCCATGATGCGGCAGCCCGGGAAGATCTTCTCGAATTCGTACGTGGCCAGCTGGTCGTAGCAGGTGCCGCACGAGACCAGCACCGTCTTGATGTCCAGGTAGTTGAGCGTGTTGGCCATGCGGTGGAACAGCACGCGGTTATCCGTCATCATCTTGTCGGCCTTGTCGTACTGGCCGGCGCCCCGCTGCGGATAGCCGCAGCACAGGTAACCTGGCGGCAGCACCGTCTGCACGCCCACTTCCCACAGCATCGCTTGCGTGGCCAGACCCACCTGCGAGAACAGGCGCTCGGAGCCGCAGCCCGGGAAGTAGAACACCGCTTCCGTGTCGGCCGTGGTGGTCTTGGGATTACGGATGATCGGCACGACTTTGTCGTCTTCGATGTCGAGCAGCGCGCGCGCGGTTTTCTTGGGCAGGTTCCCCGGCATCTTTTTATTGATGAAGTGGATGACCTGCTCGCGCACCGGCGGCTTGCCGGTGGTCGGCGGCGGCGCCTTGGTCTGCTTCTTGGCGAACTTCTTCAGCACCGAGTGGCCCAGGCGCTGCGCCTTGTAGCTCCAGTCGATCATCACCTTGCGCGTGGCATTGATGGTCACCGGATCGGTGGCGTTCAGGAAGAACATGCCCGCCGCGGTGGCCGGGTTGAAGCTCTTCTTGTCCATCTTGCGCAGCAGGTTACGCATGTTCATCGACACGTCGCCGAAGTCGATGTTGACCGGGCACGGCGTGACGCACTTGTGGCACACGGTGCAGTGGTCGGCCACGTCCTCGAACTCTTCCCAGTGGCGGATCGAAATGCCGCGCCGGGTCTGCTCTTCGTAGAGGAACGCTTCGATCAGCGCCGAGGTGGCGAGGATCTTGTCGCGCGGCGAGTACAGCAGATTGGCGCGCGGCACGTGGGTGGTGCAGACCGGCTTGCACTTACCGCAGCGCAGGCAATCCTTGATGCTGTTGGCGATTTCGCCGATATCGCTTTGCTGCATGATCAGCGATTCGTGGCCCATCAGGCCGAACGACGGCGTGTAGGCGTTGCGCAGGTCGGCGTGCGAATCGGGCAGGTTGAGCAGCTTGCCCTTGTTGAAGCGGCCTTCCGGATCGATGCGCAACTTGTAGTCGCGGAAATCCTTCATCTCGTCGTCGGTCAGGAACTCCAGCTTGGTGATGCCGATGCCGTGTTCGCCGGAGATGACGCCGTCGAGCGAGCGCGCCAGCTTCATGATGGTGCCCACCGCTTCGTGGGCATCCTGCAGCATGGCGTAGTCGTCCGAATTGACGGGCAGGTTGGTGTGCACATTGCCGTCGCCGGCGTGCATGTGCAGCGCCACGAACACGCGCGAACGCAGCACCTTCTGGTGAATCGCCGTCACTTCGTCGAGGATCAGCTTGAACGCGGCGCCGTTGTAGATCTGGCGCAGCGGCGCGCGGATTTCCTGCTTCCACGACACGCGCACGGTGCGGTCCTGCACCACGTCGAACACGGTGGCGTGGGGCTGCGTTTGCAGGCGCTCGTCGAACGTCTCGACCAGCTTGCCGAAACCGAGTTCATACAGGCGGTCCTTGGCCGTGTTTAACGGCTGGTCCAGTTCGGCCAGCAGGAATTCCCAGCGCGCCTGCACCTGTTCCAGCAAGTCTTCGCTCTGCACCACGCGGTCGCCCAGCATTTCAGCGTCGCCGATGGATTCGCCGTTGGCGTCGTCGCTTTTGCCGACCGGCAGATGGCCGGCGGCGAACCAGTCGCGCAGCTTGCCCACCAGTTGCAGCTTGTTGCGAATTGAAAGCTCGATATTGATGCGCTCGATGCCGTCGGTGTACTCGCCCATGCGGTTGAGCGGGATGACCACGTCTTCGTTGATTTTGAAGGCGTTGGTGTGCTTGGCGATGGCCGCCGTGCGGGCGCGGTCGAGCCAGAATTTTTTGCGCGCTTCGGGGCTGACGGCCACAAAGCCTTCCCCCACACGGGTGTTGGCCAGACGAACCACTTCCGAGGCCGCTTGCGCCACCGCGTTTTCATCGTCGCCGACGATGTCGCCGAACAGCGCCATCTTGGGCAGCACGCCGCGCTTGGACTTGGTGGCGTAGCCGACCGCGCGCAGGTAGCGCTCGTCCAGGTGTTCCAGGCCGGCCAGGCGCAAGGTGCCGTCGCCCTTGGTGGCCAGGCTGTCGAGGTAATCCTTGATTTCCACGATCGATGGAATGGCGTCGCGGGCCTGGCCGAAGAATTCCAGGCAGACCGTTCTGGCGAACTTGGGCATGCGGTGCAGAATCCAGCGCGCCGACGTGATCAAGCCGTCGGTGCCCTCTTTCTGGATGCCCGGCAAACCGGCCAGGAACTTGTCGGTGACGTCCTTGCCCAGGCCTTCCTTGCGGAAGCGGCGGCCCGGGATGACCAGCATCTCGGTCTTGAACGGCGCGCCCTTCGACTCGCCCTTGGCGTTCGGATGGGTCCATTCCAGCTTGAACGAGGCTTCCGGCGCGTCGTGGATCTTGGACAGGTTGTGGTTGATGCGGGTGACTTCCAGCCAGTCGCCGTTCGGGTCGACCATTTTCCAGGACGCCAGATTGTCCAGCGCGGTGCCCCACAGCACGGCTTTCTTGCCGCCCGCGTTCATGGCGACGTTGCCGCCGATGCAGGACGCTTCGGCCGAGGTCGGATCGACGGCGAACACGAAACCGGCCTTTTCAGCCGCGTCGGAGACGCGCTTGGTGACCACGCCCGCGCCCGAGTAGATGGTCGCGTATTCGCGGTCCACGCCCGGCAGCATGGTCATTTCCACGGCGCCCAGGTCGATCAGTTTTTCAGTGTTGATGACAGCCGACATGGGCGTGAGGGGAATGGCGCCGCCCGTGTAGCCGGTTCCTCCGCCGCGCGGGATGATGGTCAGCCCCAGTTCGATACAGCCCTTGACCAGGCCGGCCATTTCGTCTTCGCTGTCGGGCGTCAGGACCACGAACGGGTACTCCACGCGCCAGTCGGTGGCGTCGGTCACGTGCGAGACGCGCTTGATGCCGTCGAAGCGGATGTTGTGCTTGTCCGTGTAGCGGCCCAGCACCTTGGTGGCGCGCTTGCGCAAGTCGTAAGTGGCGCGGAACTCGGCGCCAAACTCTTCGACCGCGCGGCTGGCCGCCTTGACCAGTTTTTCGACCGCGGCGCTGCGGGCCTGGGCCACGTCGGCATTGCCCGCGTCCGCCGCGGTGGCGTCGACGCTGGTGCGGCGCTTGTCCACTTCGGCCAGGCGGTGGTGCAAGGCGTTGATCAGTTCCTGGCGGCGCTTGGGGTTGTCCAGCAGGTCGTCCTGCAGATACGGGTTGCGCCGCACCACCCAGATGTCGCCCAGCACTTCATACAGCATGCGCGCCGACCGGCCGGTCTGGCGGGCGCCGCGCAATTCGTCGAGCAACTCCCACGACGACTCACCGAGCAAACGGATGACGATTTCGCGATCCGAGAACGAGGTGTAGTTGTAGGGGATTTCGCGCAGACGCGTCGGCGCGTGTCCGTTCGGCGTTTCCGCCAGCAAGGCTTGAATTTGTGCGGGAGCGTTCATGTATTGTCGGGGGCTGTTTACTGACCGTAAGGAGGGTCATTTTACCGTATTGCGATGCACCACGCTGGCGCAGGGTCGGTTTTGCGGGGGTAATGGACGGGGATAGTGACCGTCAAAACAACGGCGCGGCGGAACTTGACCGAATTTTTTCATTACAAACGGGCGATTTTCCGATTTATGTTATCGGACGGGTGCAACGTGGCCAGTGCGCTTCGGCGCTCAAACGGCTGTCGCTTTTATGCAAACTTGAGCGCATGAGGCATGACCAACATCAGGTGGCAACGAAATACGCTGCACCATGCCGCAGCCCCCTGATAGCGTACGTGCCAACAGAATCTACGCGACGAGGAAGGATACGACGGAGCTGCACATCGTTTCAGGGATGGTCGAAGCGCTCCGGGTCGCCGATGCGCTCGACGGGCTGGTCACGCCGGGCGACCCGCCCAGCGAGGCGGCGCCAGCCCCGGGCGGTGCGGCGGCCTTGCGCAAGGTGGGCAGCGCCGCGATGTCGGCTATCACCAGCGCGCGCCCGGAACACCGCATGCAGTAGTTCCGATGCAAGGTGGGCGAGCACCATCTGATCGGCAGCTTGCATCAGGTCGAATTTGCCAATGGCCAAGAGGTCGAATTCGTGGTCGAGCACAGCGCCGGATGGGGCCATGTGCATGCAGCGCGGCATGCGGCGACCCGGACCTTGTGGGTGTTGCCGCACCAGACCCGCGGCACGCTGGCGCAAGCCCGGCATGACAAGAAATGGACGCTGATCCTGTCGGTACTGATACCGGCAATCGGACTGGCCGCCCTGCTGTCGATGATCCCATTTGGCCATGGCAACCCGTTCTGGTTCGCGGCCCTGTCGTTCGGCGTGATGGTGATGCTGGCGTACCTGATGAACATCGCCCTGCGACTGCCGCTGCGCGACATTTCCGAACGCGCCACGAAAGTCTTCCATGCGCTCGGCTACGAGCGGCCCGCCGAGGTGGACCTGCCTGCACGGGACTTGCTGGCCGAGCAAGCGGCATGGCAGGCGGAATCCGGACAGCGCCCGCCCGCGCGCCAGTTGTGGCGCTACAGATACTGACGCCGGGTGACGCGGGGTGGCGCAGGGTGACGCAGCGTGCCGTGTGCGCCGCTGTGCGCACACCACGGCGGCAGCCGCAAGCGACCTAACCCATCATGTGCAGCAACTGGCGCCAGAACCCGTCCGGCACATACATCAGCGCGGCCGTCATGGTCAGATAGCGCATGAACTTGCCGATCGCCATATATCCCACGCTGGGCCAGAACGGCAGATGCAGCCAGCCGGCCAGGGTGCACAAGGGGTCGCCGATCAGCGGCACCCACGACAGCAGCATGGTCTTGGAGCCGTAGCGCGCCAGCCAGGTGAACCAGCGCGTCTTGCGCTCCTTGGCGAAGGCCACCTTGGCGCGGTAGCCCAGAAAATAATCCAGCATGCCGCCCAGCGTATTGCCGCAGGTGGCCACCAGCACCGCCGGCCAGAACATGGCCGGATTGGCTTTCACGACGGCGAACACGGCCGGTTCCGAGCCCAGCGGCACCAGGGTGGCGGAGACAAAGGCGATCACGAATACCGAACTGAGTCCGACTGCCGGGGCGGCTACTACCTTGAGCACCCAGAGGACGGCGGCTTCGATCATGGAGTCTTCATTCGGTCGTTTCGGTGGTTTCGGTCGTTTTGATCGTTTTGATCGTTTTGATCGTTTCGATCGTTTCGATCGTTTGGGTCAATATGCGGCCGCGGTAGCCGGGCTGCAGGAGGCGTCCATTATAATGAGGAAAATGTATTGCAACGACACGATACGCCGAGCCCGCATTGACGCCTTAAACGTTGCGGCCAAGAACCATTTGCTTGCAGACCATGACAACTGACTATCTCAAAAAAATCCTCACCGCCCGCGTCTACGACGTCGCTTCCGAAACGCCGCTCGATCTGGCGCCGATTCTGTCCAAGCGCATCGAGAACCGCATTTATTTCAAGCGCGAGGATATGCAGAGCGTGTTCAGCTTCAAGCTGCGCGGCGCCTACAACAAGATGGCCAATCTGTCGGAGTCGCAACTCAAGCGCGGCGTCATCACGGCCTCGGCCGGCAATCACGCCCAGGGCGTGGCCATGTCGGCGTCCAAACTAGGCTGCCGCGCGGTGATCGTCATGCCGACCACCACCCCGAGCGTGAAGATCGACGCGGTCAAGGCCTTCGGCGGCGTGAATGTGGAAGTGATCTTGCACGGCGACTCGTACACCGACGCTTACAACCACGCCCACATGCTGGAAAAGGAACAGAAGCTGGCGTTCGTGCATCCGTTCGACGATCCGGACGTCATCGCCGGCCAGGGCACCATCGGTGTGGAAATCCTGCGCCAGCATTCCGGCCCCATCCACGCGATTTTCCTGGCCATCGGCGGTGGCGGCCTGATCAGCGGCGTGGCCGCGTATGTAAAACAGATCCGCCCGGACATCAAGATCATCGGCGTGCAGTCGACCGATTCGGACGCCATGGCGCGCAGCCTGAAGGCGGGCGAGCGCATCACCTTGTCGGACGTGGGTCTGTTTGCCGACGGCACCGCCGTGCGCCTGGTAGGCGAGGAAACGTTCCGCCTGTGCCAGAAGCTGGTCGATGAAATCATCATCGTCGACACCGACGCCATCTGCGCCGCCATCAAGGATGTGTTCCAGGACACGCGCAGCATCGTCGAGCCGTCCGGCGCACTGGCCGTGGCCGGCGCCAAGGCCTACGTGGAGCGCTCCAAACTGAGCAAGAATCCGGTGCGCAACGAAACCCTGGTGGCCATCGCCTGCGGCGCCAACATGAACTTCGACCGCCTGCGCTTTGTCGCCGAGCGCGCCGAACTGGGCGAAGCGCGCGAAGCCGTGTTCGCCGTGACCATCCCCGAGCAGCGCGGCAGCTTCAAGCGCATCTGCGAACTGATCGGCCCGCGCAATGTGACCGAGTTCAACTACCGGGTCAGCGATGCGCGCGAAGCGCATGTGTTTGTCGGCGTGCAGATCGCCAACCGGGGCGAGTCGAGCCTGCTGGCGCGCACCTTCGAACAGAATGACTTCAAGACGCTGGACCTGACCCACGACGAGCTGGCCAAACTGCACATCCGCCACCTGGTGGGCGGCAAGAGCGCGCTGGCCCACGACGAGCTGCTGTATCGTTTCGAGTTCCCCGAACGGCCGGGCGCGCTGATCCGCTTCCTGAACAGCATGGCGCCGAACTGGAACATCTCGCTGTGCCACTACCGCAATCAGGGCGGCGATGTGGGCCGCATCCTGATCGGCCTGCAGGTGCCGAGTGCCGAAATGGACGACTTCCGCCAGTTCCTTACGACTCTGGGCTTCCGTTACTGGGATGAAACGGCCAACCCGGTTTACAAGCTATTCCTTGGGTAATATCGACGATCATGAGCAATTGACCACCGCGAGTATCTGAAGACAATGAGTGATTTTGAACCGACGACGACTTCCGGTATCCCGGCGAGTATCGTCAGCAACGCCGCCGCCGATTCGCCGCTGGGCAAAACGGCGGCCTACCAGACCCAGTACGCGCCCGAGCTGCTGTTTCCCATCGCGCGCCAGCAAAAGCGCGACGAGCTGCAGCTGACGGGCACGCTGCCGTTCTTCGGCGTGGATATCTGGAACGCCTACGAGCTGTCGTGGCTGAATCTGCGCGGCAAACCGCAGGTGGCCATCGCCACCTTCACGGTGCCGGCCGACTCGCCCAACATCATCGAATCGAAGTCGTTCAAGCTGTACCTGAATTCGTTCAACCAGACCCGCCTGGCCAATGCCGACGCGCTGGTGGCGCTGCTGCGCGACGACCTGGCGGCCGGCTTCGGCGCGCACGTGCACATCGCCCTGACTTCGCCGGAACAGTTCGGCAGCGTCAAGATGGGCGAACTGGACGGATTGCTGCTGGACCGGCTCGACATCGAGATCGACCAGTACACGCCGGCGCCGGAACTGCTGCGCTCGGCACGCGACGAGGCGCCGGTCGAGGAGCGCCTGGTGTCGCACCTGCTCAAATCGAACTGCCTGGTGACGGGCCAGCCGGACTGGGCCAGCGTACAGATTCACTATGTGGGAGCGCAGATCGATCAGGAAGGCTTGCTCAAATACCTGATCGGCTTTCGCGAGCACAACGAGTTCCATGAACAGTGCGTGGAACGCATGTTTGTCGATATCCAGCGCATGTGTGCACCGCAAAAACTGGCCGTCTACGCACGTTATACCCGCCGTGGCGGACTGGACATTAATCCGTGGCGCAGCAACTTCACGGGCGGCAAACCACCCAATTTGCGTACCGCTCGGCAATGAACGCTTGAGCGAAATCAAAGGTAGCGACCCGCACAGGTCGCGGCACTTGACGCCATTTCTATGCGGGAATAAGTTCGATCCATGGTCATCCGCAGACGCGAAACGCGGGCATCCCCTTGATTTCGTTACGGAAATTGGAAAATTAACCAGTAGTAGCAAATGGCCGTTGTGCAATCCGCCACGAGTGCTGCACCAGATCAATGTAAAAGCGATAACAAACGTCGATGAATTCCAATTACACGGCTGAAAAACAGGCCTATAATTCTGGCTCGCAAGCACGTTTGTGCGTCGCACCATTACACTTAGTGTTATGACCAACCTTAGCAAAATTTTATCGCTCGAGAACGTGTTGCTCGATCTCGAAGTGTCCAGCAAAAAGCGTGCGTTCGAGCAGGCTGGTTTGATTTTCGAGAACAACTGCGGCATTGCCCGCTCGACCGTCTCGGACAATCTGTTCGCCCGCGAACGGCTGGGCTCCACAGGGCTGGGCCACGGCGTGGCCGTGCCGCACGGACGCATCAAGGGCAGCAAGAGCCTCAAGTCGCCGCTGGCCGCCTTCGTACGCCTGGTGGAACCGATTCCGTTCGAGTCGCCCGACGGCCAGCCGGTCAACCTGCTGTTTTTTCTGCTGATCCCCGATCACGTGACCCAGCAGCACTTGGAAATCCTGTCGGAAATTGCCGAGATGTTTTCCGACGACGCCTTCCGCACGGCGCTGTCGACCGACCCGGACCCGAAATCGGTGCACGCGCGCATCACCAACTGGCAGCCGTCGCTGCAGACCCTGGGCTGACGATCCATGCTCCAGACCCCGCTGACCATCCAACGCCTGTACGACGATAACCGTGAAAGTTTACAGCTTGGGTGGTTCGCCGGCTTTCCCGGCGGCGAGCGCCTAATCTCGGGCGATGTCGCTTCCGCGGCCGACCAGGTCGGCCACCTGAACCTGATCCACCCGGGGCGCATCCAGGTGTTCGGGCACCAGGAGCTGACTTACTATCACCGCCTGAAATCCGGCTCGCGCAGCCACGTGATCGGCGAACTGATCGCGGGCGGCCCGCCGGCGCTGATCATCGCGCAGGGCCTGGAAACGCCGCCCGATATTTTGGCCATCTGCGACGAGCAGAACATTCCCCTGTTTTCCACGCCGTTGCCAGCCGCGCAGGTGATCGACTTTTTACGCGTCTACCTGTCCAAGAAGCTCGCGCAGCGCATCATCATGCACGGCGTGTTCATGGATGTGCTGGGCGTGGGCGTGCTCATCACGGGCGACTCGGGGCTGGGCAAGAGCGAGCTGGGTCTTGAATTGATTTCACGCAGTCACGGCCTGGTGGCCGACGACGCGGTCGAGTTTTCGCGCATCGCGCCGAACATGATCGAAGGGCGCTGCCCGCCCCTGCTGCAGAACCTGCTGGAAGTGCGCGGGCTCGGCTTGCTGGACATTAAGGCGATCTTCGGCGAGACGGCGGTGCGCCGCAAGATGCGCCTGAAGCTGATCGTGCATCTGGTCAAGCGCGGTGCGCTGGAAGAGGAAGTCGAACGCTTGCCGTTCCTGTTCCCGACCGAAGATGTGCTGGGATTGCCGGTACGAAAAGTCGTTATTCCCGTGGCGGCCGGCCGCAACATCGCGGTGCTGCTGGAGGCCGCCGTGCGCAATACAATTTTGCAACTGCGCGGCATCGATACATTACAGGAATTCATGGAACGCCAGCGCCAGGCCATGACCGGCGATTAAGTCGCGCTGTTGACCCGGGTTTACGGGCCCTTGCTTAGCAAATCGCGCGCGCATGCGGTATGATCGTTCACCATGCGCATCGTACTCATCACAGGTATTTCCGGCTCCGGTAAATCGGTGGCCCTCAACGTCCTTGAAGACGCAGGTTACTACTGCGTCGACAATCTTCCCCCTCCCCTGTTGCCCAATCTGATCAGCGCGCTGATCGCCGATGGCACCGATTTCGTGGCCGTGGCGGTCGACGCGCGCAGCGCCGAGTCGCTGGTGGAGTTGCCGCAGAACGTCAAGCTGCTCAGGGATCAGGGACATGACGTCAAGGTGATGTTCCTCACCGCTAACACGCACTCGCTGGTGGCGCGCTTTTCCGAAACGCGGCGCAGCCATCCCTTGTCGCACCATCTGCGCCCGAATGAAAATCCGGCCTCGCGCCGCACCCTCATCGAATGCATCCTGGAAGAGCGCGAGCGGCTCTCGGCCATCGAAAAGCTGGGGCATGTGATCGATACGTCGGAGCTGTCGGCCAACAAATTGCGCGCGTGGATCAAAGAGCTGGTGGCGATCGAGCGCGCGCCGCTGACCTTGTTTTTCGAGTCGTTCGCTTTCAAGCTGGGCGTGCCGCTGGACGCCGACTTCGTGTTCGACGTGCGGGCCTTGCCCAATCCGTATTACGACCTGACCTTGCGGCCGCTGACGGGCATGGATGCGCCCGTGATCGCGTTCCTGGATGCGCAGCCGAGCGCCGCCGAACTGCTGGAAGATATTCGGGCGTTCGTGGAAAAGTGGCTGCCGTCGTTCAAGACCGACAACCGCAGCTACCTGACCGTGGCGCTGGGCTGCACGGGCGGCCAGCACCGCTCGGTGTACATGGCGGAGCGGCTGGCGGCGTATTTCGGGGATACCGAGCGGGTGGTCTTGCGGCACCGCGAGCAGTCTTAACGCCGCAACTTCTTAACGCCGCAACGGACAAAAAACGGCCTCACGACCGCCTGCTGTCAGGCGGTTTTTCTCTTCCGAGCGATTGAGAATTCTGGAATGTCGATCGACGACGGTCCGAACACACTGGACTTGGCGTCCCGGCTGATTGGTTTGCCCCCAAGCGTGACCCGGATGCGGCCCTGAGATGGCTTGACTTCACCGACAATTGGCGCCCCCATGGAAGCAACCTTGGCGCGCCGGGCCGCTGCCGCCAGCTTATAAGCGCTGTTCTGGCCGGGAGGCGTTTTTTTCAGAGCGGTCATGGTTCGATCTCCGGCAAAGGGAGTATTTGATAAAGATAGTTTAGCAGAATCGTCCAACTGCGACTGTGAGCGCTCAAGTCGAAGTGCATATCGCGGCCCCGGCCATGTACGCTCCACCAGTCAGGGTTTGTCGCAATGACGTCCTGAACTGTTCTGCAAGCACGAAGGGCTTCGATTGGCGCCGCGTTCAGGTCGGCAGGGTCAAGCGGCGCGTCGAAGCCGAACTTCGGCAAAACAGCGAATCCGACGAAACCTTCGGGGTCGTCCGGGTCGATCGGGCCATTTCCCGCAGCGAACAGTGTGATGTGGGCGAAGCCCAGCCGGTATGCGGAAATGGCCATGAGGCCGAATGAGACCGTTGCGAGGCGTTCAGGCGCGTCTTCGTCAAGCATGAGCCTACGGATATAGAGCGCGTCGACGCGAAGCGATGCGCCCTCGTCGCTCTTGTATGCGATGACGCTGGTGCTCTCGTCTTCGGCCATGAAGGGGTTGTTCGACATAACGTCCAGGCCGGAAAGAAATCCCGAGCAATTTCTTGTTCCGTTAGCAGGGTTTCTGCATGACGTAAATTGTCGCGGTCAAAAGGATCGGTCGGATTCATCCATGTAGTGTAATGAGCGCGGCGAGCGCCAAGTAATACAATGTCAAAGGTCAGAGATCCCGCAGCGGATGCGCATACGCCGGCCACGCCGGCTCGAAAAAGCGCGCCACCATCGCCTCCGTCACCTCCCCCAGCGTCGGCGGATTCCACCGCGGCGCATTATCCTTGTCGATCACCAGCGCGCGCACTCCTTCGATCACTTCGCCATGCTCGAAGTTGCGCCGCACCAGGTTGCGTTCCATGCGCAGGCAATCGGCCACATCCAGCTCCAGCCCGCGCCGCAGCATCTCGTAGGTCACGCACATCATCAGCGGCGAGCGCTGGCGCATGGCGGCCAGGGCCGCCTGGGCGAACGGATCCGCGTCCGTCTCCAGCGACGCCATGATGGCGGCGACCGATGCCGCACCGAAATGCCGGTCGATCAGTTCGCGCTTCGCTGCCAGCATGCTGTCCCCCGCCGGCATGCCGAAGCCGATGACCGCCGCGCGCAGTCCGCCGCCCAGCGTATCGTCGATCAGCGCGGCCAGCTCGCCCATGCGTTCCTGCGCCACATACACGTCGGCCAGCCCGGCGGCGATCGCGTCGGCCGCGCCGATGGTCAGGCCCGTGAGCGCCAGGTAGTAGCCCAGCCGCCCGGGCGTGCGCGACAGGAAATAACTGCCGCCCACGTCCGGAAACAGGCCGATATTTACTTCCGGCATGGCCATCTTGGTCTTGTCGGTCACCACCCGCACGCGGCAGGTCGGCCCGCCCTGCGCGATGCCCATGCCGCCGCCCATCACCACGCCATCCATCAGCGCGATGTACGGCTTGGGATAGAAGTGGATCAGGTGGTTGAGCGCGTATTCTTCGGTAAAAAAGTCTTCGATCAGCGCGCTGCCGCCAGTGGGCGTCTGCCGGCCATGGTCGTAGAAAAAGCGGATGTCGCCGCCGGCGCACAGCGCCTTGGGACTGCTGCTGCCGATTACGACGGCGTCGATGGCGTCGTCGCCGCGCCAGTCGCGCAGCACGGCGGTCAAGGCGCGCACCATGTCGAGGGAAAGGGAGTTGAGCGCTTTCGGACGGTCAAGGGTAATGATGCCGGTGCGCTGGGCGATGCGGGTGTGGACGTGGTCGCTCATGGGATCAATCGGTAAATTGTCAGACCCGCAGTGTAGCGCCCCTGACCGCAAACCCGTCTCTCAAATGGCGAACCCCATGAAAAATGCCGTCAGGGTAAGCCCGGACGGCATTCATTTCAGGACGGATGGAGGCGGTCAGATCTCGACCGGCGTCTCTTCTTCAGGCATGTGCTTGATGGCCTGGTGGTTATGGTCTTGGGTTTTGTTTTTATGCTTCATGACCTGCCGGTCCAGTTTGTCGACCAGACAATCGATGGCGGCGTACAGGTCATGCGACAGACTTTCCACGTACACGGTCTTGCCCGCTAATCGCAGATTGATCTCGGCCTTCTGGCGTTTTTCTTTTTCAGTCAGATTGTCCACGGTGAGAATGACGGCAATGTCGATCACTTGATCGAAATGTCGCTTAACGCGCTCAAGCTTGCTCTGTACGTATTCACGGATGGCCGGTGTCACTTCGAGATGATGTCCGCTGATTGTGAGATTCATACACACTCCTTTGATGATGTCGCTTCTCTGTTCATGCGCTTGGGACGTAGAGGAACAGCGTTGGATGTTGCTGGTTGCTACTTAAAGCTGATCGCTTACAGACATTTCCGGAGGCTGACGGGTGGGATTTTGAGCGCTTCGCGGTATTTGGCAACGGTGCGGCGAGCGATGACCATACCCTGTTCCCCCAGCATGTCCGCGATCTTACTGTCGGATAATGGATTTTTAGGGTCTTCAGCTCCTGTCAATTGCACAATGAGTGCACGGATCGCCGTGGAGGACGCTTCCCCTCCTGCTTCGGTGGCGACGTGGCTACCAAAAAAATACTTCAACTCAAACATTCCATGCGGTGTGAGCATGTATTTTTGCGTTGTTACGCGGGAGATAGTGCTCTCGTGTAGACCTAGTGTATCAGCAATCTCGCGCAAAACAAGGGGACGCATGGCAACCGCGCCATGGGAGAAGAAATTGCGCTGGCGCTCGACAATGGCCTGGGCCACGCGCAGGATGGTGTCGAAGCGCTGGCGCATGTTCTTGATGAGCCACTTGGCTTCCTGCAGCTGCGAGCTCATCTGGCCCTCGCCCTTGCCCTGCTTGAGCAGGCTGGCGTATAAACTGTTTACGCGCAGGCGCGGCATGACTTCGTGGTTCAGCGACACCGACCAGCCGCCCTTGGCTTTGCGCACGATCACGTCCGGCACCACGTAGTCCGACGCGTCGGTGGCGAACTGCGAGGCCGGATGGGGATTGCAGGCGCGGATCACGGTCTGCGCCTCGCGCAGGTCTTCGTCGTCGCAGTCCAGCGCTTTCTTGAGCTTGTTAAATTCGCGCTGGGCGAACCAGGTCAGGTGCTTTTCCACGATGGCCAGCGCCATGCGCCGCGTGACCATGGGTATGGCCGGCATGCGCTTGATCTGCAGGGCCAAACATTCGGAGGCGTTGCGCGCGCCCACGCCGGCCGGATCGAAACTTTGCAGCAGCGCCAGCGCCGTGCGCACTTCGTCGAAGTCCACTTCCAGTTCTTCCGGCAGGCGCGCGTGGATCTCTTCGATCGGCTCTTCCAGGTAGCCGTTGTCGTCCAGCGCGTCGATGATCAGTTCGACCAGCGCGCGGTCGCGGATGCTCAGCACCGTGACCCGCACCTGCTCGGTCAGGTGCTCGCGCAAGGTGGTGGCGGAGGCTTCCAGCTGCGGGCGCGAATCCTCGTCGTCGGGATTCTTGCTGCGTCCCAGTTCGCCCCAGTCGCCTTCGGCGTCGTTGTTGGCGGGCGCATCGCCCTCGCCGCCTTCGCCGGCGCCGTCGCCTTCGGCCGGCGCCGGCGCGTCCTGCGCGCCCGTTTCCGCTGGCGCCTCGCCCGGCGTGGCGGCGCTGCTGATGGCGCCGTCGCCCAAAAGGCGCACCGAGTTGTCGAGCGGGTCGTCGAGCCGTTCCAGCAGCGGATTATCGGTCAGCAGCTGTTCCAGCTCCTGGTGCAGTTCGAGCGTGGACAACTGCAGCAGCCGGATCGACTGCTGCAGCTGCGGCGTGAGCGCCAGGTGTTGCGAGGTGCGTAGTTGAAGTGACTGTTTCATGCGGTCGATCGTGCCTTGCGTCGGTTCATGCCATTACATCCGGAAGTGTTCGCCGAGGTACACCCGGCGCACCGACTCGTCGGCGATGATATCGTCGGGCCGGCCAGAGGCCAGCACCGCGCCCTGGTTGATGATGTAGGCGCGGTCGCAGATGCCCAGCGTTTCGCGCACATTGTGATCGGTGATCAAGACGCCGATGCCGCGCTCCTTCAGGAAGCGCACGATGCGCTGGATCTCGATCACGGCGATCGGATCGACCCCGGCGAACGGCTCGTCGAGCAGCACGAAGCGCGGGTTGGTGGCCAGCGCGCGGGCGATTTCCACGCGGCGCCGCTCGCCGCCCGACAGCGACAGGGCCTGGTTCTCGCGCAGCTTTTCGATCTGCAGGTCGGCCAGCAGGGTGTCCAGGCGAATGTTGATCTGCTGCTTGGACAGCGCCTTGCCGTCGACCTTCTGCAGTTCCAGCACAGCGCGGATATTGTCTTCCACGGTCAGCTTGCGGAACACCGACGCTTCCTGCGGCAGGTACGACAGGCCCAGCGTGGCGCGCCGGTGGATCGGCAGGCTGGAGATGTCCACGCCGTTGATGTCGATCGAGCCGGCGTCGGACGGCACCAGCCCGACGATCATGTAGAACGAGGTGGTCTTGCCGGCGCCGTTGGGGCCGAGCAGGCCGACCACTTCGCCGCATTCGACCTGCAGCGACACGTCGCGCACCACCAGCCGCTTGCCATAGCTTTTCTGCAGGCCGCGTACGATCAGGGTGCTGCTGTCCTTGCCGCAGCCGGCCGCGGGAGCGACGGCGGAAAGATCCGCGCCCGCTTCGCTAGCCGCCATCACTGGGCACCTGCGGGGGCGGCCGCGGCCGGGGTGGGTTTGCGCGGTGCGATGATCATGGTGGCGCGGCCCTTGCCGGCGCGGCTCTCGCCGCTGACGTCATTGCGGGTCGCGAACTGCTCCTTGCGGCCGTCGTAGGTGATGTATTCGCTTTCGACCGTGCGGGTCGGCTTGGCGCCTTCCAGCTCGCGCATCTTGGCGTTCGAGAACAGCTTGACGACCTCGGTGCGCTCGTCGTACTCGATGCGCTGGGCTTCGCCTTCGACCCACAGCTCGGGACCGGCATCGCGCTTCTGGCGGAACGTGGCGCTCTTGCCGCCGGCCGAGGTCAGCGTGACCAGCGTGTAGTCGTCGGGGGTCTGCTTGATCACCGCCTTGTCGGCCTTGAGCAGCAGCGTGCCCTTGGTGACGACCACGTTCCCGGTCAGGATGCTGGTTTGCGACACGTCGTCCACGTCGAGCGAATCGGAATTGATGACGGTCGGCTTGGCCGAGTCGGCCTTTTCGGCCGAGGCGGACAGCGCCGCCATCGACAGCATGAGCAGTACGAGTATATTTTTCATAGTATTTTCCATTGTTGGATACCTTACCGTCAGCGCCTGGCGGCCGCTCCCGGCGGATCGACGATCTGGCTGCGGCTGGCGAAGTGAATCTGGCGCGTGGCGTTATTGGCGCGCATGCCGGTGCCGGTAACGACCGTGTCGCCCAGTTGCATGGTCACCTGCTGGTCCGACTGCATGCGGTCTTCGTCCGGGAACACGGTCAGCTTTTCGGTGCGCAGGCGCAGCGAGCGCGTGGTGGGCGAGGCGGGCCGCTGGATATCGACCTTGCCGTTCAGGTCGACCTGATTGCCGGCGTTGACGATGCGCGCGCGCTGGGCCACGATGGTCATCGGCGGCGCGCCGGGGGCGATATTCTGCAGCACCGGCAGCTCCACGTCGGAGCTGTCATTGACGGGGCGATGAGTCAGCTTGGCGCCCGACAGCACGTAATGGGGCTTGCCTTCGGGCGTCATGCGCACGAAGCTGAATTTCTCGACGATGTAATCGGGCTCGTTCTTGAAGGCGTCGGAGTCGAGCGTGGCGTCGCTGTTTTCCATCAGGTGCACCATCCAGTAACTGCCGAAGGCGAGAAAGCCCCCGACCACCATGATGGTGATCAGGCGCCAGCGGTGGGCGGTGCGCTTATGCATGCTGCAGCTCCGACAGGCGCGTCATGGCTGCTGCCTTCACGCGAAGTACGGCGCCAGCGCCGTTTCGTAGGTGCCCTGGGCGCGCATGACCATGTCGCACACTTCGCGCACGGCGCCGCGCCCGCCGCCGGCGCGGGTGACGTAGTGGGCGCGGTGCTGCACTTCCGGGTGCCCGGTCGGCACCGTCACGGCAAAGCCCACCTGCAGCAGCAGCGGCAGGTCGATCACGTCGTCGCCGATGTAGCCGCACTGGGCGGCGGTCACGCCGGTCGCGTCCAGCAGCTTGGCGAACGCGATGCGCTTGTCGTGGGTGCCCTGGTAGACGTGGGCGATCTTCAGATCGGCGGCGCGGCGGATCACGATGGCCGACTGGCGCGCGCTGATGATGGCCACGGCCACGCCGGTTTTCTGCAGCAGTTCGATGCCCAGGCCGTCGAGCACGTTGAAGGTCTTGGTCGCTTCGCCGTCGGGGCCGTAGGTCAGGCTGCCGTCGGTGAGCACGCCGTCGACGTCGAGGATCATGACCTTGACGGCGGCGGCGCGGCGCAGGTGGTCCGGCGTGCGGCGGTCGGGCGTATCGGCGGCGGCTTGGTCGAGCGCGGAGGATGGATGGTTCATCAGATCACCTTGGCGCG
>CALRYE020000064.1:0-31398 GCA_943372275.1 Janthinobacterium lividum
GTGTCGCTGGCCCACGCCGCAATACCCGAACGGCCGCTGATGACGTGGCCTTCGTCCTGCACCAGCGCGTCAAGGGTGAAGCAGGATGCAAGTTGTTCGGCATCGCCGCTGTTGGAGGCATCGATGTAGGCGGCGATGACGGGGTTCAGTGTGGTGGTCATGAATTCTCTCCTTAGAAAAACTCCATGGTAGGTTGCTCAACCACCGAGAAAAAGAGCAGAATGGCACATACGTCTTGTCCTGCAGGTTCATAATCGTGAACGATTTTTCTTTCGATGGCATTCCGGCCTTTCTGGCTGTGGCCGAGCTCATGAGCTTCACGGCGGCAGCCGCCCGCCTGGGCGTCACGCCCACGGCCGTCAGCAAGGCGGTCAAATTGCTGGAACTGCGCCATGACGCGGTGCTCTTTCAGCGCACCACCCGCAAGGTGGCGCTGACCGAAGCGGGCGAACTGCTGTTCGCCAGCCTGCGCGGCGCAGTGGACCAGATCGACGGAGCATTCGCGGCGCTGCACAGCGCGCAGGGTAAGCCACGCGGCACGTTGCGCCTGACCATGCCGCGGGCGTTGGGCGGCATCCTGATCAATCCGCTGGCGCAGCAATATCGCGCGGCCTACCCGGACGTCACGCTGGAATTGTCGCTCAACGATGGCGCGGTGGATCTGGTGGCGGCTGGCTTCGACGCCGGCATACGGCTGGGCAACGCGGTGGCGCAAGACATGGTCGCCGTGCGCCTGACCCCGGACCTGCATTGGTCGGTGGTGGCGTCTCCCGACTATTTGCGCCGCGCCGGGCGCCCCGCCGCGCCCGAAGAACTGACCGGGCACCAGACGCTGCGCTACCGTTTCCTGTCGTCCGGCGCGCTGGCGCCGTGGCATTTCGTGCGCGACGGCCACGCTTTCCATGTCGAGACCGACGGCGGCGTGATCGTCAACGACACCACGCTGATGCGCGACTTCGCCATGGCCGGCATGGGCCTGGCCTACCTGCCGGACATGGAAGCAGGCGCCGACATCGCCAGCGGCAAGCTGGAACGGGTGCTACACGCCTTCGTGCCGCCCACCAGCGGGCTGTTCATCTATTTTCCCGTGCGCACCCAGCAGCAGCTCAAGCTGCGGGCTTTCATCGACATGGCGGTCAACGCGCTGCGCTTGCAATCCCCTGCTGCACGATCCTGAAGATCTTGCCGTTCGACGCGACCAGATACAGCTCGCCATCGCCGCCCCGGCCGAACGACTGCACGTTGCCGGCCCCGGGGATGAGCCAGTCGACCCGGTCGGTGATGCCGTCACCGCTGTAGCGGAAGCTGCGCAAAAACCCGCGGCAGAAATCCGAATACAGATAGTGCCCGGTCAGCCCGGCAATGGCGCCGCCCCGGTACACGTAGCCTCCGGTGACCGAGCAGCCGTTGCCGTGATCGTATTCCTGCACGGGCAGGGTCAGCCCGGCCTGGTTGCAGCTGGTGGCGTTGTAGCACAGCGAGCCTTCCATGATGTTCCAGCCGAAGTTGTAACCGCCCGGGCCGACGTTGACGACGTTGACTTCCTCGCGCCGGTCCTGGCCCACGTCGGCCAGGTACAGCAGATTGTTGTCGAACGAAAAGCGCCACGGATTGCGCAAGCCCAGCGCCCAGATCTCGTCGTGGCCGGTGCGCCCGACAAACGGATTGCTGGGTGGGATGCGGTAACGCTGCGCCTCGCTGGTAGTGCTGACATCGAGCCGCAATACCTTGGCCAGCAGGCGGTGCAGATTCTGGCCGTTGCGAAACGGGTCGCCCGTGCCGCCATCGTCGCCCGTGGCCAGGTACAGGTAGCCGTCCGGACCGAAGGCCACGGTGCCGCCGTAGTGGGTGTCGTTCAGGTGAAAGACGCGGATGATGGCCAGCGCCGAATCCGGGTCGGCGCGGTTGGGGTCGGCCGAGACGCGCTGGCGCTCCACCACGATGCGGCGCAGATTGTCGGTGTAGTACAGGTAGAAGTAGCCGTTGCTTGCAAAGTTGGGGTCGAACGCCATCGACAGCAGGCCGCCCTCGCCGCGCGACAGCACGCGATCGTTGATGTCGAGGAAGGGCACACTGAGGCGCACGCCGTTGTCGACCAGATGGATGCGGCCGGCGCGCTCGACGACGAACAGACGCCGGTCGCCCGGCGGCGCGGTCAGGAACACGGCGCCGCCCACATTGGTCACTTCCTCGATGCCCAAACCGAACGGCATGGCGGTATAGCTGACGGTGAGCGCCGTGGTGGCGCCGCTGACCACCTGCGCGCGCTGCAGGCCGGCATGGGGAAAATACGTCAGGCTGCCGCTGGTCAGGCTGCCGGCGCTGACGCTGTAGTCGCCCGGCACCAAGCCCGACAGGGTCTGGCTTTGCCGGACCACGGCCAAGTAGGCGTTCGGTCCCGTCACCTGGATCGCCGCCGGCAGCCCGGGCGGCAGGTCGCTGACGACGATGGCCAGGTCACCCGGTCCAGGCGTGGGACGGGGACCGGGGTCGGGATCGGGGCGTGGCGTGCTGCACGCCATCAGCAGGGTCAAGGCAAGCAAGCCCAGGAAAGTACGGGGGGATTCGGTCAGCATGGCAATCTCCGTTGATGCGGGATGAATGAAACAGACTGACTCGACCGTACTCCCGACCCGCGCAGCGAACTCTGCGCTAGCGCAGGCGCCGGGTCGCGCTGCGACGAAACGCACGAAACCCCGCAAACCGCGTAAGATTGTCATTCTGATCAATAACCGCTGTGGAGATTTACGATGAGTTTTGATAATTTCCTGTCCCGCCTGAAATCCAAGGCAGGCGAGCTGAAGACGGAAGCCCTGAAGTACAAGAACAAAGATTTCCTGAATGCGGCCATGGCCGGTTCGGCCCTGGTGTCCATGGCCGACGGCAGCGTCAGCGCGGAAGAAAAGCAGAAGATGATCAAGTTCATCGAGAGCAACGATGCCCTGTCGATCTTCCCGACCAACGACGTCATCAAGGCGTTCCAGGATTTCGTCGGCCAGCTCGAATTCGACAAGGATATCGGCGAAGCCAAGGCCTATCAAGCGCTGGGCAAGATGAAGTCGAACGTCGAAGCGTCGCGCCTGCTGGTGCGCATGATCATCGCCGTGGCGTCGGCCGACGGCAACTTCGACGTCAGCGAAAAAGCCGTGGCATCCAAGATCGCCAAGGAACTGGGCATCAACCCGTCGGAATTCGAACTGGTGTAATGCCAGCGTCGCGGGCTGTTGAATTGCCAGCAGCCCAGTTCTGAGTAGCACCATCAGACCCGCCGTCATGCTGCGCCCGCCACACCTGGCGGCGCAGCAATGACGCTGCGTCACCGTGCCTGAGCTGCCCACTTGGCGGCAGAAGCCTGCACGAAGGTCGATAAAGCCTTCACCTCCTCGCCTCACCACCGACTGGCATGCCGTTTGCTGACATGGATGATTATTCTCATCTCTGGAGCACACGCATGACACGCATTTCGCCGCAGCACCCTCCACACTTCCTGCGTTTGACACCGCTCGCAGCCGCGCTGTCGGCCAGCCTGCTGTTCACCGGCGCCGCCCACGCCGCCGATCCCTCGGTGGCCGAACTGCAAGCCGAAGTCGCGCAGCTCAAGCAAGTCATCGCGCAATTAAAAGCCGGGGCCGTGTCCGCAACTGCGCCCGCTCCCGCTCCCGTCGCTGCCGCCCCCGCTGCCACGATTGCCACCGAGTCTGCCGAAGTGCCAGACACCCTCGGCGAAGTCACCGTGCGCGCGCGCAATCGGCTGGAACGCCTGAAGGACGTGCCGATCTCGGTATCGGTGGTGGCCGGCGCCGAGCTGGACCGCCTGCAGGCGCGCGACCTGTCGTCGATCACCCAGCGCGCGGCCAACGTGTCGTGGAATCAGGGCAACGCGCGCACCAGCGCCCTGTCCGTGCGCGGGCTGGGCAAGCAAGCCCAGACCGACGCCCAGGACCCCAGCGTCGGCATTACCGTCGATGGCGTGCCGTACGCCTACAATCCCCTGTCCAGCTTCGACTTCTACGACGTCGATGCGGTCGAAGTGCTGCGCGGCCCGCAAGGCACGCTGTACGGCAAGAACGCCAGCGTGGGCGCCATCAGCATCAACACCCGGCGCCCCACGTTCACGCCGGACACCAGCTACTCGCTGGCGCTCGGCCAGAACCGCCGCATCATCGCCAACGCGGCCACGGGCGGCGCGGTGGTCGATGGCCTGCTGGCGTGGCGCGGCGCCTTTTCGGTCGACAAAGGTCAGGGCGATTATCCCAACAAATACAACCCGGACTTCACCTACAAGAATAAAGACAACATATCGGGCCGCGTGCAATTCCTGCTCACGCCGAGCGAGAACCTCGAAGCCCTGCTGAAAGTGGAAGTCACCCCGCGCCACGAAGAGTATTACAACGGCTGGACCTTCTTTCGCCAGACACCGGCCACCTACGCCAACGGCACCGTCAATCCCTTGTCCACCGATGCGTCGACGCGCCTGAACCGGCGCTGGTTTTTGCAGCAAAGCGACTACAGCTACCAGAACGACTACCTGGGCGACCGGGTCAATCAGGATAGCCAGCGCCCGCTGGTCACCGGCACCAGCGGCGCCTCGGCGGTGGTGAACTGGAAGCTGGGCAGCCACACGTTCACGTCGATCACCGGCTACAAGGATTTCTATTTTCAGGCGCGCAACGACGAAGGCACGCCGTTCGATATCAGTAAAAATGGCGGCGGCTATGTATCGGACCACAAGCAAAGCAGCCAGGAATTGCGCATCACCTCCGGGCGCGGCGGCAAGCTGGATTATCAGGCCGGTTTCCTGGCGCTTAACTCCAGCAATAACTACAGCTCGCGCACCGGATTCGGCGCCGACGCCGGCGCCTGGTTTGCCAGCAGCGCGCAATACGCCCGCCTCGATGCCGACGGCAATGGCCGCTACCTGCTGCAAAACTCGCTCAGCCGCATGGAACACAACACGCCGCAGCATATCGAGAACAAGTCGCGCGCGCTGTACGGGCAGGCCAACTGGCATGTCTCGGACGCCTTCACCGTCACCGGCGGCTTGCGCGCCACATCGGAAAAGCGCAGTAACTGGTCGAGCAAGCTGATCGTCACGCAAGGGCTGGCCGCGGAATTAAATCCCGTCGCCGTCAACGGCGTGGAACTGGGCGGCTTCGCCAGCAATAGCGTCGGTGCCCTGGGCGCCAACACCCCGGCCCAGCTGGCGCTGGCCAATGCGGTGGCGCTGAAGTATTTCGGCGTGGCCGATTACGCCAATCTGAATGCGGCGCAGCAGCGCCAGGTGGCCGACGCCAAGGCGATCCGCCAGACCAATCTGGGCGTGTTGTGGAATCCCGTGCAAGCCGCGCGCTTCGACAAGGTGCAGCCCACCGCGTTACTCAGCCCCAGCTACAAGTTCAACGACGACGTGACCGGCTATGTATCGCTGCAATACGGCGAAAAGGCCGGCATCAGCCAGGTGACCAATGGCGTGTCGAACCTGATTCGCCCCGAAAAATCGGCGGCCTATGAAACGGGCGTCAAGTCGACGCTGTTCGGTAAAACGCTGACCCTGAATGCCGATGTGTTCCTGACTAACGTGCGCGATTACCAGCAGGCCGTGCAGGTGTATGACGACTACACCACGCGGCTCAATAACAATGGCCAGAATTACTACACGGCGGCCACCGGCAGCGTGGCCAAGGTGCGCGCTTACGGGCTGGAATTCGATGGCGTCTACAGCGGCTTGAAATTCACTTCGATCCGGTTCTCCGGCGCGTATAACGACGCCACCTACCGCGACTTCAAGAATTCGTCCAACCCGCCGGAAGTCAATTCACCCATTCCGTACCGCGACGTGAGCGGCCAGAATCTGCCCGGCGCCGCCAAGCTGACGTTCAACGTGGGCGCGGAATACCGCCGCCCGATCGCCGACTGGAACAAGCTGTTTCATACCAGCTTCAATACCGCGTACACCAGCAAATACAATTCGGATGTGACCTTGTCCAGCTATGCGTGGGTGCCGTCGTACAGCATCACCGATTTTTCGATCGGGATCGGCACGGTGGACCAGAAATTCGACCTGAACCTGCTGGTGAAAAACGTATTCGATAACCGTACATCGCAGGTGGTGACGTGGAACAGCGCGGTGCCGGCGGTACCGCGCTGGGTGGGGATTGTGTTCAGCGGAAAGCTGTAAAACGGGCGCATACCGGGGAACAGGCACGCGCTGTCAAGCAGCCAGCTGCCCGTCCGCTTGCAGCTGGGCGGCGATCCGCCTGATGCCGGCCTCACCTTGTTGCAGCGCCTCCTGGCTGGTGTGCACCGAGTAGTACCCTGTCACCAGCGCATGCGGATGCTTGACCGACGAACCCAGCACGAACTCGGTCGCGCCCCGCGCTTGCACAGTGATGGCGGCGTTGCCGGCTTCGAACACCGCCACTTCGCTGGCCACCCGGGTGCCGGCGACCTGCAACGCACCGGAACTGACCGCCAGCCAGGCGACGTCGTGGCCTGCGGGCGGCTGGTAGGTCCAGCGCTCGCCGTCGCGCAGCTTCACGTGCAGGTAGTTGATCGAGGCGGTGGTGCCGATCGGGCTGGTGGCGCCGCCGTGGCTGCCAAGGATGACCCGCGCCGGGCCACTGTGCTCGATCTCGCCCGGCGCGGCGTAGCGGCTGTGGGCGGGGCTGAGCTCATCCTGCTCGGGCAGCGCCAGCCATAGCTGATACCCCTTGACGGCGCCTTGCACGGCCGGGCCGCCGCCATGCCACACGCCGCCGCCGGCGCTCATGAATTCGACGCCGCCGGCCGGCAAAGTGCCGCTGTGGCCGGTGCTCTCGTGGTAAGCCAGGCTGCCGTCCAGGGCCACCGTGACGGTGGCGATGCCGGAATGCGGGTGCATCTTCATTTGCGGGCCGTGTTCCGGCAGATCGAAGTGGTCGAGAAACACGAATGGCTTGATCAGTTCACCCAGATCGGATGGGCTGACCAGCCGGGTGATGCCATGGTGTGCGCGGCCTGCGGTACGGTGGGTGATGGCGCGTTCGGTCGTCATGATGCTCTCCTTGAAAAGTGAGTTGGGATAAACAGCCGGTTAATCAGGCCAGCTTGATCAAATTAATTGCCGGCAGCGCACCGCCGGGGAACTGCGCCAGTGCGCCGCCCACTGCCAGGCTGCCCAAATCGATGCTGGCAAAGCCGAGGCGGTCGATCAGCTGGGTCACTGCGGTTTTGGCCCCGTCGTCGTCGCCGGAGATGAACACCACCCGCCGCCCGCCACCCTGCTGCGGATCGCTGGCCAGCACACTGGCCAGCAAGGTGTTGAACGCCTTGACGACCCGCGCGCCCTTGGCGACCTGGGAAAACACCTGGCTGGAATTACGGCCACCCAATTCGGCCAGCTTGAACTCGGGCAGCAGCACCGGATTGTTGGCGTCGATCACAATGCGCCCGGCCAGATCGAGTCCCTGCAGCGCGCTGTCCAGGCTTGCCCAGTTGACGCTGACGAAGACGATGTCGGCCTTGGCCGCCTCGGCCGGGGTGCCGGCCCGGGCTTGCGCACCGAGACTGTCGACGACGCCCTGCAGGCTGTCCGGTCCGCGGCTGTTGCTGAGAATAACGTTCAGTCCTGCGCGCACTGCCTGCTTGGCGAATGCCTGGCCGATGGCGCCTGCGCCGATGATGCCGATGGTGTTGGTGCTCATGATGTTTTCCTTGGATGGTAATGATGGATAGGCTGGTGTCGTCGTACGATTTCTGCCGCTCAGGCGTTCTGGCGGCGAGCCGTCAGGGCCGAGCGGGCGTCGAAGCTGTAGGCGCCGGCACCGAAGGCCACCACTTGCAGCAGGCCACCGGCCAGGGCGATGTTTTTCAGCAGATGGATCAGCTGGTTCTGGTCGCCGATGGCGCTATGGAAAATCAGGCCGGTGACGATGGAGAACAGCGCCAGCAGCAGAGCCACCGGTTTGACCTTGGCGCCAAAGGCCAGCAACAGGCCGCCGCCCAGTTCCACCGCGATTGCCGCGATCAGCCCCAGCGTGGCGAACGGCAACCCCACCGATTCGATGTAGCCGATGGTGGCGGCCGGCGCCAGCGCCTTGCCGATGCCGCTGAAGATGAAGATGGACGCGAGCAGCACGCGGCCGATGGTCGGCACGACGGTGGCTGCGGCGGTAGTGGCGATGGTGTTGGTATTGGCGCTGGTGTTCATGGTGCGATTCCTTTCAGTGGTTGAGTGAGTCGCCGCTTGGTCGTTTGCCTGCTGCGATGGAAGAATCTTATGCCTGCGCTAACCATCTTAATAGCCTATATAATTCGATAACTTGTATCGATGGAGTAGATGGATATGCTGGATGCCATGTCGCTCGACCAGCTGCGCACGTTTATCGCCGCAGCCGATGAGGGCAGTTTTTCGGCGGCGGGGCGCAAGCTGCGCCGGGCGCAGTCCGTGGTCAGCCATACGCTGCAGAACCTGGAAGCGCAGATCGGCCTGCCCCTGTTCGACCGCAGCGCGCGCTACCCGCGCCTGACGGAAGCGGGCGCGGCGCTGCTGGAACAGGCGCGCGCGGCGGTGTCGGGCATGGACGCGTTCAAGGCGCGCGCGCGCACCCTGTCCGAAGGGCTGGAACCGGAACTGGCGGTGGCGGTGGACGTGATGTTTCCGATGGACGTGCTGACGGCCGCCGTGCGCGATTTTCAGCTGGCGTTCCCGTCTACGCCGCTGCGCCTGTACGCGGAAGTGCTGGGCGCCGTGCTGGAGCCGCTCATGGACGGGCGCTGCAGCGTGGCCGTGATCGGCACTCTGCCCGAAGTGCCGGTGGAATGCGCGTCGGTGTTCCTGATGGGCGTGCCGGTGGTGACGGTGGTCGCGCCCGCCCATCCGCTGGCGCTGATCGATGGCATGGTGCTGCGCAGCGCGGCCGCCGAGCATGTGCAGCTGGTGCTGACGGACCGCTCGACCCGCACCGAGGGACGCAACTTCGGCGTGATGTCGGCCAAGACCTGGCGCCTGGCCGATCTGGGCGCCAAGCACGCGTTCCTGCGGGCCGGGCTGGGCTGGGGGCATATGCCCTTGCCGATGGTGGAGGAGGATCTGGAGCGGGGGAAACTGGTCAGGCTGGAGCTGGAATCGATCGCGCTGCTGGGCAGCGGCTTTTCCATGCATGCGGTGCACCGCAAGGAGGCACCGCCCGGGCCGGCCGGGCGGTGGTTTGTGGAGCGGCTGAAGCAGTAACGTCGTTACTGCGTCTGGCTTACTTCGCCGCGTCGCCCTTCTTGCCCTGCGTATGCGCCAGAATGAACGCATACGTATCGGCCATCTCGGCATCCTGCTGGGCGCGGGTCGAGCCCATGCCGTGGCCCGCGTCGAAGTCCACGCGCAGCAGCACCGGCTTGCCGCTGCTGGTGGCGGTCTGCAGGCGCGCCGCCATCTTGGCCGGATGGAACGGCGCCACGCGCGGATCGGTCACGCCGGTGGTCAGCAGGATGGCCGGATAAGCGGTGCCGTCGACCACCTGCTGGTAGCTGTCGATGCTCTTCAAGGCCTTGTAGCCTTCGGCATCGGCAATCGCGCCCCACTCCGGTTCCTCCGCGTAGCCGTTCTGCTCGGCCACGTAGCGCAGCGGGTTATGCCAGCCCACACCCGACACCACGGCGCCGAACAGGTCCGGGCGCTCTTCCAGCGCGCGCCCGACCGCAATGCCGCCGGCCGAGCGGCCGCCGATGGCCGTGTGCGCCGGCGACGTGTAGCCCTTGGCCTGCAGGTCTTCGCATACGGCGATCAGGTCGCGCCAGGTATTCGGCTTGTTCTTGAGCTGGCCGGCACGGTGCCATTCCTTGCCGAACTCGCCGCCGCCGCGCACGTTGGCGTAACCGACGATGGCGCCCTGGTCGATCAGCGCCAGCGCGCGCCCGGCAAACGCCGGCGTGTACGCCACCGCGCCATAGCTGCCATAGGCCGAGATGTAGGTCGGATTCTTGCCGTCCATCTTCAGGCCCTTCTTGTAGATCACGCTGTACGGGATCTGGGTGCCGTCCTTGGCGGTGGCATAGCGCCGTTCGGTGGTGTAGCCCGACACGTCGATGGCCGGCTTGGGGGTGATGCCCGTGTCGGTGACGCTGCCGTCCGCGGTAACCGACCAGATGCCGGTCGGCTGCAGCCAGCCCGACAGCGTAGCCACGATGCCGGGCGCGTCGGCGCTGCCATCCATGGTGCCCATGGTGCCGTCGAACGGCAGCTTGACGTCGACCAGCTTGTTGTCGCTGCCCAGGCGCTGCAGGCGGGCCAGGCCGCCGTCGATGGACTTGATGTACAAACCATCTTTGGCGCGGGTAATGTCGCGCAGCACCAGCGCCGATTCCGGCACCACTTCGGTGGCGCTGGCCAGCGCCGGCGCGGTGGCCGAGGTCTTGATCAGGCGCCCGCGCGGATGGCCCTTGGTCGAGAACAGATACAGGTCGGCGCCGTGCAGGTCGAAGTTGCTCACCTCGTCGGCAAAGTCGGCTACCGGCAGCCACTTGGCTTTCCCCTTGATCACATCGGCGATGGGCGCCGTGAACAGGCGCTTTTCCTCGCGCACGTCGGCCAGCATCAGCACGGCCACGCTGGAGGTGGCCGAGGTGAAAATATACGGCGACTGGATCTTGTCGTACGCCACCGCCGGGTCCTTGCCGCGCACCATCAGGATCGGGTCCTTGGCCGGGCTGGTGCCGATCTTGTGGAAGCGCACTTGCGAATCCAGATAGCGCTCCGGCGTGTTGACCTTGCCGGTCAGCTGGTTATAGAAAAAGCCGGAACTGTCGGCCAGCCAGTTCGGTTCGGCCGACTGGGTGTTGGGAATGCGTTCGGTGCGTGTGGCGCCCGTGCGTACGTCCATGATGTACAGCACCGAATCCTCGCTGCCATCCTTGGACAGGCCGTAGACCAGCTTGCTGCCATCGGGCGACGCTTGCCACCAGTCCAGCGAATAGTGGCTGGTCTTGGTGTCGAGCTTGGTCGGGTCGACCAGCACGCGGTCCTTGCCGGCGCTGGATGCCTTGTTGCCTGCGTCGCGCACGAACAGCTTGAAGTTGTTGGCGCCCGCGGGCCGCTGCTGGTAGAACAGGCGCGTGCCGGCCTTCTGCACGCGCGCCGGCGACGTGGTGTCGCCCGACAGCTGCTGGATGCGGCTGAGCAGCACGTCGCGCTTGGGCAGCTTGTCGAGCACGGCGCGGGTATGGGCGTTCTGCTGCTTGAGGAAGGGCAGCCAGTCGGGGTCCTTGTCGTTCTCCATCCAGCGGTAGCGGTCGCTGACGGTCTCGCCGAAGTAGGTGTCGGTCACGGGTGCGACGCGCGCGACGGGGGCCGCGGGGATGGAGCTTGACTGCGCGGTTGACTGCGCGGTTGACGGCGCAGCCGGCTGCACTGCCGGCTTGGCCGCCGGCTTGCCAGCGGGGGTCGATACCGGCGTCACCGCGACGGCAGCGGGCGCGGCAACGAGCGCGGCTGGGATCACAGTCGCGAGCGCAGCGGCGCGGAACAGGCGAACAACAATGGTCATGTTTGGCATCCTGATTGGTAAAAAATCATTCTGACACAAACGATCATCCATCGAATCAAATTTTTCCTGCCAGCACCACCGACACGCCGCACGCGGTCAGTTCGGCGATGAAGTCCGGCGCCGTGTCGTGCTCGACCACGATGCTGGCCGCCGAGCCGACGTCGCCGATCTTGAAGCGCGAGGCGGCGTGCAGTTTTTCCGCCGACGCCAGCACCACCGTTTCGGCCGACTGCGCCGCCAGCGCCCGTTTGACGTAGGCCTCCTCCATGTCGCCAGTGCTCAATCCTGCACGAAGATGCACGCCCGTGACGCCCATGAAGTAGGTGTCCGCGCGGATATGGCTCAGCGCTTCGATGGCGGCCGCGCCCACCGCCACCATCGAGTGGCGGAACAGGCGCCCGCCGATCAGGATCACGTCGATATCGGCAAAGTGCTCCAGCGCGACCGCGATGGTGGGGCTGTGCGTGACCACGGTCGCCTGCAGGTTGCGCGGCAGGTGGCGCACCAGCTGCACCGAGGTGGTGCCGCCGTCGATGATCACGGTCTGCCCGGGCAGCACCAGCGCGGCGGCCGCCCGACCGATGGCTTCTTTGCCCGACCCGGACAGGCCCTGGCGCACGGCCAGCGTGGCGGTGGCGGGCGACGCCGGCAGCGCGCCCCCGTGCACGCGCTGCAGCAAGCCCTCGGCGGCCAGTTCGCGCAGGTCGCGCCGGATGGTGTCTTCCGACACACCGTAGCGTTCGCTGAGCGCTTTGGCCACCACCTGGCCGTTGAGCTTGAGGGCGGCGAGGATTTCCTGCTTGCGTTGCGATGTCAACATATCTCACGAAACCATTTGAAATTGCACGAAACCGCATGTTACCATCGATTCAAGCCATCAACCAGGACACCACCATGACCACCTCGGAACGCGTGCGGATCGTCAACGAACAAATTTTGTCGGACGACTGGTATCTGCTCAAAAAGATCACCTTCGACTACCTGCGGCACGACAATACCTGGCAGCGCCAGAGCCGCGAAGCCTACGACCGCGGCAACGGCGCGGTGCTGCTGCTCTACAACCTGGCGCAGCGCACGGTGGTGCTCACGCGCCAGTTCCGCTTGCCGGTGTACCTCAACGGCCATCACGGCATGCTGATCGAAGCGCCCGCCGGCTTGCTCGACAATGCCGACCCTGAGCAGCGCATCCGCCACGAGGCCGAAGAAGAAACCGGCTACCAGATCGACACGGTGACGCAGATTTTCGAAGCCTACATGAGCCCCGGCTCGGTGACCGAAAAGCTGCACTTTTTCATCGCCCAATACGATGCCGCGTCGCGGGTCGGCAAGGGCGGCGGCGTGGAAAGCGAGGGCGAGGATATCGAAGTGCGGGAGCTGGGCTTCGACGAGGCCATGGCCATGCTGCGCAGCGGCGAGATCGCCGATGCCAAGACCATCATGCTGCTGCAATATGCGGCGCTGAACCTGTTTCAGGGAGCGCAGCCATGAACGCGGCGAAGGCGATGCTGGTGCTGGTGGCCGGCCCCTACCGCAGCGGTACCGGCGGCGACCCGCTGCTGATCGAGCGTAATCTGCATAATCTGCAACAGGCTGCGCTGGAGATCTACAAGCTGGGCCACATGCCCATGATCGGCGAGTGGGCGGCGCTGCCGCTGGCGCATCAGGCCGGCTCCACCGCGCTGGGCGACGCCATCGGCGAACAGTTCATGTACCCGGCATCGCGGCGGCTATTGGAGCACTGCGACGCGGTGCTGCGCATCGAGGGCGCGTCGCACGGGGCCGATGGCGATGTGCGCCACGCCGCGGAACTGGGCTTGCCGGTGTTCTACCGCCTCGATGAACTGGGCGCGGCGCCGGCGCCGCAGGCAAGCTACCGCGCCTCCTGACAAAACCGCTGCCATGCCGACGGTGCAGCCGTACTCGTGCATGGCCATGCGCTGCCGGCGGAGTCGCCGCCTCGCATAACCCGCGCTCCAAACCAACGTCATCCTCGCGCACGCGGGGACCCATAGACCGTGTAGCGAAACCGTCGTTCTATGGGTATCCCCGTGCGCGAGGATGATGGTTTTGAGGATAACCAAACCTACCCCGCTGAGCCGTTCAGATGACGCTGTCCACGGTGCCGCCGTCCACTCGCAATGCCGCGCCCGTCGTTGCCGAAGCCTGCGCCGAACTGACATACAGGATCATGTTCGCCACTTCGTCCACCGTCGCCGCGCGCCGGATGATCGATGACGCGCGGTGGGTGGTCACGAAATCCGCCGCCACCTTCTCAAGGCTGTCGCCAGTGCGCGCCACCTCCGCTTGCAGCATGTCGGCCACCCCTTCGGACAGCGTGGGACCGGGCAGGATGGCATTGACGGTGACGCCGGTGCCGGCAAGGCGCTTGGCCAGCCCGCGCGACACCGCGAGCTGGGCCGTTTTGGTGAACCCATAATGAATCATGTCTGACGGAATATTGATGGCCGACTCAGACGAGATGAACACAATCCGCCCCCAGCCACGCTGGACCATCGCGGGTGCATAGGCACGCGACAGCTGAACGCCGGACATGACGTTGGTCTGGAAGAAGCGGTCCCATTCGCTGTTGGGCGTGTCGAAGAAATCCTGCAGCGCGAAGATGCCGAGATTGTTGATGACGATGTCAAACTCCGGGTGCGCCGCCACAAGTTGCGCGCACCCCGCTTCGGTTCCGAGGTCGCCTGCAAAGCCGGTGACCCTGTCCGGGGCCGCCCCCAGGCGCGCGATGGCGGCGCTGACACTGGCCTCGCTGCGGCCATTGATGACCACCTGCGCTCCCGCTGCCAGAAAGCCTTTTGCCGTGGCAAAGCCGATGCCGCTCGTGGATCCAGTAACAAGGACCCGGCGGCCGGTGAAATCAATGTTCATGATGAACCTTTCATGTGAGTGAGGCGTTAAGATAAATCGATTATATTGACGACGGAATCCTTTGTAATCGGGACGTTTTCGAAATCACTTTACGAGAAATTCAAAATATGGACAGGATCGATGCGCTGCGCTTGCTGCTGGATGTTGCCGACACGGGGAGTTTCTCCGCGGTTGCGCGGCAGCGCTCGATTGCGACCTCAACGGTGGCGCTGGCGGTCAGCCAGCTCGAGCAGGAGCTCGGCACGCGACTGCTGGTGCGATCGACCCGGCGCCTGCAATTCACGCACGAGGGCGAAGGCTTGCTCGCCGATGGCCGCCGCATCGTCGCCGAGTGGGACGCAGTGATGCAGGGGCTGCGCGAGGACGGTCCATTGGCTGGTCCGATCCGGATCACGGCCACCAACGATTTCGGCCGCAGCCAATTGCGGCCGCTCCTGGATGCCTTCCAGCGGCGCTACCCCGACGTTCACATCACCCTTGTGCTCAACGACAGGCCGCTCGACTTGATCGAAGAGCGCATCCACCTGGCCTTGCGCACCGGCCCCTTGCCTGATTCCAGCTTGCGCGCGCGCCTGCTGGTGCGCGGCAAACGGCTGGTGTGCGCTTCGCCTGGGTACTGGGCCCGCGCCGGCAAGCCCTCCCATCCCGGTGACCTGGCCCGGCACAATTGCCTGATCCTTGCGCGGCCGGGGGCGCCGCTTGCTGCATGGCCATTTCTGGAAGCCGACAAGCACTTCACCATCAAGGTCAACGGCGACCGCCAGGCCAGCGATGGCGGCGTGCTGCGCGAATGGGCGATCGACGGCGTCGGCGTGGTGCTGAAGAACCACTGGGATATCCGGCGCGAGCTTGAGGCCGGAAGGCTGGAAACCGTACTGGACGAGTATGCATCCGGCCGGATCGACCTGTATGCCGTCCAGCCGAATGGCCCCCCCAGCAGGCGCGTCGCAGCGCTGGTCACCTTCCTCGCGGAGTCGCTTGAAGAGCCTCGGCATGAAGCCTGACGCCGCTTTTACGGCGCAACCCGGCGCAACCCGGCGCAACCCGGCGCAACCGCGCGAACACCATATAGCGCTGGCGCGCGCGGCACGTGCGCCAGCAATGCTCACCTGCCGTACTCAGACAAACTGCAGTACCTCGGCCACTGGACGGCGCGGCTTGCGTGGCCAATTCGCGGGCAACGCGTGGCCGACCGCCAGCAGCATGACCGGCACTTCATCGTTGGCAAGGCCGAACTCACGCGCGACCGCGTCGGCATCGAAACCTATCATCGGTGCCGAGCCCAAACCTGCAGCTTCGGCGGCGTATATCAGCGTTGCCGCACCAAACGTCGCGGTGCGCACGGCTTCATCGCGCTGTCGCTGGGGCTGTTCATGGTAGAGGCTCTTGGCGGCGTCTTCCCAGCCTGGCACCATCTCCGCAGGCATAATGCCGGCCTCGACCACTGGTGACAGGCGCTCCGGAATCGTGCGGTAATCGGCCAGCTGGCCGCACACGATGAAGGTGACCGCGGCCTCGCTGACCTTGGCCTGATCCCATGAAATTTTGCGCAGCCGCGCCTTCTGCTCCGGTGTACGCACGGCGATAAAGCGCCAGTTCTGCAGATTGAACGAGGTTGGCGCGGTTGTCGCCAGATGCACCAGCTGCGCGATCTGCGCATCGCTGATGGGACGGCTGGGATCGAACAGATTGGTGGTGCGGCGCTCTTCGATGAGCTCGGTGGACGGGTGTGTCATGACTATCCTTCAGGGAAAAACCATCCCATCCGCGCGCCGTCGAAGCGACCGCGTGCGTGGGACAGACATTAAAAATAAGATGAGGAAATACTTGCGCAGCGAGCGGCCGTGTCGATGCCGGTGCCCCAAGCTCCGCCGTGCTGAGTGACAACTTACGTGCAAACAATAGTAAGGTCGCGAAATGGTCCCGGCAATCGGCCAGGAAGCTAAAGACTTTACGAGAACGTCGAACGATGGCGACGCAGGTCCCACCATGTCGCTCGCAGATCAGTTTTCGCTGTTTGCGTAAAGTGATGTCGAACCTGCGGCTTCCCCCGCACATTCTGTCGTGTTTACACTGCTACAGTGCGCTACGGCTTGCGTGCAAATGATAAATTAGTCGCGCTGGAAACATTGCCCAGCCCACGCCCGCGCCTGCACGCAACCGCTTGCGCAAGGGCAGGCAGTTGCCGGTTTGCGCCGGCGCCGCCCGACGCAAGGAGCCGACTGTGAACGACCAAAACGACCCCCATGCCGCGGCGCCCGCCAGCACCGCGCCCGACAGTTTCATCGGCGGCGACAGTGAAATGGCTGTCGCGATCCGCGCCCACAACTGGGCGGATACGCCGCTGGGGCCGATATCGACCTGGTCGCAAGCCTTGCGCACCACCGTCAGCCTGTGTCTGGCGTCAAACTTTCCCATCAACATAATTTGGGGCGACAGCCACACGCAAATCTATAACGACGGCTACCGGGTGGTATGCGGCGACAAGCATCCCGCCTCGCTGGGCATGGATTACCGGGAATGCTGGGCCTCGGCCTGGCCTGCGATCGGCCAGCCGTTCCACCAGGCGCTGCAGGGGACCACGTCGTTCCTGGAAAACGTGCGCATGTTCCTGTTTCGCAGCAATTATTTGGAAGAGACGTTCTTCACCTTTTCGCTCAGTCCCATCCGCGACGAGACGGGCGGCATCGGCGGCCTGTTTCACCCAGTAACGGAAACCACCGCGACCATGCTGGGCGAGCGCCGCACGCGTATCGTGCGCGACCTGACGGCGCGCCTGAACGAAGCCAACAGCGTGACCGAGGTATACAACATGCTGGACGCCACGCTGGCCCAGTTCGCGCTCGATCTGCCCTTCGTGCTGGTCTACGCGCGGGCCGGCAATGGGCAAGCCGACGCTGGCGCCGGCAGCTACCGGCTGGCGTGCGCGACCGGCATTGCCACCGGCACCGTCATCAGTCCTGCCGTTACGGCGTTCGACGACGGCGCGCTGTGGCCGGCCGACTTGCTGCAAGGCGGGCGCATGGTGGAGCGCCACGGTGTGCGCGCCCTGTTGGGCGAAACGCCCTGCGGGCCGTACGAGGAAGCGCCCGACACCGCGTTTGCGGTGCCGATCGGCGAGAGCACCGCCGGCTATCCGGGCGCCGTGCTGGTGGCCGGCGCCAGTTCACGCCTTTCCCTGACCGATGCCTATCGCGGCCTGTACGACCTGATCGCCGCCGCCCTGGCAGCGGCGCTGGCGCGCGTGCGCATGGCCGAGGAAGACCGCCGCCGCATGGAGATGCTCGCCGCGATCGACCGCGCCAAGACCGTCTTCTTCTCCAACACCAGCCACGAGTTCCGCACTCCCCTGACGCTGATGCTGGGCCCCTTGCAGGACGCCCTCGACGCCGAGCTGGCGCCGGTCCAGCGCCAGCGCATCGAGGTGGCCAACCGCAATGCGCAGCGCCTGCTCAAGCTGGTCAACTCGCTGCTGGATTTTTCGCGCATCGAAGCGGGCCGCACCAACGCCAGCTTCAGCGCCACCGACCTGGCCGCGCTCACGGCCGAACTGGCCAGCATCTTCCGCTCGGCCTGCGAACAGGCCGGCCTGACCTTGAACGTGACGTGCGCGCCGCTGCCGCAGCCGGTGTTCGTGGACCGCACCATGTGGGAAAAGATCGTCCTCAACCTGCTGTCGAACGCCTTCAAGTACACGCTGCAAGGGGAGATTTCGGTCGCGCTGCACGCCGGCGCCGAGGGCGCGCTGCTGACGGTGTCCGATACCGGGGTAGGCATTCCGCCGGATCATCTCGAGCGCGTGTTCGACCGCTTCCACCGCATCGAGGGCCAGCGCGGCCGCTCGGTGGAAGGCACCGGCATCGGTCTGACGCTGGTGCGCGAACTGGTGCTGCTGCATGGCGGCAGCATCGGCGTCACCAGCAGTGCCACCGGCGCTGCCGGGCGCATGAACGGCGCCGGCGGCTCGACGTTCACCGTGCAGATCCCGTGGGGACAGGCGCACCTCCAGCCGGACCAGATCGTGGCGCCCGACGAGGCCGACGCGCCGCCCCTGCGCGACGACGCCGAGGTGCTGCGCTGGCTGCCCGCCAACGAGTCGGTACCCGCCCACCATGCCGCGGCGTCGGCCGCGCCGGCCGCTGCGGCGCCGGATGCGCCCTACATCGTGCTGGCCGACGACAATGCCGACATGCGCGGCTACGTGCAGCGCCTGCTGGCGGAGCGCGGCTACCGCGTCGCCGCGTTCGACGACGGCGCCGCGGCGCTGGCGCATATCCGCGCGGGCGAACTGCCGGACCTGGTGCTCAGCGACGTGATGATGGCGCAGCTGGACGGCTTCGCCCTGCTGCATGCGCTGCGCAGCGACCAGCGCACCCGCTCGGTGGTGGTGATCCTGCTGTCGGCGCGGGCCGGCGAGGAAGCGCGCCTGGAAGGCTTGCACGCCGGCGCCGACGATTACATGGTCAAGCCGTTCAGCGCGCGCGAACTGAGCGCGCGGGTCGACGGCGCCATTGCCCTGATGCGCCAGCGCCGCAGCGCCGCCGAGCGCGAACATGCGCTGCTGCGCCAGATCGACGAGGAGCGCAGCCGCTCAGCGCTGTCGGCCAGCGAAGCGCACATCACCTCGTTCTTCGAGCAAAGCGCCGCCGGCGTGGCCGAAGCCGACGCCGACGGCATCCTGGTGCGGGTCAACCCGCACTTCGCCGGCATGCTGGGGCGGACGGTCGAGAGCATCGTCGGCATGCGCCTGGACAGCATGATCCATCCGGACGACCTGGCGCACAACGCCCAGCTGCTGGGGCGCATGTTCGCCACCGGCGAATCGTTCAACATCGAGAACCGCTACCTGCACGCCGACGGCCACGAGATCTGGGTCAGCAAGGCCGTCACCGGCATCTGCCCGACACCGGGCGGCCTGCCCACCAGCGCGGTGGCCGTGGTGCTGGACATCACCCAGCGCCGCCATACCGAGTCCGAGCTGCGCGATACCAGCCGGCGCAAGGATGAATTTCTGGCCATGCTGGCGCACGAACTGCGCAATCCGCTGGCGCCCATCAGCGCGGCGGCCCAGCTGATGGCCATCGCCCACGGCGACCCCGGCCGCGTCAAGCAGACCAGCGAAGTGATCATGCGCCAGGTGTCGCACATGACGGCGCTGGTGGACGACCTGCTGGACGTGTCGCGCGTCACGCGCGGGCTGGTGACGGTGGAGCGCTCGCCGCAGCAGGTGAAGAGCGTCGTGGCGCACGCCGTGGAGCAGGCCAGGCCCATGCTGCAGGCGCGGCGCCACCGCCTGATCCTGGACATGGCGCCGGAACACGACTACGTGCTGGGCGACCGCAAACGGCTGGTGCAGATCGTCACCAACCTTCTCAACAACGCGGCCAAGTACACGCCCGAAGGCGGCACCGTGCATGTGCGCAGCGAAGTCGAGGCAGGTCAGGTGGGCCTGTTCATCCGCGACAACGGCATCGGCATCGACCCGTCCCTGCAGGGGCGCATCTTCGACCTGTTCGCCCAGGCCGAACGCACGCCGGACCGTTCGCAGGGCGGCCTGGGTCTGGGGCTGGCGCTGGTGCGCAGCCTGGTCGACCTGCACGGCGGCAGCGTGACGTGCCACAGCGACGGCATCGGCAAGGGCGCCTGCTTCGCCGTGCACCTGCCGCTCTTGGCGCTGAACGACGACGTGGGCGACGAGCTGATCGAGCCGGCCAACCGGGTCGACGCCCAGGCGCCGCTGAAGATCATGGTTGTGGACGACAACGTCGACGCGGCCAAGATGCTGTCGATGGTGTTACAGGCGCTGGGGCACGACGTGGTCATCGCGCACCGCTCGCCGGTGGCGCTGCAGATCGCGCTGCGCGAACAGCCCGACGTGTGCATCCTCGATATCGGCCTGCCCGAGATGGATGGCAACGAGCTGGCCCGGCGCCTGCGCGCCAGCGCCAACACCGCGCACGCCAAGCTGATTGCCGTGACCGGGTACAGCCAGGAGTCGAACCGGGTCGAGGCCATGCAGGCCGGGTTCGACCGCTATCTGGTCAAGCCGGTCGAGATGGCCCGACTAACGGCGGCGCTGTACGAGGTCAGTGCCCAGGTGGAGCGGCGCAGTCCGCGTTGAATCGGGTGGCGCATCGATGGCATGGCATCGATGACATGGCACCGATGGAATAGCATCGATGGCGTCAATCGAGCGTGCGGCGAAAGCGCCGCAACGCCACCAGGCCCGCCGCCAGTGCAAACAGGGCGATCGGCCACAAATGCTGCGCCACCTCGGGCAGCGGATTTCCCTTCAACAGAATACCGCGCACCATGCGCAGGAAATGCGTCAGCGGCAGCACCTCGCCGATAATCTGGGCCCACGGTGGCATGCCGCGAAACGGAAACATGAAGCCACTGAGCAGCATCGACGGCAAAAAGAAAAAGAACGTCAGCTGCATGGCCTGCAGCTGGCTGCGCGCGATGGTCGAAAAGGTGAAGCCGATGGCCAGGTTGGCCGCAATGAACAGGATTAGCCCCGCCGACAGGAGCCACAGGCTGCCCACCATCGGCACGTCGAACAGCAACGCGGCGGCCAGCAGGATCACCGCCACCTGCACGTAGCCGATGCCGATGTAAGGCACAATCTTGCCGAGCATGACCTCCAGCGGCGACACCGGAGTGGCCAGCAGATTTTCCATGGTGCCCCGTTCGCGTTCGCGCGTCATGGCCAGCGCCGTCATCATCACCATCGTCATGGTCAGGATCACGCCCATCAGGCCGGGCACGATGTTGTAGCGAGTCAGCCCTTCCGGATTGTAGCGCCGCTGGCTGCGGATCTCGTACGGCGGCTCCTGCGCGCGCAGATGGGCCAGCGGCCCGGTCAGGTCGCGCCCGATGGCCTGGGCGGCGATGGCGTTGACCGCCGCCAGCGCGTTGCCGGTGGCGGCGGGATCCGTGGCGTCGGCCGCCAGCAGCAGGGCCGGCCGCTCTCCCCGTATCAGCTGGCGCGCAAAGTCGCCCGGCACGATCAGCACGAACTGCACTTCGCCGCGCGCCAGCAGCGCGTCGCCCTCGCCCGGGCCGCCGATGGTGCGCACCAGGCGAAAGTAGCGCGAATTCTGCAGCGCGGCGACGACGCTGCGCGAAAACGTGCTGCGGTCGGCGTCGTGCACGGCCAGCGGCAGCTGGCGCACGTCGCCGTTGATGGCGTAGCCGAACAGGATCAGCTGCAGGATCGGGATGCCCACCATCATGCCGAACGTAAGACGGTCGCGCCGCACCTGGCGCAGCTCCTTGAGCAGCACGGCCAACATCCGGTGCCAGTTCATGACGCAATGGCCCCATCCCTGGCCTGCTGCATCAGCGCGATGAACACATCTTCCAGGCTGGGGGCGATGGGTTCGGCGTGCAACTGCGCCAGACCGGCGCCGGCCATGGCGGCCTGCATGGCCGGCTCGCTGTCGGCGCTCACATGCAGGGTAACCCCGAACGGCGCCACGCTACGGATGCCGCCGCACTGGCGCAGGCGGCGCGCCGCTTCGTGCAACTGGCGCGGATCGGCCGCGCCAACCGACCAGGTCAACAGCGCCGCGTGCGCGATCACCTCGGCCACGCTGCCGCGCGCCAGCAGCTTGCCGTCGGCGATATAGGCCAGCTGATGGCAGCGCTCCGCTTCGTCCATGTAGTGGGTCGACACCAGCACCGTCATGCCGCCGGCGGCCAGGGTGTGGATCTCGTCCCAGAACTGGCGCCGCGCCGCCGGGTCGACCCCGGCGGTCGGTTCGTCGAGCAGCAGCAGCTGGGGCGCGTGGATCAGGCAGGCTGCCAGCGCCAGCCGCTGCTTCCAGCCGCCCGAGAGCGCACCGGCCAGCTGGCCGCCGCGGCTGGCCAGACCCAGGCGGTGCAGCGTGGCGGCGATGCGTTCGCGCCGGCCGGCCACGCCGTACACGCTGGCGACAAACTCCAGGTTCTCCTGCACGCTCAGGTCGTCGTACAGGCCGAACTTCTGGGTCATGTAGCCCGCTTGCTCTTTGATCAGCCGCGCCTGGGTGCGGATGTCGTAGCCCAGGCAAGTGCCTTCGCCGGCGTCGGGCGTGAGCAGGCCGCACAGCATGCGGATGGTGGTGGTCTTGCCGCTGCCGTTCGGCCCAAGGAAGCCGTGGATGCGTCCGCGCTCGACGCGCATGTCCAGATGGTCGACCACCACGCGTGCGCCGTACTGCTTGGTCAGGCCGCGCACGTCGATGACGATGTCGCCGTTCATGGCGGCGGCCCCAGTGCGACCTGCAAGGGCTGGCCGGGATGCAGCCGGGGCGCTGCGGACCCGTCCTGCGCATCGGGCCGCGCCTCCACCATGAATACCAGCGTGGCGCGGTTCTCGTTGCTGTAGATGAGCGGGGTGGTGTACTCGGCCTGCGGCGCGATGAAGCTGATGCGCGCCGCCACGGGCGCGGCGCAGCCGTCGCAGGCCAGCGTCACGCGCTGGCCGATGGCCAGGCTGCCCAGGCGCGCTTCCGGGACAAAGAAGCGCGCCTTGATGTTGGCCGGCGGCAGGATGGTCAGCACGGGCGCGCCGGCCGGCACCCATTCGCCCACGCGGTAGGCCACGTCGCTGACGACGCCTGAGGCGGGCACGCTGCGGGCTTTCTGGTCCACCCGCCACTGGGCCTGCGCCACCTGGGCCCGCGCCGCGGCCACGTCCTGCTCGGCGGCGGCGATCTGGTCGCTGCGGGCGGCGAGGCGGGCCGTGCGCAGGCGCGCCGCGGCCTGCTGCACGCGCGCACGCTCGGCATCGACGGCGGCGGCGCTCTGGTCGAGGCGAGCGAGGGCGATGAAGCGGTCCCGGAACAGCTGGCGGTCGCGCGCCAGGGTGGCGCGCGCCAGCGCCAGCGCCGCCTCGGCGCTGCGCAGGTCGGCGGCGATGGCCGCGAGCTCGTCGCTGCGCGCGCCCTTGCGCAGGTCGGCCAGCACGGCTTCGGCGCGCTGCAGGCGGCTGGCCGCTTCCAGCCGCGCCGCCGTGTCCGGCTCCTGCTCCAGCACATACGCCGGCGCGCCGGCAAGCGCCTGGTCGCCCGTGCGCAGATGCACCCGCACCAAGGTGCCCGCCAGCGGCGCGCCCAGGCGCACATACTCGCCTTCGGCATAGCCGGGATAGACAGGATAGGCGCGCCGGTCCCGCTCGCGGCAGCCGGTGGACAGCGCCAGCAGCGCCAGCAGCGAGGCCATCAGCGCCAGCGCGCCCGGGCGACACGTCAACAACGGCATCACAAGGTTTGCCTCGCGGTGAGAGGGGATACGCGCGGATGCGGTCATCCGTGCTGCGATTATACGAGCGCGCTGCGGCGCGCAGCGCACGCCCGCGCCCATCCGGCTATACTTGCCCGGTACCGCTAACATCAATGGAATGCACTCAATATCAAGGAAGACAATGAACTTACGAAAGCTTGGATCGGACGGCTTGAGCGTCCCGGAAATCGGCCTTGGCTGCTGGCAATTGGGTGGCGGCTGGGGCAATGAGTGGAACAACGACGTGGCCCAGCAGACGCTGGAAACGGCGTACCAGGCCGGCGTGCGCTTCATCGACACGGCCGATGTGTACGGCGACGGCGCCAGCGAACGCTCGATCGGCGAATTCCTGCGCAAACGCCCCGACGTGGTGGTGGCCACCAAGCTGGGCCGCGCCGGCATCTACCCGGATCAGTACACCCGCGACACCTTGCGCACGGCCACCTTGCGCTCGCTCGAGCGGCTGGGCGTGGAGCAGCTCGACCTGACCCAGCTGCACTGCATTCCGACCCAGGTCATGCGCGACGGCGCAGTCTTCGAGTGGCTGCGCGAGCTGCGCCAGGAAGGCTTGATCAAGCGCTTCGGCGCCAGCGTGGAGTCGGCCGAGGAAGGCCTGATCTGCCTGGAGCAGGAAGGACTGACCTCGCTGCAGGTGATTTTTAACGTGTTCCGCCAGAAGCCGCTGGAGCAGCTGCTGCCGCAGGCGCAGGAAAAAGGCGTGGGCATCATCGTGCGCCTGCCGCTGGCCAGCGGCCTGTTGAGCGGCAAGATCACCCGCGCGACCACCTTCCGCGACGACGACCACCGCAACTTCAACCGCGACGGCGCGCACTTCAACGTGGGCGAAACCTTCGCCGGCATCGAGCTGGACAAGGGCATCGGCCTGGCCGAGCAGGTCGCCGCGCTGGTGCCGCCGTCGATGACGATGGCCCAGCTGGCGCTGCGCTGGATCCTCGACCAGAGTGCCGTGTCGGTCGTGATCCCGGGCGCCAGCTCGCCGGCCCAGGTGCAGGGCAACGTCAGCGCGTCGGCCCTGCCGCGCCTGCCCGACGCGCTGCACCAGCAGCTGGCCACGCTGTACCGGGAACAGGTCAGCGCGCTGATCCGCGGCCCGTACTAACTGCTCGTGTGTTCGGCGCCGCTCACTGCGCTGGCGCCCCGGCACGGCGCCAGACCTGCACCCGGCCCTCCGCGGGCGTGGTGTCGTACATGGTCAGCTTGAGCTGGTTGGCGTCGACGGCGCTGAGCTGGCTGATGTAGGTCTTGTCGTTTTCGCGGTTGTAGATCTGCCCTTGCAAGCCGCCGCCCGCCATGGGCTTCAAGCCGAACAGGATTTTTTTCCCCAGCGGCGAGGCGGCGGGAGCACCGGTCGCAGCGCCGACAGCGGCCGGGGCGCTCATCGCATTGTTGGCGCTCATCGCATTGTTGGCGATAACGCGAGTGACGGTGCCGCAATGAACGTCCCCGCAAGGCGCGATCTCCACTTCCAGATTGCCGCTTGCGGTAATCCAGCGGCCCAGTTCCGGCGCTGGCGCCTGCGCACGCGCGCTGGCCAGCATCAGGGTGGCGGACAAGGTCAGCACGACGCGCTGAATGGTGGTGTGCATGGGGTGCATGGGGAACTTGCGATACATGGGCGATTTCCTTTGGTGGACACGCGCACGGCAGGATGCCTTGGCGCATACGCCATTGGACGGCCCCCATGTATCTGGTTTATGTCCAGGTTTCAGACAGCAGGCGTCGCAGTCGCGCCGGGCACGGCCGCGCCACCGTCCAGCGGCAGCACCACATCCACGCACAGGCCGCCGCCGTCGCGCGCGGCCAGACGCAGCGTGCCGCCCAGCGCCGTGACGAGCTGCCGGGCGATGGCCAGCCCCAGACCCGTGCCGCCGCTATCGCGGTTGCGCGAGGTGTCGATCCGGTAGAACGGTTGCAGCACGGCGTCGAACTGGGCCGGGTCGATGCCGGGGCCGCGGTCCAGCACGGCGATGGCGTAGTGATGCCGGCCCTCGCGGCGCAGCGCGACTTCCACGTCGCTGCCGAACTTGAGGGCGTTGTCGACCAGGTTGACGACGATGCGGCGCAGCGCATGGGGGCGGGTGTCCAGGGTCAGTGCGAGCTGGCCCGACAGGCGCACTTGCTGGCACCCGTCGGTGTAGTCGTACACCAGGCTGTCCAGCAGCGCATCCAGGTTGGTGCGGCACGGCGCTTCGGTCAGGCCCTGCGCGTCGCGCGCATAGGCCAGCCCTTCTTCGACCAGCATCTGCATGGCGTGCAAATCGCCCAGCATCTTGTCGCGCTGTACGGCGTCGTCCAGCAGGTCGGCGCGCAGGCGCATGCGGGTGATCGGCGTTTGCAGGTCGTGCGAGACGGCCGCCAGAATCTGCATGCGCTCGGCCAGGAATGCGCCGATGCGGCGCTGCATGGCATTGAAGGCCGCGGCGGCCTTGGCCACCTCCAGCGGGCCGTCCTCGGCCAGCGCCGGCGCCGTCATGGCCGGCCCCAGGTGGTCGGCCGCGCGCGCCAGCTGGGCCAGGGGCCGCGTGGCCAGGCGCACCGCCGCCCCCATGAACAGTATCAGCACCACCAGCTGGATTGCGAAGACCGGCACCAGCCAGTCCGCCAGCGGCATCGGCAAGGGCGTCAGCGCAATGGTCAGCGGGGTGCCGTCGCGCAGACGCAGGCGGATATCCATGCGCCGCTGGCGCGGGTCGGGCGCGGCCGTCACGCTGATGGCGTAAGCGGGACTGAGGGCGCCGCGTACGGTCTCCCGCACCTGGTCGGCCAGCGCCATGCGCAAGGGCGCGGCCGGGGCCATGGGCCCCAGCAGAAAGCGGTAGTTGCGGCGCTCCAGCCGGGGCAGCCATGCAGGCCGTTCGGCGGCCGGCACCCGCTCCAGGATCGCCACCGAGCTGGCCACGTCGCTGCCCAGCGCGTACAGCATGCCCATGCGGCTGGACTGGGCTTGCTGATACAGGATCAGGCCAAACGACATGCCGTGCGCCAGCACCAGCGCGGCCACCAGTATCCACGTCAGGCGGCCGAACAGGGAACGCGGCCATAGCCGGCGCAGGGCGCGCTTCACGGGGCGTTCCAGCGGATGGCGCTCACGATGCCGCCTGCATGGACGCCGCCGTGACGGCGAACACGTAGCCTTCGCTGCGCACGGTCTTGATGTAGCGTGGTTCGCGCGCGTCTTCCATCAGGCGCTGGCGCAGCCGCGAGACCAGCAGGTCGATCGAGCGGTCGAACAGGTCGGCCTCGCGGCCCTGGGTCAGGTTGAGCAGCTGGTCGCGGCTGAGCACGCGCTGGGGATGGTCGAGGAACACCCGCAGCAGGCGGTACTCGGCTCCGCTTAGCGCGACCATGGTGGCGGCGCCGTCGATCAGGTGGCGCGCCGAGGTGTCGAGTACCCAGTCGCCGAAGGCGATGCGGTGGGTGACGTCGCCGTGCGGCGTCGGCGGCAGCATGCGGGTGCGGCGCAGCACGGCGCGGATGCGCGCCATCAGTTCGCGCGCCGCGAACGGCTTGGTCAGATAATCGTCGGCGCCCATTTCCAGCCCGGTCACGCGGTCGGTCTCTTCGGCGCGCGCGGTGAGCATCAGGATCGGAATGGTGCGCGCGGCGCCGCTGCGCAGGTGGCGGCACAGTGCCAGGCCGTCTTCGCCGGGCAGCATCAGGTCCAGCACGATCAGGTCGAAGCTGGCCAGTTCCAGGGCGGCGCGCATCTGCCTGCCGTCGGCCGCCAGGGTGACCTTGAAACCGTTGCGGGTCAGGTATTCCGCCAGCAGTTCGCGGATATCGCGGTCGTCGTCGACGATCAGAATGTGGTCAGTGGTTTCCATACCCGCCTTTATAGCCGAGATTGACGACGGCTGAAACCGCTTTGTGCGGGACTGTATCCGCCGGGGCCGCAGATACGCCAGCTTGCGCGATTTATACGGAATGAACACAAATCAGATACATGGGGCGGGTCCAATGCTCGCATGCCTACCCACCATGAAGCTGACATGAGCGTTCGACCCCGCCGCCCCAGCGTGCCCGCCAACGCCGCTTGGCGGATGCTGCCGGCGCTGCTGTCATTGCTGGCGCTGCAGGCCCATGCCGGGAATACCCTGATCGGCGACGCCATCCCGGGCGCGCCGGGTGCCTGCGAGCCGCTGCTGTGTGTCGGCAGCGCCGTTCAGCCCGCCCGGCCGGTCGGGGCCAGCACGGCGGCCGATCTGTACCGCCGCGTTCCCGCTGGCAGCCTGCCGCGCGAGGCGCCGCCCCAGCACAGCGCAACACGCGACTGGAACAGCAACATGGCCCCGCGCGCGCAGCAGGAAGATTTCAGTTGTCTGCTCAGCTTCGGCGTGGGTGGCACCTTCGGCAGCACCGGCTCTGCGGGCGCGCGCGGCTACAAGGCGGTGCGCGTGGGCGGCATTACCCACACCCTCACGCCCGCCAAGGGCAAGGCGCGCCCATGATCGAGCCCGTGCCGCCGGTACTGCCGGGGTCCTCGATCGGGCAGCGCGCCACAAAAAAGCGTTCGGGGCCAACTCCGGCCCAACTTTTCCCCCTCCCGAACGGTCGTACTAGTACCGCCACTCCCGGCGGGACCACGAGGAGGATTAACCATGGCAACTATAAATGTACCTGCAAACGACCGTCGCCACACCCCGGAACGCCGCAGCACAGCCAGCCTGGCTCGCTCGGGCTCGACACTGTCGGCACTGGACTGGGTGGCGATGATACTGATGATTGTGGGCGGCTTGAACTGGGGTCTGGTCGGCGCGTTCGAGTTCAACCTGGTGACCGCGCTGTTCGGCGAAGGCACGGCGCTCACGCGCCTGGTGTACGTGCTGGTCGGGCTGGCCTCGCTGTACGGCATCTATACCCTGGCCAAGCAGGCCGGACGCAAGAGCTGAGGCAAGCGCTGAAGAACGTGCCGATGCGGGATGGGCGCGCCAGCGCCGTGCCCTACCGGACGCCACGCCGCGATCTGAAAGCGTATGCTTGAGGCGTTCCCCGGCCCGATCGGGGAGCGCTCTTTTCTTGTGTCTGAACCGGAGGTGGCAATGCAAGTAGCTCGACTGGAACAACTGGAACAAGGTCTGCGCGAAGTGGTGCGCCTGGCCGAACGCGACGACCACGATCCGCATGGCGCGCTGCAGCTGGACCATCCCGCAGTGCGGGCCGCCGATACGTGCGAACTGATGTTGCCGCGCCCGTTAACCCTGGCCACGCTGGCCGAGAGCGCGCGCCACAAGATCGATACCGTGCAGATTCTGCTGGCGCGGGCGCGCGAGCATGAGAGCCTGCCGCCGGTGGCACAGCTGGCGGCGGATGAAGGTTATATGAGCAGCATCGATGAGGTGCCGGAAGCGCTGGCGGCGGCCGAGGTGACGGGCGCGCCTTCGGGCCGGACCGAGCGCTAGGGAAACTTCATCTGTCATAGATTATCAGCAATTCGGAGCACGTCGGCGTGGTCGCAGACGATGCTTCTGATCATAGGTGCTATGGGCCCTCGCCTTCGCGAGGGCAGGATGTCTAAAGTTGCGAGTGCGTGGCTTGCGGTTGTGCGCGTTCTTAGTGGCGGCGCCGCGCAGTCTCCTGCTACGACAACGCCGTGTCCAGCACCGTCATCACGATAAAGCCGAACACCAGCGCGCCGCTGGCGACGGCGCCGTTGCCGTTCTTGTGCGACTCGGGGATCACGTCGTGCACGATCACAAACAGCATCGCGCCCGCAGCGGCCGCCAATCCGAGCGGCAGCAGCGCCTGCGACACGCTGATCAGCGCCACCCCCGCGATGGCCGCGACCGGCTCCACCAGTCCCGACAGCGCGCCCAAGCCCACCGCCATGCCGCGCCCGTAGCCCACGCTGCGCAGCGCCAGCGCTACCACCAGTCCTTCCGGTACATCCTGAATCGAAATACCGGTGGCCAGTGCGTGCGCACGTTCGATATCCGCCCCCGCGTAGGCCACGCCGATCGCCAGACCTTCCGGCAGGTTGTGCAAGGTGATCGCCGCAATGAACAGCCAGATGCGCCGCAAACCGTGCGCATCGGCTGCGTCGGCGTGCGGCAGGCTTTGCTCGACCGGCAGCAGGCGGCCCAGGCCGACCACCAGCAAGGCGCCCAGTCCGATGCCCACGCCGATCGTCAGGCTGGCCGCCATGGGCGCCGCGCCAGCGCCGCGTGCGGCCATCAGCGCCGGCACCACCAGCGAAAACGCCGTCGCCCCCAGCATGACGCCGGCGCCGAAGCCCAGAAAGCTATCGTAGCTGCGCTTGGAAAAACTTTGCGACAGCAGCACCGGCAGCGTGCCCAGCGCCGTGGCGGCGGCCGCCACGCCCGAGCCGGTCAGCGCGGCGCGCCAGCGCGGTTCGAACGCGGCGACCTGCCCGGCAATCATGGACAGCAGCAGATAGCTGCCGAACGCGCAGATCGTCATGCCGATGGCCAGCCGCCATGGCGGCGCCCGGCCCAACAACGGAAACCGTCTGAGGTTGGCTGGCATCGTGCATCCGCCCCGGTCAGTGCTTGGTCACGCCGGGCGTCGCCGCGCCGCCGGGTACAGGCCGGCCGGCCATGCCCAGGTCGGCGCCGGTGAGCGGCTCGGCCGACGGATCGGACTGGGTGCGCGACGCCATCGCCTTGAGCTGGCGCGCCTGCTCGTCGGTGATGGTCACGTCGGCCATGCCGGTGCCGCCGTCGACCGCCATCTGCTGTTCGCGGTCCGAGACGAACTGCCAGTCGTCGCCCTGGTTCCACGAGCCGCGTGCTTCGCCCGGGCCCTGCGACATGTTGTAGTAGACGTTGGTGAAGCGCGGATCGCCCTGCAGTTTGCCGGGAGGGAAGCTCGGCTCGATCGAGTACAAGGCTTTTTCAAACGACTTCTGGTGGGCGATTTCACGCGTCATCAGAAAGCCCAGCGCCTCCTTCACGCCCGCGTCTTCCGTCAGATTGATCAGGCGTTCGTAGACGATCTTGGCGCGCGCTTCGGCGGCGATGTTGGAACGCAGGTCGGCGGTGGGCTCGCCGATGGTGTCCACATAGGCCGCGGTCCACGGCACGCCGGCCGAGTTGACCAGCGGCGCGCCGCCGCCGTACAGCACCTGCGTCAGGTGGCTGTCGTTGCCGGCGCCCGTGATGGAGCGGTAGATGTCGCCCTCGCTGTCGACACCCTCGGCCAGCTTGCCCTTGGCGCCCTTGTTGAGCATGACGACGATGTTGCCGATCACTTCCAGATGACTCAGTTCCTCGGTGGCGATATCGAACAGCAGGTCCTTGCGGCCCGGATCGTCTTCCGACAGGGCCTGGGTGAAGTAGCGGCAGGCCGCGGCCAGTTCGCCCTGCGGCCCGCCGAACTGCTCCAGCATCAGATTGGCCAGGCCTGGATTCGGTTCGCTGACGCGGACGGTGTATTGCAATCGCTTGTTGTGTGCAAACATTATGGTACTCCCGGATGGTTGTTGGCAGCTACGCGACAGTCATGCGGCAGTCCGGCTGTGACGCAGCAACGGTGTTGGCATGGGTAGAAGGACGGCCGAACGACCATGATCAGGCAGCTCACAAGCCGCGAGTATCAGAACCCGGGCCACGGGTTTGTAGGAACTCAGGCAATATATGGATGAGGTTCCGATATGATGTGACGTCCGCGGAGATGCGCAGCAAGCGAGGCAATCAGGCCGAGGTCGGTCGACATACTACTAACGGAAATCATCATGCCCCATGGCTTC
>CALRYE020000065.1:0-31172 GCA_943372275.1 Janthinobacterium lividum
TGGGCAACTGGAAGCGCTACGCCCTGCTCGGCCTGCTGGGTATCGGCCTGTACAACTCCCTGCAATACCTGGCGCTGCAAAGCTCCACCCCCATCAACGTGACGCTGGTGGCGGCCGGCATGCCGGTCTGGATGCTGCTGATCGGCTATCTGTTCTTCAATGCACGGGTCGGGCGGCGCCAGGCCATCGGCGCGCTGCTGTCCATCGGCGGCGTGCTGCTGGTGCTGTGCCGGGGCGAGTGGAGCGCCCTGCTGGCGCTGCGTCTGGTGCCGGGCGACGTCTACATGATCCTGGCCACCATCGCCTGGTCGTTCTACAGCTGGCTGCTGACCCAGCCCAAAGACCCGTCCGCGGTGCGCGCCGACTGGGCCGCCTTCATGCTGGCGCAAGTGATCTACGGCACGATGTGGTCGGCCGCTTTCGCCGGCGTGGAGTGGGTGCATGGCGCCGCCCCCATGCAGTGGAGCTGGACCCTGGCCGCCGCCCTCGCCTATGTGGCCATCGGCCCGGCCATCATCGCCTTTCGCTGCTGGGGCGCGGGCGTGCAGCGCGCCGGCCCCAGCGTGGGCGCTTTCTTTACCAACCTGACGCCCCTGTTCGCCGCCATCCTGTCGGCCGCGATCCTGGGCGAACTGCCGCACCTGTACCACGCCATCGCATTCGCCATGATCGTGGGCGGCATCATTTTCTCGGCCCGGCTAAAATAGCCGGATGAACCCGGCTCCCGTATCGTTTGCTCCCGAATCGTCCGATGCACTGGCCGCGCTGGCCGACTTTCTGCAATCGCACCCCAACGCCCTGGTGCTCACCGGCGCCGGCATGAGCACGGCGTCGGGCATTCCCGACTACCGCGACCGCGATGGCGTGCGGCGCGGCAAAACGCCGGTGCAGGGGCCGGAATTTCGCAAGGACGCCGCGGTGCGGCGGCGCTACTGGGCGCGCAGCATGGTCGGCTATCCGACCCTGGCGCAAGCCGTGCCCAACGCCGGCCATCTGGCGCTGGCCGGCTTGCAGGAGTCGGGCCGCATCGGCGCGCTGATGACGCAGAACGTCGACGGCCTGCACCAGCGTGCCGGCAGCCGCGATGTGCTGGAACTGCACGGCAACATCCACGCGGTCGACTGCCTCGAATGCCGCGCGCGCTTTTCGCGCGCCTTCATCCAGACCCTGCTGATCGAGGCCAACCCCACCCTGCTGGCCACGCACGCCCGCATGCAGGCTCAGCCTCTGCCCGACGGCGACGCCGATCTGGAGCCCGATGCGCTGGCCACATTCCACATTCCGCAATGCGTCTACTGTGCCGGGGTGCTTCAGCCCGCCGTGATATTCTTTGGCGACGGTGTGCCGCAGGCTTGCACCACCCGCGCCTTCCAGATGATGCACGACGCCAGCGCCTTGCTGGTGATCGGCTCCTCGCTGATGGTGTATTCAGGGTTTCGCTTTTGCCGCATGGCGGCCGAAGCCGGCAAGCCGATTGCCGCCGTCAACCTCGGCAAGACACGTGCCGATGAACTGCTGTCGTTAAAAGTTGCAGCGTCGGCGGAACAACTGTTGCCCGACCTGCTCGACTACCTCAACTAAGGTCCGCTGGCGCGGACCGCATCCGCAGGGAGAGCAACGTGCCTTACAACCTTGTACCTAGCATCCTGTCTCAGTATTCGACCGTCCCGTCCACCGTCAAGCGATGGCGCACCCCGGCACTATTGGCCGTGGCCGGCCTGGCCGCCGCGGCCCTGTACGTCAACCACAAGACCAAGCAAGCCGAAGCCGACAATCCACCCCAGGGCAAGTTCATCGACGTCGACGGCGTGCGCCTGCATTACACCGAACAGGGCTCGGGCGACCCGCTGGTGCTCCTGCACGGCAACGGCATCACCTCCAGCGACTTCGAGGCCAGCGGCCTGGCTGCGCGCGCCGCCGAACAGTACCGCGTGATTGCCTTCGACCGTCCCGGTTTCGGCTACAGCGAGCGCCCGCGCAGCACCATCTGGACGCCGGACAAGCAGGCGCGCCTGCTGCACAAGGCGCTGGAACAGCTGGGCATCGAAAAACCCATCGTGCTGGGCCACTCGTGGGGCACCCTGGTGGCGCTGTCGATGGCGCTGGCCTTCCCCACCGACGTGCGCGGCCTGGTGCTGCTCTCTGGCTATTACTATCCGAGCGTGCGGCTGGATGTGACGGTCATGTCGCAGCCGGCCATTCCCATTATCGGCGACCTGATGCGTTACACCATCTCGCCGCTGCTGGCGCGCCTGATCTGGCCACTGGCCGTCAAGCGCATCTTCAGCCCGGCGCCCGTGCCGGACAGCTTCAAGCGCCTGCCCGTGTGGATGATGCTGCGGCCTTCGCAGCTGCGCGCCAGCGCCGCCGAGAGCGCGCTGATGATTCCGTCCGCCATGAAGCTGGCCAAGCGCTACAACGAGCTGACCATGCCGGTGCGTATCGTGGCCGGTGAAGGCGACAAGATCGCGGTCGCCGAGCACAACGGCGTGCGCCTGGACGATGCGCTGTCCGACAGCCGCATCGACGTGGAACACAACGTCGGCCACATGGTGCACTACGCCCGGCTGGACGACGTGATCAATGCGATTAACGGCGTGCACGCGGGCGCCGGCATGGGACCGCTCAAGAACCAGTTCCTGGAGAATCAGTTCGTGGCGGGCCATGCGTAAATCATTGTGGATACTCACCCTGCTGCTGGCAGGGTGTGTCGGCAAGCCGGCCGATATCACGCCGGTGGCGCCGTTCGACACCACCCGCTATCTGGGCAAGTGGTACGAAATCGCGCGCATGGACCACCGCTTCGAGCGCGGCCTGGACAGCGTCAGCGCCGAGTATTCGCTGCGCGAGGACGGCGGCCTGAAGGTGGTCAACCGGGGTTACAAGACCGAGGACAAGGAATGGAAGGAATCGGTCGGCAAGGCCTACTTCGTCGGGAGTGACAACCAGGGCTACCTCAAGGTGTCGTTCTTCGGCCCCTTCTATGGCTCCTACGTGGTGTTCGATCTGGATCCGGAGTACAAGACGTCGATGGTCACCGGTCCCGACAAAGACTACTTCTGGCTGCTGTCGCGCACCCCGACCTTGCCGCCGGCCACCCAGCAGCGCTTGCTGGACAAGGCCAAGTCCATGGGCTTCGATACCTCCAAGCTTATTTACGTCAAGCACGCACCGCCCGCGCCTGCGCCCGAGACGCGCGCCGCCGTTGAACCTGACGGGGCGCTCACGACGGCTGTTCGACAGGTTGTTCAATAACATGCTGACGTTTTAAGTGCGCCAACGAACAGTTGACGTTTTGCAAGTCCATCTATAATTTTCAACAGTATCCCAGGTGGGATCGATCGAATGGACTTCTATGAAAAACATGCGACTGGGCGACTTCATCACGAAGCACATCGAAGATATCATGACCGAGTGGGAGGCCTTCGCGGACGGGCGTGTGCCAGGGTGACTGGGACGACAACCGCATCGCCCAGGTGCTGTCCAACTTGCTGGGCAATGCCGTGCAGTACGGCGATGCGGCGGAAACCATAGTCCTGCGCCTGCATCCGTCGGCCGACGAGGTGCTGCTGTGCGTGGAAAACCGCGGCAAGGTGATACCGCCGGAAACCATCAATACCGTGTTAGAGCCGCTGGTGCGGCTGGCCGGCGACGACGCCCAGCTCGAGCCAGCGGGCAATAGCCTGGGCATCGGGCTGCACATCGCGCGCGAAATCGTGCGCGCGCATGGCGGCACGATTTCGGTCACGTCCACACAGGAACACGGCACCGTGTTTGCGATCAAGCTTCCCCGCCATGTTGGCGCCAACGACGGGCAGCAATGGGTGAAGCCGGCCGCTTGATACAGGGCCGGCCTACCCCGGGATGTTGCTAGTCGACGATGCGCAGCGAAAAATCGGTCGCGCGCACGTCCTTGGTCAGACTGCCGATGGAAATGCGGTCCACGCCCGTTTCGGCAATGGCGCGCACGCTGTCGAGGTTGACCCCGCCCGACGCTTCCAGCAAGGCGCGGCCGGCATTAAGTGCGACGGCCTGCACCATCATCGGCAATTCGAAATTATCCAGCAGCACCGACGTAGCGCCCGCATCCAGCGCTTCGGTCAGCTGCGTCAGGTTTTCCACTTCGATCTGGATCGACACGCCGGCGTTCAGGGCCAGCGCGGCCGCCATGGCCTTGGCCACGCCACCGGCCGCGGCAATATGGTTTTCCTTGATCAGGATGCCGTCGAACAGCGCCATGCGCTGATTCTGTCCGCCGCCCACCCGCACTGCGTATTTCTGCGCCTGGCGCAGGCCCGGCAATGTTTTGCGGGTGTCCAGAATGGCCGCCTTGGTGCCGGCGATCACGTCGACGTAGCGGCGCGTGGCCGTGGCCACGGCCGACAGCGTCTGCATGAAGTTCAGTGCACAGCGCTCGGCCGTGAGTACGGCGCGCGGGGGACCTTCGATATTGCACACCACGCTGCCCGCGCTCATCATGTCGCCTTCGGCATACTGCCAGTCGACCACGATGGTGCGGTCGAGCGCCAGCATCACGCCCTCGAACCACGGAGCGCCGGCCAGCACGGCGTCTTCCCGCACGATCACGCGGGCGCGCACGCGGGTGTCTTCCGGCACCAGTTCGCCCGTCAGGTCGCCCGTGCCCACGTCTTCGACGAGCGCTGCCAGCAGGTTCGATTCGAACGCCATTTGCAGGGCGCTGTCGAAACGGTCGTAAGGGTTGTGCAGGTTGCTCATGCGGGGCCGACTCCAGAGAACAGGGTTGTTTCTTGTGCCAGGTCGCCGGTGGGCAGCGCCTTGGCTTTCTTTGCAGCGGCAAAATCAAGCATGCGGTCGATCGAGCGCACGGCCAGCTTGCCGACGGCGGGATCGACGAAAATCTCGTTGCTGCCGCCGCGGTCCACGCCGTTATCCATATTCTCCAAAACCTCGGCCAGGTTTTGCAGGCCGTTCATGGCCATCCACGGGCAATGGGCGCAACTCTTGCAAGTGGCGCTGTTGCCGGCCGTCGGTGCAACGATGAATTCCTTGCCCGGCGCGGCGGCGCGCATCTTGTGCAGGATGCCGTTGTCGGTGGCCACGATGAAAGTCGTCGCGTCCATGGTCTGGGCGGCATTGATCAGTTGCGTCGTGGAACCCACCACGTCGGCCAGTGCCACGACGTTGGCGGGCGACTCCGGGTGCACCAGCACGCGCGCATCCGGATACTCGGCCTTGAGCAGGTCCAGCTCGATGCCCTTGAACTCGTCATGCACGAGGCACGAACCCTGCCACAGCAGCATGTCGGCGCCGGTTTGCTTCTGGATGTAGCCGCCCAGGTGCTTGTCCGGTGCCCACAGGATTTTCTTGCCCTGCGCATGCAGGTGCGCCACGATGTCCAGGCCGATCGACGACGTGACCATCCAGTCGGCGCGCGCCTTGACGGCGGCGCTGGTGTTGGCATACACCACCACCGTGCGGTCCGGATGGGCGTCGCAGAAAGCGGCGAATTCGTCGGCCGGGCAACCCAGGTCCAGCGAACAGGTCGCGTCCAGGTCGGGCATCAGGATGCGCTTTTCGGGACTCAAGATTTTGGCCGTTTCGCCCATGAACTTAACACCTGCCACCACCAGCGTCTTGGCCGGGTGGTCACGTCCGAAGCGCGCCATCTCCAGCGAATCGGACACGCAGCCGCCGGTCTCCTCGGCCAGATCCTGCAGGTCGGCGTCCACGTAATAGTGGGCCACCAGCACGGCTTCTTTTTCTTTCAGCAGGCGGCGGATGCGTTCCTTGAGGGCGACCTTTTCCTGCGCACTGGGCGCGGCGGGCGTGCGCGCCCAGGCGTTGGCGGTGCAGCTGGTCACGCCTTCGGGGCGCTCGTATTCCACCGTCTTGATGGGCTGGACGGACTGGATGGGAACAATATTGATGGCAGTGGTATTCATGGTCCCTCGGTCAGTCGATGCCCTGGCTCTTCAGATAATCTTCGTAGTTGCCGCGGAAGTCGACAATCTCGTTTTCCTTGATCTCGAGAATGCGGTTGGCCAACGACGAAACGAATTCACGGTCGTGCGACACGAAGATGAGCGTGCCGGCGTATTTTTCAAGCGCAACGTTCAGCGACTCGATCGATTCCATGTCCATGTGGTTGGTCGGCTCGTCCATCAGCAACACGTTGTGACGGCCCAGCATCAGCTTGCCGTACATCATGCGGCCCTTTTCACCACCGGACAGCACGCGCACCGATTTCTTGACTTCGTCGCCGCCGAACAGCAGGCGCCCGAGGATGGAACGCACGGCCTGGTCGTCGTCGCCTTCCTGCGTCCAGTACCCCATCCAGTCGGTCAGGGTCTTGTCGGTGGCAAATTCTTCGGTCGGATCCTGCGGCATGTAGCCCACGTTGGCGTTTTCCGCCCACTTGACCAGACCATGGTCGGGTGCGATCCCGGCCACATCCGGCCCGCCGATGCAACGCAGCATGGTGGTTTTGCCCACGCCGTTGGCGCCGATGATGGCGATGCGCTCGCCCGCCTCGACCATGATGCTGAAATTCTTGAACAGCATGCGGTCGTATTTCTTTTCAATGGAATCGACTTCCACCGCCAGACGGTGCAGTTTCTTTTCGCCGTCGAAGCGCACGAACGGATAGGCGCGCGACGATGGCTTGATGTCGTCGACCTTGATCTTTTCGATCTGCTTGGCGCGCGACGTGGCCTGACGGGCCTTGGACTTGTTGGCGGCAAAGCGGCGCACGAAGTCTTGCAGCTCGGCGACCTTTTCCTTGGCCTTGGCATTGTTCGACAGCTGCTGGTTGCGTGCCTGGGTCGAGGCGAACATGTACTCGTCGTAGTTGCCCGGGTAAATCTTCAGCGTGCCGTAATCCATGTCGGCCACGTGGGTGCACACCTGGTTCAGGAAGTGGCGATCGTGGGAGATGATGATCATGGTGGAGTTGCGGTCGTTGAGCACGTCCTCCAGCCAGCGGATGGTGTTGATATCCAGGTTGTTGGTCGGCTCGTCCAGCAGCAGGATGTCCGGGTTCGAGAACAGCGCCTGCGCCAGCAGCACGCGCAGCTTCCAGCCCGGCGACACGTTGCTCATCGGCCCCTGGTGCAGGTCGATCGACACGCCCGCGCCCAGCAGCAGTTCGCCCGCGCGCGCTTCGGCCGTGTAGCCGTCGTACTCGGACACTTTGCCTTCCAGGTCGGCGGCGCGCATGTAGTCGTCGTCGGTCGCTTCCGGATCGGCGTAGATGGCGTCGCGCTGCTGCATGGCGGCCCACATCTCGGTGTGGCCCATCATCACCACGTCGAGCACGCGCATCTCTTCGAACGCGAACTGGTCCTGGCGCAGCTTACCCAGACGCTCGTTGGTGTCGAGCATCACGTTGCCGCCCGACGGCTCCAGGTCGCCACCGAGAATTTTCATGAAGGTCGACTTGCCGCAGCCGTTGGCGCCGATCAGGCCATAGCGGTTGCCATCGCCGAACTTGACGGAAATGTTTTCAAACAGCGGCTTGGCGCCGAATTGCATCGTAATATTTGCGGTGGATAGCACTTGGAAAGCCTTTGCGAGCGGGATTTAATTAACCGGCTATTTTACCACTTGCCGACCCCGATAGGGCGGCATGGCGCCATAGCGCCTCGGCCGGCCCTTGCGCGCGGCGCGCCAGCCACCAGCGGCTGGTGAGCAACTGCAGCAGCATGATGGCGGCGCACAGGCCCAACAGGCCCGCGCGCGTGAGCGACGCGCCCCATCCCAGGGCGAAGCCTTGCAGCAAGGTCATCAGCAACAGCGACTGCATCAGGTAGTTGCTCAGCGCCATGCGCCCGACCGGCGCCAGCCAGTTGCCCAGGCGGCTTATCCATGCCGCCGAGGCCAGCATGATGGCCGAAAGATAGCCCAGCGCGAGCAGCGGTCCGGCCACGTCGAGCAGAGTCGACGCCAGATACACGCTGGGCGCGGCCAGCGGGTCGACGGCATGCGTCACCGCAATCACGCCCCAGCACAGATTGAGTGGCACGCCCATGCCCAGCCCCAGCCACAGCGCGCGTCGCCACAGGGCGCGGTGGCGCTGCGGACGAGTCAGCCATCCGAGGCGCACGGCCACCACGCCGGCCATGAACAGCAGCACGATGCGGGGCATAAAAATGATCAGGCCGGCGAGGTTGGCGCCGTAATCGGTCAGCCGGGCCAGCGCCGCCGCACTCCAGCTACCCTGCGTGTAAGTGGCATGCGCCTTGGCAAGGTCAGCCAGCATCGCCACCGGTCCGAAATCGGCGGTCTCGTCAGTCAGCCCAAACAGGGCCAGCAGGAACACCAGCACGATCAGGTTCCACCATACCAGCCGGCGCATGGAGCGCAGCACGTGCGCCAGACGCTGCCCCACCTGTCGGCGCAAATAGTAGCCGCCGATCGCGTACGCCGTCAGAATGTCGCCGAACCACACCAGGGTGCCGTGCAGCACGCCGGCCGCCAGCAGCACGCGCAAGCGGCGCCCGTAGGCCAGCTTGATCTGCGCGAGCGGCATGCCCCGCGCGCGCTGGCCGCCGCTACGCAGCGCGAACCCGGCGCCGAACAGGAAGGCGAAGATGGGATAGAACTTCTGTTCGGCGAAGCTGGCGACGAAGAAAATCGCGGCCAGATCGGCCACACTGGCGTCGGGACCGGTCACACCGTAGCGCAGCGGCCCGTAGCCATACACAAAACTCCACACGTTGACCAGCAGGATGCCGAACACGGCCACGCCGCGCAGCGTGTCGATGCGCTGGTGGCGCACGCCGTCAGGCATGGGGCAGCGTGGGGTAGTCGCTTAGGGTGAGCGTGAAGCCGTCGGCACTGCCGACCAGCGTGGCCGGCGCGCCGAAGGGAATGGTGACGCGGGTGCGGCCGTGGCCGAACGGCAGGCCGGTGAGCACGGGGATCGGCAAAGTGGCGCGCAGGTAGGCCAGCATGGCGTCGAAATCGTAGCCATTGTCGGCGGCGCTGAGGCGGTAGTTGGAAAAGTCGCCCAGCAGCAGCGCCTTCTGCTTGCCCAGTATGCCGCCCTGCAGCAGTTGCAGCAGCATGCGCTCGACCCGGTACGGGTGTTCATTCACGTCTTCGACGAACAGGATGCCGCCGTCGATGTCGGCGAAATAGTCGGTGCCGACCATGGAGGCCAGCATGGCCAGGTTGCCGCCCCAGGCCCGGCCGCCGACGTCGACCGCCGGATTGCCGGCGCCGCCGCCGCGCACCGTGTGGGTGGGTCCGGCCAGGCAGCGCCAGAAGTCGTTCAGCGTGAATGCATCCTGCGGCGCGGGCGCGAAGTCGCTGTAGAACATCGGCCCGGTGTAGCTGAGCGCGCCGGCCCTGGCGTACAGCGCCATCTGGAAGGCGGTAAAGTCGCTGAAGCCGACGAAAATCTTGCCGCTGGCGGCCATGCGGGCAAAGTCGATTTGGTCGAGCAAGCGGGTCATGCCGTATTGCCCGCGCAGCGCCATGACGACTTGCACATCGTCATTGGCGGCGGCGTCGTTCAGCTGCGCCAGCCGCTCTTCATCGGTGGCCCCGAAACGCTGGAACACCCGGGCCGAGTCGAAATAATTGTAGACGCGGCAGCCGTGTGCGCGCAGCTGCGCGATGGCACGTTCGATGGCGGCGTCGTCGCGGGCGTAGCCGCCCGGTGCGACGATGGCAATACCGATAGGGGGAATGGTCACTGGGGAAGCGGTCACTGGGGAAGCGGTCACTGGGGAAACGGTCACTGTTTTTCGAACAGCCGTGCTGTTGAGCCTGGCTCCATCTTACCCCGCGCATGCGCCTCGATCAAGGCGAGCAGCCGTTCGATCAGCTGGGGCGGCAAGTCGTGGCCCATGCCCTGGATGAGCTCCAGCCTCGCGCCGGGCACCAGCCGGGCCGTGTCCGCGCCGCATTCCGGCGGCACCAGCGGGTCGGCCGCGCCATGGATGACCAGGGTCGGCGCCGTGACGCTTTGCAGCAAGGCGCTGCGCTCGCCGCCGGCGACGATGGCCAGCAGCTGGCGCGCATCGCCGCCCGGACAGATATTGCGCTTGAGCGAACGGACAATGCGCTCGCGCAGCAGCCGCTCCGGGGTGGGATAAGCCGGGCTGCCGATCACGCGCAGGGTATGCAGCAGGTGTTCGACGGCGTCGTCGAATCCGGCCCGCTTGCGCGGACGGCGCAGGATCACGGCGCGCGCGGCGGGCGTGGGACCGGGCAAATCGCGCCGGCCGCTGCTCGACATGATCGACGTCAGACTCAGCACGCGTTGCGGATGGCGCGCCGCCAGGATCTGGCCGATCATGCCGCCCATGGAGGCGCCCACCACGTGGGCGCGCGCCACGCCCAGCGCGCTCATGACGCCCAGCGCATCGATGGCCATGTCGTCCAGCGTGTAGGGCGGGCGCAGGGGCAGGCGCAGCCGCGTCTTGAGGTAGGACAGCGCCAGGTTGGGCGTGCCGGCATGGTCGAACTTGGTCGACAGGCCGCTGTCGCGGTTGTCGAAGCGGATCACGTGGAAGCCCTGCTCCACCAGCCCGGACACCAGATCGTCGGGCCAGTCGACCAGCTGCATGCCCAGACCCATGATCAGCAGCAGCGCGGGCGCCTTGGGGTCGCCCGACGTTTCGTAGGCAATCTTGATGCCGTTGGCGCTCAGGATCGGCATGGTGGCAGCGCCGATGGGGAAAAGCTAAACCGTTTCAAGCTCGGTCTCCGGTAACGGCGCTGTGGCAGCGCACTGGCAGCACGGGTGCAGCGCAACTGCGGCGTCGGTTCCGATTCGATTTTGTTGGATTCGGTTCGGTTCGGTTCGGTGCCGATTGCATGCGCTTCGCTGTGGGATCAGCATAGCATTTTTGCGTATGCGACGATGGGCGCGCGCTTGGCGATCAGCGGAAAGTGCGGTGATATTGACTAAAAAGTAACGTGCGGGTAAGGTCGTTCTAAGCAAACCACCTACAGGAAGCCAGCATGCAGGCAACGATGATCAGCATTTCCCCGATGATACCCGCCGACGGCGTGGAAGCAGGCATTGCGTTATACCGCGACAAGCTCGGCTTCGCGCTGGCTTACCGTGACGCCGAGCCGGCCAGCTTCGCCACCCTCACCCGCGACGCCATCCAGTTTCACCTGTACGACAGCGCCGATCGGCCACTGGCAGAAGCGACCAGCCTGCGCATCAAGGTCGCACAGATCGACCAGCTGCATGAAGCGTGCGCGCAGCACGGCATCGTGCACCCCAACGGCAAGCTGGAAACCAAGCCGTGGGGTTCGCGCGAATTTGCCATTATCGACCCGTCCGGCGTCTGCATTACCTTCACGCAGCCGGAGTAAGCTTGGCAGCCGCTTCCAGCGCGGCGGCGCGCGCGGCGTTGCGCCGCTCGGCAAAAAAGGCCCGCAGCATGTCCCCGGCCGGCTCGGCCAGCACGCCGCCTTGCACCTGCGTGTGGTGGTTGAGCCGCTCCTGCTCGAACAGATTGAGCACCGAGCCGCACGCGCCCGTCTTGGGATCGGTGGCGCCATACACCACCCGCGCCAGGCGCGCATGCATCATGGCGCCCGAGCACATCACGCACGGCTCCAGGGTCACGTACAGTTCGCACCCCGGCAGGCGATAGTTGCCCAGCTTGTCGGCGGCTGCGCGCAGGGCGACGATTTCCGCGTGCGCGGTGGGGTCGTGGCGCCCGATCGGCTGGTTGAAGCCAGTGGCGATCACCTCGCCGTCGCGCACCACCACCGCGCCGACCGGCACCTCGCCCTGAGCCCAGGCCAGCTTGGCCTGCTCCAGCGCCAGCTGCATGAAGGCGGCGTCAGCAAGTGCCGCAGTCTCAGTCATCGGTGATTTCGGCCCAGCAGTTCGGGGTTTCGTGCAGCACCAGCTTGTGCAGGTGCAGGCCGGTGCCGTAGCGGTCGGTGTAGGCGGCTTTCAGGATGTCGAACGCCACCTGGGCCAGATTTTCCACCGTGGGAATCCGGTCGATCACCACCGTCTTGTGGCCGGGCAGGCTGGCCAGGAATTCGCGTACCTTGTCATCTTTATCGTAGACGATGAAGGCGTGGTCCCAGACATCGACCAGGTGTTCCTTGGCCAATGCCTTGATGTCGGAAAAATCCATGATCATGCCGTTGTCGGAATTGCCTTCTGACTGGATCACCGCGCCGACGAGCGTGATTTCCAGGGTATAGCGGTGCCCGTGCAGATTGCGGCACTGGCTTTTGTGGTCGGGAATCCGGTGTCCAGCATCGAATTCGAGCTTGCGTGTAATGGTCAACATGAAGTGCTTAGGCTCGCTTAGGGGATTTGCAATAATTTATGGGTTTGCAGACTCAGCTTCCAGCGCGGGTTGCGCTTGCAGGTCTCGATGGCCAGCCGGGTATTGTGTTCGGCCAGGGGGCCGTCCATGGGCTGGACAAAGTAATGGTCGAACGCGAGCTGCTCGTACTTGCTCAGATCCTGGTGCAGCTGGGGAATCACCACCTTGATTTCATTGCCGCGCTCGACAACCAGGGTCGCCCCCATCTTGGGACTGACGCAGATCCAGTCGACCCCGGCCGGCACCGGCAAGGTGCCGTTGGTTTCGATGGCGATCTCGAAACCGACCGCATGCATGGCATGGATCAGCGAAGCGTCCAGCTGCAGCAGCGGCTCGCCGCCCGTGAAGACCACGTACTTGGTGGCAGGATAGTTTGCCGGCCACAGGCTGTCGATGGCCGCCATCAGCGCGGCGGCATTGGCAAACTTGCCGCCGCCGTCGCCGTCGGTGCCGACAAAGTCGGTATCGCAAAACTGGCAGACGGCGCTGGCGCGGTCGCTCTCGCGCCCGGTCCACAGGTTGCAACCGGAAAAACGGCAGAACACGGCCGGCCGGCCCGCATGGGCGCCCTCGCCCTGCAAGGTGTAAAACATCTCTTTAATACTGTAAGTCACTGGAATTTCCTGCCTGCCGAATCGTCAACCCTCCATTATACCGTTCGCCAACCTTTGATGTAACGCTAGTCAAATATTGACTAGGGACAATCCTGCGTATTTCGCGGCAAGGTACCTTGCTCGGAGTCGGCTTCGACTTGTAAGAAAACAGGAAAGGACATCATGACTATCAATCCGACCATCGTGCTCGCCGTCTGCTGGCTGCTGTTATTGGGCTGGGGTTTTAACGCCCTGCTGCGCCGCCACCTGCGGCTGGACGATCAATTGGCCGACAAGGAAGCCCAGCTGGCCGTCGAGCGCCACGCCCGCGCCGTGGCCGAACGGGGCCTGGCGACCGCCCATGTTTCACTGTGCAAGCTGGCGCGCCAGCAGGAAAACGTGCGCGAAACGGAGCGCCAGCGCATCGCCCGCGATATCCATGACGACCTGGGTCAGAATCTGCTGGCCCTGAAAGTGGATTTATCCTTACTGCACGTGAGCACCACCGGCGCCCATCCCCTGATTACCCAAAAGGTCAATGGCATGATCGGCAACATCGATCTGACCATTGCCTCGCTGCGGGCCATCATCAACGACCTGCGTCCGGTGGCACTGGAAGCGGGCTTCGTGCCGGCCATCGAGTGGCAGCTGGCGGAGTTTTCGCGCATGCATGGCATCCGCCACGAGTTGCGCCTTGATCCGGAAGTGCGCACCGTGCGCGCCGACCAGGAATGCGAAACCATGCTGTACCGGATCTTGCAGGAATCGCTGTCCAACGTGGTGCGCCACTCCCACGCCACCGAAGTCATGATCGACCTGCAGCGCTGCGGCGCCCAGTTCACCCTGAAGGTCAAGGACAACGGCATCGGCATGCCGGTGGCGCAAGTGAGTGGCGGCTGCGGCCTGGCCGGGATCCGCGACCGGGTCTCGGCGATCGGCGGCAGCTTCGCCGTCGACAGCCTGGCAGGGGTCGGAACAATCCTGTCGCTGTCGATTCCGCTGAAAGAAACATTAGCTGTGCACTGAACGCCAGATCAAAGGATCGCTTGTGCAAGATCAAAGAATTGCTGGGTGACTGGTAGCAGAATCGTTCTTGTCGGTAGTCAATTATTGCTCACGAGAATAGACAAACAGGGACGCCTTATGACCAGCACACAGCAAGTTCCGCGCTTGAATGGATACGCCGCTCCCCTGCGGGACCGCGCCTTTGCCAATAAACTCATGGAGATGCTGGCCGTCCCTGCCTTCGTCCTCGACACCGATTGCAAGGTGATTATCTGGAACCGCGCCTGTGAACGGCTGACCGGCGTGCCGGCCGCCGAAGTGCTGGGCACGCGCGACCACCTGCTCAGTTTTTATGCCGATGCGCGCCCGACCCTGGCCGACCTGGTCATGCAGAACCGCACCGACGAAATCGACCGCTTTTATCCACGCACGGCGCTGGACCATCATTTGCCGGGGCAACTGTGGACGGAAAGCTGGTGCGACATGCCGCGCGGCGGCCGCCGGCGCTGCCTGACCACCGACGCCAGTCCGATTTTCGACGACCAGGGCCGCCTCGAAGCGGTGGTGCAGACCTTGCGCGACGTGACGGAGGAAAAGGCCGCGCAGATCGCGCTCGAACAACTGGCCACACGCGACGGCTTGACGGGATTGGCGAACCGCCGCTGTTTCGACGACACCCTCAAGCAGGAGTGGGCACGGGCGCTGCGTCAGCAGCAGCCGCTGTCACTGCTGATGGTGGACGTGGATAATTTTAAAGCGTACAACGATGCCAACGGCCATGTCGGCGGCGACGAGTGCCTCAAGCGCATCGCCACTGCGGTCGCCAGCGAAATGCGCGCCACCGACCTGGTGGCGCGTTATGGCGGCGAGGAGTTCGCCGTGATATTACCGAACGAGTCGCTCAAGGGTGCAGCCATCGTGGCCGAACGGATCCGCTGCCGCGTGGAACGCTTGCGGGTGCCCAACGGACTGATCGTTGGACAGCACGTGACCGTCAGCATCGGCGCGGCCACCGCCATCGCGGCGCACGACACCCAACCCAGCCAGCTCATCACCACGGCCGACGCGGCCCTTTACCGCGCCAAGCACATGGGGCGCAACCGCATCAGCATGCCGCTCACCGATCTGCCCGAACGCGACAGTGCCGCTCAGCGCGTCACGCTGCCATCGTAGACGTATTACCGTCACGTATCACAGCCGCAGCAACAACGCCGGCACTGGGGCCGGCGTTGTTGTGTTCGCCCCGCCGCAAAGGGCCGAGGCAAACCCTCCGATATTGCTTAGGATGAGGCTGCCACCTACGACCTCGCGCGGCTTACGATCTCGAGTGGCTTACGACCTCGCGCGGCTTACGACCTCGCGCGGCTTACGACCTCATGCGGCTCGCGCCATCGTCCCGCTTACGACGTCATGCGTTCCCAGCCGTGACGCACGGCAGCCTTCATCCGTTCCCAGGTCGAGCCGGGATTGCGGGTTTCCCAGTCGGTGCGCAGATTGGTTTCCACGTCATCCCACTGGCGGCCCCGATACAGGTCGCTGCGCGCCATGGTGTTGCCGTAGCTGTATGCCGGCGCGAACTCGTCATACGTGCCGCCGGCGCTGGCCAGGTTACTGCTCCAGTGGCTGCGGTAGTAGGTGTCCTCGTCCGGTGTCAGCTGCTCGATGTCCACTTCGGTGTGGCGCACGGTATCGGTAATATTTTCCTGGCGCTGCGTGACTTCCTTGCCGACGATAACTTCCTCGACTACGCGGGCCGATTTCTCGACCACTGCTTCCTCGGCCGTTTCGCGCAGCTCGATGGTGCTTTCCTGGAAGGCGTTGATGTCGGACGGATTGACCGGGCGGTCGACCGGACGTCGCTCCACGTTGACGTGCTCTTCGCGCAGGCCGATCGATTCGTTGACCGGGGTCTCGACCACATGCTGGTAGACCCGCACGCCACCCCGCTCGACGGTGCGCTTGCCTACTTTCAGCTCTTCCTGGTAGACCGGAATGGCGGTGGTGTCGGCGCGCTGCTGCGAGCCTTGCACTGGTGAGCCCTGCAGCTGCGAACCTTGCGTCTGCGAACCTTGCAGATCGACCTGGCCACCCTGCACCGAGGCGCCGGAACCGCTTTGCTGCGAGAAGGACTGCGACTGCATCTGCGGCGCCGAGCTCGAGCGCAGCATATCCGGGCTGGTGAAGCTGCTGCCCCATTCCTGTGACTTTTCATCGATGTCGATGGGGCCGTAACGCTCGACGATGTCGGCGGCGCGCTCGACTTCCGGCTCGCTCTCGGCGACCAGGGTCAGTACATAGTGGCCGCGGTTGACGGCCTCGCTGTAGATGCGGGCATGCTCGTCGCGGTCGCTGCCGAAGATATCGGTGAAGAAATTGCGGATGCCGGATATAAACGAACCATCGTCAGCCGTGGTGGTGCTGGCGGAACTGCCCGACAGGCTGTCCTGCCCGCTGGTGTCGCCTTCGGACAGGCGCGCGCTCTGGCGGGTGAACCCCGATGCCACCAGATCTTCCAGTGCCTGCTGCGCGTCGCTGCGGTTATCGAATACGGCTACGAGTGTATGTTGCATGATGACTTACCTCCGTGATGTTGGTGTGATCGCCAAGTCAGGAACCTGGCCGAAACGCTCGATCGTGACTTGCTCGGACCGCAAGATGACAGTCTCGGAATGATGCTCCGTGCGCTGACTCCGGGTGATGTGGATCTCTTCCTTGATGCGCAGCCGCTTTTCGACTACCAGGACTTCTTCCAGTATTGGAACTATCAACGTGTCGCCCTCCTGGCGCGATTGCGGCGCTTCCGATAGGGACACGATTTTGTCGATGACGACCCGCTTCACGTCGACTGCGTCGCGCAGCAGGGCTTCATCGATATTGTGGGGATGCTCGTGAACCGTCTTGTGGATACGCACGCCGCCGGTATCGACGGTGCGCACGCCAACCCGCATTTCTTCTTGCACCACCGGCACGGTCAGCACCGCGCCGTCGGCCAGATCTGCCCAGTCTTTTTTCATGAAGTGTTACCTCTTCAATAGCTGCCACAAGTGCAATACAGACTACAGCAAACTTCCCGCACCCTGCGCACCATTGACGCTGATCAAGTTTGCAATTCACTGCGCCGCGAAGCTGATGAAAAGACACCAGCGCAGCCCTGCCATCAACTCAGTCCCGCTTGCTTGCACATCCGCAGAGCCGGCACTAGCATGGGCATGCGTGCCGGCCCGCGCGGGCCCGTTGCGCATCCTATCCATACGGAGATTGCCTATGAACGAGCCATCCGCTCCCGCCCACATCGCCCATCCGGCGCGGGCTCAGCCGCGCATTGCCGCGCTCTCGACGGAAGACATCGAGCCGCCCGGCAATCTCGATCGCCAGCTGCATGCCATGATGGCCCGCGCCACTCAGGGCATCTCCCCCACCAGCCTGGCGCTGGCCGGGGCCGACTGGCTGATGCACCTGGCACTGTCGCCCGGCAAGTGGCAGCAGCTGCTCGACAAGGCCTGGCGCAAGGACTTGCGCTGGCTGGACTACGCTACCCGGGCGACGTTGGGACAGGCGCCGCCGCCGTGCATCGAACCGCTGGCGCAGGACAAGCGGTTTCGCGGCGCCGACTGGCAGCGCTGGCCCTACAACCTGTTGCAGCAGGCCTTCCTGCTCAACCAGCAGTGGTGGCACAACGCCACCACCGGCGTCGATGGCGTAAGCGAGCATCACCAGCATGTGGTCGAGTTCGTGGCGCGCCAGCTGCTCGACCTGGTTTCCCCCGTCAACTTCGTCGCCACCAATCCCGAAGTCACGGCCGCCGCCGTCAGCAGCCTGGGCGCCAACTTCGTCAACGGCGCCGTCAATTTCGCCGAAGACTGGCAGCGCAGCCTGACCGGCCAGCCGCCCGAGGGCAGCGAGCGCTTCCGGCCCGGCATTGAAGTGGCCGCCACGCCGGGCCGGGTGGTGTTCCGCAACCGCCTCGTCGAACTGATTCAGTACACGCCGACCACCTCCACGGTGGTGGCCGAACCGATGCTGATCGTCCCGGCGTGGATCATGAAGTACTACATTCTCGACCTGTCGCGCCACAATTCGCTGGTGCGTTACCTGGTCGACCGGGGTCATACCGTGTTCATGATTTCGTGGCACAACCCGGACAGCAACGACCGCGATCTGGGCATGGACGACTATCTAAGCCAAGGCATCGGCGCGGCCAGGAGCGCGATCGCCGAACTGATTCCGGGGCAGAAGATCAACGGGGTCGGCTATTGCCTGGGCGGCACCCTGCTGTCGATCGCCGCGGCCGCCGCGGGCTGCAGCGAACATGGGCCGTTCAACTCCCTGTCGCTGCTGGCGGCGCAAACCGACTTCAGCGAAGCGGGCGAACTGATGCTGTTTATCGATGAGAGCCAAATCGACTGGCTGGAAGACCTGATGTGGCAGCAAGGCTACCTCGACAACCGCCAGATGGCCGGGGCGTTTCGCCTGCTGCGCTCGAACGACATGGTGTGGTCGCGCGCCGTCAACCAGTATCTGCTGGGCCAGCGCGCCCCCATGATCGATCTGATGGCCTGGAACGAGGACACCACGCGCATGCCGGCGCGCATGCACAGCGAGTACCTGCGCCGGCTGTTTCTGAATAACGATCTGTTTTCCGGCCGCTACAAGGTCGACGGCAAGCCCATTGCGCTGACCGATATCCGTGTGCCGGTGTTCGCCGTGGCCACCATGACCGATCACGTGTCGCCATGGCGCTCGGTACACAAGCTGCATCTGCTGCCGTCGATCGACATCGACTTCGTGCTCACCACGGGCGGGCATAACGCGGGCATCGTCAGCGAACCGGGTCACCAGGGCCGCAGCTTTTATCACACCCACCGGCGCCGCGGCGAGTGCTACGTCGATCCGGAAACCTGGGTCGGCAACGCCGTGCAGCACGACGGCTCATGGTGGCCCCAATGGGCCGGCTGGCTGGCGGGTGTTTCACAGGGAGCGCGCGTGCCGGCGCGCACGGTGCCGGACGGCCTGGGCGCGGCGCCGGGGCGCTATGTGCTGGAACGTTAGATCTTATGTGCTGGAACGTTAGATCTTATGTGCAGGAACGTTAGATCTTATGTGCTGGAACGTTGAATCGTTGGTAAGCTTGCGCGATCAGCGACGCTTCAGGATGGACCCCAGCACCCCGCGGATGATCTCGCGGCCCACCTGCGAGCCGATGCTGCGCGCGGCCGACTTGACCATCGCCTGAATGGGCGAATCGCGCTTGCTGCTGGGGCCGAACAAGCCGCCCAGCATGCCGCCGAACGACGCGTCGGCGCCGCTGCCGGCCTGGCCTTGGGCCGGGGCGCCCGCTTGCGCGCCCGCTGGCGCCGGCGACGCGCGCCCAGCCTCCGGGCCCGTGCCCACACCGGCCGACCCGGCCACGCGCTTGCCCAGCACCTCATGGGCCGACTCGCGGTCGACCGTGGTTTCATACACGCCGGCCACCACCGACTGCGCTACCGCCTGCGCCCGCTCGGCCACGCTGACCGGGCCGATCTGCGACGCCGGCGGCAGAATGAACGCGCGCTCGACCATGTTGGGCCGGCCTTGCGCATCCAGAAACGACACCAGCGCCTCGCCCACGCCAAGCTCGGTGATCACTTGGGCCGTGTCCAGCGCCGGATTGGGACGAAACGTTTCGGCGGCGGCCTTGACGGCTTTCTGGTCGCGCGGCGTGTACGCGCGCAGCGCGTGCTGCACCCGGTTGCCTAGCTGGCCCAGTACGGTGTCGGGTATATCGAGCGGGTTCTGGGTGATGAAGAACACTCCCACGCCCTTGGAGCGGATCAGCCGCACCACCTGCTCGATTTTCTGCAGCAGCGCCTTGGGCGCTTCCGAAAACAGCAGGTGCGCCTCGTCGAAGAAAAACACCAGTTTGGGCTTGTCCAGGTCGCCCACTTCCGGCAGGTTTTCAAACAGTTCCGACAGCATCCACAGCAGGAACACGGAATACAGGCGCGGCGCGTTCATCAGCTTGTCCGCGGCCAGGATGTTGACCACGCCGCGCCCCTGGCTGTCGGTCTGCAGCAGGTCATCGATGTTGAGCATGGGTTCGCCGAAAAACTGATCGCCGCCCTGCTCTTCGATGCCGATCAGGCCGCGCTGGATGGCGCCGATGCTGGCGGCCGAAATATTGCCGTAACTGGTGCGGTAGTCGGCCGCGTTCTCGCCGACATGGTTCAGCATGGAGCGCAAGTCCTTGGTGTCGAGCAGCAGCAAGCCATTGTCGTCGGCAATCCGGAACACCAGCTGCAGCACGCCTTCCTGGGTGTCGTTCAGATTCAGCATGCGTGCCAGCAGCAGCGGGCCCAGGTCGGAGACCGTGGCGCGCACCGGGTGACCCTGCTGCCCGTACACATCCCAGAACGTCACGGGGCACGCGGCCCAGTCGGGCGCCGCCAGGCCCAGCGCAGCCAGGCGCGCATCCATCTTGGCGCCCGGCGCGCCAGCCTTGGCCATGCCGGACAGGTCGCCCTTGACGTCGGCCATGAACACCGGCACGCCGATCGCCGACAGGCTCTGTGCCAGCACTTGCAGGGTGACGCTCTTGCCCGTGCCGGTCGCACCGGTGATGCAGCCGTGGCGGTTCACCAGGTTCGATAGCAGACCCAGCGTGAGTGCAGGCTGAGCGGGCGTGGTGGTCGCGACGGTGGTGGCGATGGGCAGTAGAGTCGACATTGAGCGGTCCAGTCCAGGAATGGTGAAGCAGCGTGGAAGAGCATGAAAAAACAGCGTGCGGCACAGGGCAATTATAGAGTCCTGCACCGAGTCGTAATTATAGAGTCCGAATTATAGAGTCAGAATACCGCACCATCGCAAGCGGCCGCCAGCGCCGACCCAACTTCCGCGCCGCTTGCCACTCTAAGCGAAAACAACCCCCACCAGGAGCCGCATCATGACCAAGCCTGACGCCCCGCAATCGCCGCCGCCCGACCGCGGCGCAACACCACAATCCGGCGCGCCCGCCGAAGCTGCAACCGGCCAGCCTGAGCACGTGCAGGCCGACACGCTCTTGTCGCAACCGGATTCGGATGACGATCAGGGCTACGGACCGGTCGCCGAAGAAGTCAGCCTCGACCAGCAATCGGAGCAGGCGCGCAGGGTGGGCCATGCCCCGGCTACGGGCGGGGCTGGCGAAGCGCTGGCGGATACGCTGCGCCCCGCCTCCCCGCCCGCCGCGCCGGATTCGCCCGGTCCATGAGCACGCGTGACCAGGCACCGATTGGCGCGGCCGCCATCGTCAGCGCCGACGCCTTCCTGCCGCGGGTCATGCTGCTCGACATCGGCATGCCCGGCATGGATGGCTATCAGCTGGCGCGCAGCCTGCGCGCCAGCCGCCGCCACGCGCACGCGCTGCTGGTCGCGCTGACCGGCTGGGGCGCGCCGACGACCGCCAGCGCACCAGCGCCGCCGGCTTCGATGTGCACCTGACCGAGCCGGTCGATCTGGCCGCCCTGTCAGGCGTGTTGCAGGAGCGCGAGGCTGCGGGGACGGCGGGGCTGGCGGGACGGCGTGGCGCGGCCCTCTGAAATCGTTTTCAGAAGGCATGGCCGCCGCCGATTTACATGCTAGAATCGCCGCTTTCTGGCCCACCCCTCCCTGGAGAATTCATGCACTATGTCCCCGCCGCCAATCGTTATGAAGTGCAGCCCTACCGCCGATGCGGGCGCAGCGGTCTGAAGCTGCCCAGCATTTCGCTGGGTCTCTGGCATAACTTCGGCGACGTCGACCGCCATGCGACGGCGCGCGAGCTGATCCTGGGCGCGTTCGACCGCGGGATCACCCATATCGATCTTGCCAACAACTATGGTCCACCGCCCGGTTCGGCCGAAAGCACCATGGGCAAGGTACTGGCCTCGGATCTGCACAGCCATCGCGACGACCTGATCATCTCCAGCAAGGCCGGCTACGACATGCAGCCCGGCCCCTACGGCCGGGGCGGTTCGCGCAAGTACCTGATCTCCAGCCTGGACCAGAGCCTCAAGCGCATGGGTCTGGAGTATGTCGACATTTTCTACCACCACGTGCCGGATGCCGAGACGCCGCTGGAAGAAACCATGGGTGCGCTCGACCAGATCGTGCGCAGTGGCAAGGCGCTGTATGTAGGCGTGTCGAACTATCCGCCGGAACTGGCGCGCAAGGCGGCCGGCCTGCTGCGTCAGCTGGGCACGCCGCTGACCATTCATCAGCCCCGCTACAGCATGCTGCAGCGTGGCATCGAAGATGGCTTGCTGCCCGTGCTGCAGGAAGAAGGCGTGGGTTGCATCGCCTTTTCGCCGCTGGCGCAAGGCATCCTGACCGACCGCTACCTGGGCGGCGACGTGCCGGCCGATTCACGCGCCGCCCGCGCCGCGTTCCTGAAACCGACCGATCTGACCGAAGGCAAGCTTAACGCCGTTCGCAAGCTCAACGAGATGGCTGCCGGGCGCGGCCAGACGCTGGCGCAGATGGCGCTGGCCTGGGTGCTGCGCCATGAAACGATGACGTCGGTGCTGATCGGCGCCAGCCGGATCTCGCAGCTGGACGACGCACTGGGCGCGCTGGGCAGCGCAGCCTTCAGCAGCGACGACCTGGCGGCGATCGACGCGGCGCTGGCCCTGCAGCACGCCTGATGCCCTTGCCCTCGCGCAGGAGGGTGTCGCGAAAGGTACCGTAACTCTAGGCCACCAACTTCAAAACCGTCATTCCCGCGCATGCGGGAACCCATGCTGAGCCGGCTTCCATCGTGCTGCATGCTCAGCATGGGTCCCCGCTTTCGCGGGGATGACGGAGCAAATGGCAGTGGTTTTGAAATAAATGCGTGTTCTGCGACACCCTCGCAGGCGAGGGCCCATAGCACGGCTGAACAGAGGTGCTATGGGCTCTCGCCGGCGCGAGAGAAACGGTGTCACGGGGAAAAGGTGCCCGTCAGCGGTGTCGGTTAGCGACCTTCACCACTCCAGCGCCAGCAAGCGCTTGGCCATGTTCGGCCAGCACAGCGCGGCGATCTCGCTGCGCTCGGCCCAGCGAAAACCGTCCGTCTCCGGCGTCGGCTTGCCCGTCACCGGATGGGGAAAAAAGCTGGTGCACACCAGATGCTCCAGGCTGACCAGCTCGGCAGCCGGCACCAGGAACAGGTGCAGGCGCTTGTCGCGGCGGTAATCGAATAGCCCCAGATCGATAAAACGCTCGGGCGCAAAACCGATGCCGGCTTCCTCGTGCAGCTCGCGCATGGCCGCGTCCAGCGCACTCTCGCCCTCGTCGCGCATGCCTTTGGGAATATCCCACTTGGCCGTGTTGGTCACGTGGCACAGCAGCAGCTGGCCCTGCGCATTGAGCACCAGCGTACCGCATGACACGGCCACCGGGCCCTTCGCCCCGGCCCTCGCGCCGGCCTGCGCCTTCTCGTGGTCACTCACGCCTGCACTCCTTTCAACGCCGCCGCAAACACCGCGTCGAGCGCGCCGAAATCGACCGGCTTGGTCAGGTGCAGGTCGAACCCGGCCTGGACCGACTGCGCCACATCCTCGCGCGTGCCCCAGCCGGTGAGCGCCACCAGCAGCAGCGCGTCCATGCCGCCCGTGGCGCGGATGGCGCGCGCCACCTCGTGACCGTTCATGCCGGGCATGCCGATGTCGATAAACGCCAGCTGCGGCCGGAACGCCACCGCCATCTGGTAGCCCTGCTTGCCGTCCAGCGCCACGCGGGTGCTGTGCCCGCGCAGTTCCAGCAGCGCGGCCAGGCTCTCGGCGGCGTCGACATTGTCGTCCACCACCAGGATGCGCAGGTTCGGCGACGGGCCGTGCGGCGCGTGCGCCCCCGCCGCACCATCGCTGGCCTCGCCGGCCGCCGTGCCCAGCGCATGCCCGACCGGCAGTCTCACGGTAAACGTGCTGCCCTGGTCGCGCCCGGGACTGGCCGCGCCGACGGTGCCGCCATGCAGCTCGACCAGCCGCCGCACCAGCGACAGGCCGATGCCCAGCCCGCCCTGGGCGCGCTCCAGGTTGCGCCCCACCTGGGTGAACATGTCGAACAGCGTGCCGATCGATTCCGATGGGATGCCCACGCCGCTGTCGGCCACCGTGACGACGGCTTCGTCGCCGTCGCGCCGGGCAAGGATGCGGATGCGCCCGCCCGGCGGCGTGTACTTGGCCGCGTTGTGCAGCAGATTGCTCAATACCTGCACGATGCGGGTCACGTCCACGTCCAGCGGAATGGCGCCCGGCGCCTGCTCCAGCTCGACCGTGTGGGCGCCGTTGTCGATGGCGCTCTTGCTCGTTTCCAGCGCCATCGCCACCACTGTGGCCAGCTCGGTGTGTTCCTTTTTCAGCTCGATCTTGCCGCGCGTGATGCGCGCCACGTCGAGCAGGTCGTTCACCAGGTGGATCAGGTGGCCCAGCTGGCGGTCCATCATGGCGTGCACGCGCTGCTGCACCTGAGGATCGGCGTGGCCCATCTTCATCAGGTCCAGCCCGGTGCGGATGGGCGCCAGCGGATTGCGCAGCTCGTGCGCCAGCGTGGCCAGAAACTCCGACTTGCGCCGGTCGGCCTCGGACAGGTCGGCGGCAATCCGGCGCAGCTCGTTTTCCGCCTGTTTCTGCGCCGTGATATCACGCGTGATGGTGGCGATGCCGATGCCTTCGCCGTGTTCGTCGCACATGGCAAAGGCCTGGTAATACACGGGGATCAGCGCGCCGCTGCCAAAGTGGCGAAACTGCAATTCGCCTTCCCACGCCCCGCCGGGGCCGCGCAGGGCCGGCAGCACGTCCGATTCGACCAGCAGGCTGCAGCCGGGCGCGAAAAAGTCGACCACTGCATAGTCGGCCATGTCGGCGTCGGGCGACAGCCCCACCATGCGCCGCCCGGCCGGATTCAGATAGATGCAGCGCCCGCCGGGGCCGACCATGCCGATGAAGTCGGACGACTGTTCCGTCACGGCGGCCAGGCGGCGCAGGTCGCGTTCGGCCCGGCGCGAGCGCTGCAGCGATTCGTCCAGCCGCACTTCGCTTTTTTCCAGCTGTTCGGCGGCCAGCCGCTCGGCGGTGGCGTCGCGGAAAATCTTGGCGTAGCCGCGCAGGCTATCCTGGTCGTCGCGCAGCGGCACCATGACGCCGTCGGCAAAGAAGCGCGTGCCATCCTTGCGCACGTGCCAGCGCTTGTCGTCGGCCCGCCCCGTTTCGCGGGCGCGGCGCATTTCCTCGGCCGGCTTGCCGGCGGCGCGGTCCTCGGGCGTGAAGATGATGGCGCTGGTCTGGCCGCACGCCTTGGCGGCGAACCAGCCGGTGATGTTTTCCGCGCCCCCTTCCCATTCGGTGACCACGCCGTCCGGGTCGGTGCCGATGAAGGCGTAGTCGCGCGTATTGTCGAGGATCAGGCGGATGCGCTCGTCGCGTGTCTTGACTTCTTCCAGGTGGCGCTCGCGCTCGTGGCGCGCCAATTCGCCCGTCTTGCGGTACAGATCGATGAACACGCCCACCTTGGAGCGCAGCATCACCGGGCTGATCGGCTTGGTCAGGTAATCGACGGCGCCCAGCGCGTAGGCTTGCTCAACTGGAAAGTTGACGTCCGTGGCGGCGGTCAGGAAAATGATCGGCACCGCGCGCGAACGGGGATGGCTGCGGATCAGCTCGGCCGTTTCGAAGCCGCTCATGGTCGGCATCTGCACGTCCATCAACACCAGCGCGAACTCCTGCTCGAGCAGCTGGCGCAGCGCCTGCTCGCCCGAAGTCACGCTCACCAGCACCTCGTCCAGGCTGGCCAGCACGGATTCGAGCACCATCAGGTTGGCGCGCTGGTCGTCGACCAGCAGGATATGCACTTTCTTCTTGCTGGTCGGGCTACTGCTGTTCGGCATACTGCTCATACTCTCACTGCTCCTCGGCTGTCCGGGTAAACCGCCCAGGCGTCAGCGTGACAATGTAGGCGGTAGCGTTCCTGTTGTCAATTGCGTAAACCGCAAAAATGCATCCAATGGCTGAGCGAACTTATGCATGCGGCATCAATCCAATCTATTTTCAACACCTCCATGGCTGTCATCGACCATGCCCGAACGCTTTCTCGCCTCGGCGATCCCCCAGCACGAAGCCGCCGAGCTGTACCGCCTGATGGTGGTCGGCATCAAAGAAGTGGCCGTCTTTCTCATGAATGCGGACGGCATCATCACCGTCTGGAACAAGGCGGCCGAGGTGATGAAAGGGTACTCCGCCGACGACGCCATCGGCCAGCACCTGCGCCTGTTGTATACCGATGCCGACAAGGCCGAGGGCCATCCCGAGTTCGCGCTGTCCCAGGCCGCCGCGCACGGCGTATTTACCGAAGAGCGCTGGCGTAAGCGCAAGAATGGCAGCCTGTTCTGGGCCCACATCGTGCTCACCGCCCTGCGCGACCAGAACGAGCGCCTGATCGGCTTTTCCAAGGTCACCATGGACCTGACGCGCCACAAGCTGCTGGAGCAGTGCGAAAAAGAAAAGCAGGAGATCGACCTGATCCTCAGCGCGGCCGAATCCGGCACGTGGAAATGGGATGTCGGCAGCGGCAAGGTGGCCATCTCGCACCACCTGCTGTCCCTGCTGGGCTATGAGGACCGCGGCCAGGAGCTCGATTTCGATTGCTGGCTGCGCTACGTGCACGCGGGCGACCGGCGCGCATTCCGGCTGGCGCTGGAACGGGCCAGCGGCGATCTGGGCGCCACGCCGCTGGAAACCGAGTTGCGCTTTTTGCATCAGAACGGCGACTATCACTGGTTTTTCATGCGCATCAACTGGCACCGCGACGATCCCAAGCCCAGTCCCGTGTTCGTGGGCGCCTGCGTGCACATCGACCATCTGAAGGCGGCCGAGGCCGAACGCGCGGGCCTGTATGAACAGCTCAAGCGCGAGCGCGCCCGCTTCGCCTCCGTACTCGACCAGTTGCCGTCCGGCGTGGTGCTGGCCGAAGTGCCATCCGGCAAATTTTCCTATCAGAACCGCATGGCGGTCTCGCTGATCGGATCGATGAGCGACATTGTCAGCGTCAACGAGTACGACCGCTTTCACTTCCTGGACACCAGTGGCCGCCCCATTGCCAGTTCGGAGCTCCCCCTGGTGCGCCTGATGCGTGGCGTGCGGGGCGTGCAGACCGAGGAAATCCAGTACCAGACCGACGATGGCGGGCGGCGCCATTTCGCCGTCACGGCGGCCTTGATCAATGAGCTTAGCGGCGAGCGCAATAGCGAACGCAGCAGCGAGCCCCAGCTGGCCGTGGCCGTGCTGCACGACATCTCCCAGCTCAAGCAGGCGGAACTGTCGGCGGCGACCGAAAAGGAACGCGCCGTGGTCACGCTGGCCTCGATCGCCGACGGCGTCGTCACGGTCGACCGCGCCGGCCGGGTCACCTCGCTGAACGCCGCCGCCGAGCGCCTCACGGGCGTGGCCAGCGCCGAGGCCTTAGGCCAGCCGCTGGCCGGGCTGCTCAGCTACGACGAGGACGACGGCGCTGCGCGCATGGCCGAGGCCATCGATGCCTGCCTGGCCGAGCGGCGCGTGCGCGCCGATCTGCCGGGGCTGACCATCCGCAGCCGCCACGGCCAGCACTATTCGGTCGAGCACGCCATCGCGCCGGTGGCGCTGGACGACGGCGAACTGATCGGCGCGGTGCTGACGCTGCACGACGTGACCGAATCCAAGCGCCTGATGCACCGGCTGGGCTTCGAAGCCAGCCACGATGCGCTCACCGGGCTGATCAACCGGCGCGAGTTCGAGGTGCGCCTGCAGCGCGCCATCGACCGCGCCCACGCCGGTGGCGAGGAATCGGCCCTGCTGTACATGGACCTGGACCAGTTCAAGATCGTCAACGACACCTGCGGCCACCAGGCCGGCGACGAACTGCTCAAGAAGCTGGCCGCCACCTACCACGAGCACAAGCGCGAGCGCGACTGCTTCGCCCGCATCGGCGGCGACGAATTCGCCCTGATCGTCGAACACTGCTCGGTCGACGAAGCGCTGGGCGTGGCGCAAAAGATCCTGGAAGCCACGCGGGCCTTTCGCTACGTCTGCAAGGGCCGCCAGTTCCAGCTGGGCGTGAGCATCGGCGTCACCCCCATCGACGCCGGCACCGCCCAGGTGGAGGAGGCCATGCGCCGCGCCGACCACGCCTGCTACATCGCCAAGGACCGGGGCCGCAACCGCATCTATGTGCACTACCAGGGCGACCTGGACTTTGCCCAGCGCCGCAGCGACATGCACTGGGTCACGCGCCTGACCCACGCCTTCCAGCGCGACCAGCTGCAACTGTATTGCCAGCCCATCGTGGCGCTGGAGGGCGACGACCAGCAGCTGCACTATGAAATCCTGCTGCGCCTGCGCAACGGGCGCGCCGGGCCGATCGCGCCGGGCACCTTTCTGCCGGCCGCCGAGCGCTACGACGTGATCCTCAAGATCGACCGCTGGGTGCTGGAACGCACGCTGGAATGGCTGGCGCGCCACCCCGCCCATACCGAGGAGCTGTACATGTGCAGCATCAACCTGTCGCGCCGCTCGCTGGCCGACCCCACCTTTCACCAGTTCGCCGCCGACCTGATCGACCGCTCCAGCGTCGATGCGGCCAAGCTGTGCTTCGAGATCACCGAGCACGGCGCCATTGCCGACATGCAAAAAACCATTGCCTTCATCGAAGCGCTGTCGGCGCGCGGCTGCCGCTTCTCGCTGGACGACTTCGGCACCGGCATGACCTCGTTCTCGTACCTGAAGCAGTTGCCGGTCGACTTCATCAAAATCGACGGCTCGTTCGTGCAAATGATGCGCACCAGCGAAGTGGACTATGAAATGGTGCGGTTTACCAACGATATCAGCCACATGATGGGCCGCAAGACAATTGCCGAGTACGTCACCGACCCGGCCATGCTGGAAGACCTGACCCGCATCGGCGTCGACTTCGCCCAGGGCTACTGGGTGGGCAAGCCGCGGCCGCTGGCGGCATGAGGCGGCGCGCCCACATGCGAAAGTATCTTGTCGGAAATATATTGCGAGCGACCAATACCTGACTCCGGCGAACGGTATATATTTGACGACAAGCGGGGCTCGTCGGCGAGGCGCGCTTCCACCTTTGCCGGAGGTACGCCATGGACCACCCCCCTGAACCTGTGCGCAGCGACGCCGCGCTGGCGCCGATGCCCTTCTCCACGCTGCTGTACCGCTTCATGTTTTTCGGCTGGCTGTTCCGCGACACCAGCGCGGCGCGCAATCCGTACGAACGCCACGCGGCGCTGCAGCACAACCGGCGCATGTGCATGTACTTTCCCACCTACCTGCGGCGCTGGTCGTTTTTCACGGCGTTCGACTTCGGCCTGGGCGTGCTGTTCGAGCGGGCCCTGCAGGCCAGCATGCTGTCGGCCTGGTTTTTCACCTGGTCGTGCGTGACGCTCACCGGCATGGTGGTGATTTTCGTCGCGTGGGCGTTTCTGGCCAACGCCAAGCTGCACTAACGCAGCGGCGGCCGACGCCGCCACGCCAACAGCCGCGCTGCCTGGTTACCTGCCTGGTTACCTGCCTGCCCCGTTACCTGCCTGCCCCGTTACTCCAGCGCGTAGGCGCGCGCTTCCACCGGCGCGCCGTCCTTGTCGAAGCGCAGCGCCACCGACACGTCGGCAATGCCCAGCGTGCCCAGTGCATCGCAGATATCGTCCACTTCCGTCTGCAGATCGGCCGCCAGGTCGAGCGGTTTGTCGGACGACACCAACAGCGCCCCCGCGCCATCGTACAGATTGACCCGCAGTACCATCTCGTCGTCCACGTCGGCCGGCCCGGCCACGGCACGCACCTGCTCGGGACTGAACGCGCCCTGCTCCAGCGCCACGTTCACGTCGGCCATCATCTGCAGCATGGCCAGCTCGGCCACGGCTTGTTCCTTGGCGCCGAACACCAGGTCCTGGTAGAGAAAATGCAGCTCGACCGCATCGGGCGTAGCCGACAGGCAGCGCAGCACCAGCGGCGCCACCTGCGTCGTCCAGTCGCGGTAGCGCGCCATGCGGGCGTCGAAATAGGCGTCGGCCGCGGCCTCGTCGGCCGGCACCGCGTAAAACGGATCGTCGGCCCGCTTCATGGCGAAGCCCACCAGAAAGCGCAGCTCCACGGCCTTGTCGTCGGGGCCGAACGCGGCCTGGCTCCAGCCGGCCATGCTGCTTTCCAGCGCGGGCCTGGCCACCAGTTTCTTTTCCGTCATCGAACCGATCGCGTCGCGCACCATGTCGTTCAGGTGCGAATAGGTGATCCGGTCGATTTCATCGAGGTCGTAGGCGTGGGCGATCAGCACCACCTTGGCGTCGGGGCTTTCCAGCCCGGCCGTCTTGATGCTGGCCACCAGCGCGTCGAAGGCGTCGCCATCCTGAAACTGCTGCGCTTCCTGCAGGCCGCCCGTGCTGCTGACAAACAGCGGCACGGCGAACGCATTGGTTTCCATGGCGGGCGCGCCTTCGCGCCGCAGCACCACCGTGGCGGCGGCTTCCTCGATGCGGCTGCGCAGCAGCTGATAGGCGCCCACATCGGTGTAGCGGGCGCGCTCGATGGCGCCGTACAGCACTTCGTCATTCTTCTTGCGCAAGGCATTGCGGATCATCTTGGAAAACTCGTCCGCCTTCAGCGCGGCCGCCTCGTCGGGCGCACGCTCGTCCTCGTCCTCGCCGTGCTCCTGATCGGCTACATGCAGCGCCAGATCGGCCAGCGACTGTGCCAGCACGTCGTTGTCTTCCGCCGGGGGCGTGTGGGATAGGCGGGAAACTGGCTTCTTATTCTTGGGCATGGGCAGGGCTCGGGTGGGTCGCAATGCGCACATGGTAACAAATGGCGCCGCTTCCGTGCGGCTTGCCTGCGGGTAGCTCGCGGGTAGCTTGAACTTTGCGTGCCGATCCCTACGGCTGGCGCCGGGCCTGCAACAGCAGCGCCAGGATTTCCTGCGGGTCGGCCGGTTTGGCGACGTGGTAGTCGAATCCGGCGTCGAGGGCGCGCTGCCTGTCCTGCGGCTGGCCATAGCCGGTCAGGGCGATGAACAGGGCCGGCTCGAACGGCTCCAGGGTACGCAGCCGGCGCGCCAGTTCATAGCCGGTGATGTCGGGCAGGCCGATATCGAGGATGAACACTTCGGGCCGCTCGAACATGGCCCACTCCAGCGCCGCGCTGGCGTCGTAATACGTGCTGGTGTGGTGGCCGCCCGCTTCCTTCAAGAACAGCGACAGGCTGATGGCGCCGTCGATATTATCGTCGACCACCATGATGCGCAGCGGACCGGCGCCGTCCACGCC
>CALRYE020000066.1:0-29629 GCA_943372275.1 Janthinobacterium lividum
TGGTGTCGCCCAGATCCCGGATGCGCGGACAGTACGCAGCAGCGAGCGGAGTTGGGCAGGAGGATGTCGACGCAATCATTCACGCCGCCTTAGACGCCGGCGTCAACTTCATCGACATGGCCAACGTCTATGCGAACGGCCAGTCTGAAGAAATGGTCGGGCACGCGTTGAAATCCTTGGGTATCGCCCGCAACGATGTCGTCCTGGCCACCAAATTCGAACATGCCACCGGTGGCGGCGCTAATGACAGCGGCGGCTCGCGAGTCCACATCATAGCCGCCGTCAAGGCCAGCTTACGACGCATTGGAACCGATCACATCGACCTGTACCAGATGCATGGCTTCGACCCTGCAACGCCGGTGGAAGAAACCCTGCGCACGCTCGATGACTTGGTACGGCAAGGGCACGTGCGTTACATCGGCGTCTCGAACTGGGCTGCTTGGCAGGTGAGCCGCGCGCTCGGCATGGCAGATCGGCTGCAGCTGTCGCGGTTCCAGTCTTACCAATCGTATTATTCGCTGGTCGGACGCGATGCTGAGCGCGACATCGTCCCCATGCTGGAAACGGAAGGCATGGGGATGTCGGTGTATAGCCCGCTGGCAGGTGGATACCTGACCGGCAAATATCGAGAGGGCAAAACGGCCGGCCGCCGTGCAACGGTGCAGTTTCCACCCGTTGACGAGCGGCGCGGTGCTTTGCTCTTACCGGTGATCGACTCGATCGCGACTGCACACGGCATTTCGATGGAAACCGTAGCGCTGGCTTGGCTGCCCCACCAGAGCGTGGTTACGAGCATCACGCTAGGTGTCAAAACGAAGGCCCAGCTCAAAGCAAACCTGGCAGCCGCCGCACATCAGCCGCCTGTTTCCGGAAGCATGGACACACGCGGTCGTCACGAGCGCGAATACACTGCGCGTCGATTTGGTCGTGGTCACCGGCGACCTCATAGATGGGACGGTCGGGGACCAAACCCGGGACGTGGCGCCCTTACGTCGGCTGCGTGCGCCCGATGGCGTTTTCGTCATTCCTGGTAACCATGAATATTTTTTTGATCCAGCAGCATGGATGACGCAATTCGCACTGCTCGGCATGACGCCCCTGGAAAACAGACATACCTTGATCACGCGGAACGGCAAGCAGTTGGTACTGGCCGGTGTGACGGATTTGTCGGCTGCGGAAACCGGCTTGCCGATGCCTGACCTAGCTAAAGCCTTGGCGGGGGCGCCAGAACGGGCGCCTGTGATCCTACTGGACCACCAGCCGAAAAACGCCCGCACCGCCGCCGAGCGGGGCGTAGCGCTGCAATTGTCCGGGCACACGCATGGCGGCTTGGTCAACGGGTTGGAGCGCATCTTCGGGTTAGCCAACGGCGGCGATGTGTCGGGGCGCTACAACGTGCCGGGCATGACGCTGTACGTCAGTAACGGAACGGCTTTGTGGGGTGGCTTGGCGCTCCGGCTGGGCAAACCATCGGAACTTACTCGTATCACGCTCAGAAAGAGCGCGTTTTTGAAGTCGAAATGAATGCGGGCTCTTCGGCATAGCCTCTCATTTGTCCGAGCTCAATCGCTTGCGAGCAGTAGGCCGTAGCGCTGCGCTGTGCTGCCCACACTATTTCCCTAACGATGGGAGATCACTGTATTCGACCGGCACCCATGCATAGCCTTTGCCTTCACTGCGCACCTGACCCAAGCCGGGGAAGGGATGGTGCGCGGCCGCAACCAGCCACTTGTTGCGAGCAGTCTCTGCCAGGATGCGCTTACGCGATGCGACGGCGCCTTTTGGCTCGACATCGACCTCGATCGTTACTTCGGGATGCGGCAGCTGGACCGCGTGGAAATGCACGATATCGCCCCATACCAATAGCTTTTCAATGCCCGAACTGACCAGATAGGACGAGTGGCCTGGCGTATGGCCATTCGACGGCACCACGCTGATGCCTGGTACGATGGCATCGCCGTCCTTGAAGGTCTTGAAGCGGCCTTTGCTCGAGTACGGCGCGACAGCATCTTGCGCCATCTTCACAAATGAACGCTGGCCTTCGGGAAGACGCGCCGCCGATGCGTTATTCAACCAGAAATCGGCATCCTTGCTTGATGCCCAGACAGTGGCGTTTGGAAACGCGGCCTTGCCGTCAGGCGTCGTGATACCGCAGGCGTGGTCGGGGTGCATGTGCGTCAGCAGGACGGTGTCGATGTTTTCCGGCTTGAACCCCGCGGCTTTGAGGTTGTCTAGCATCCGGCCCATCGTCGGGCCGAAGCAGTCGGCCGAGCCCGAGTCGATCAGGACGAGGTTGAAACCGATGCGTACGACGAAAGCGTTCACGGCAGTCTGAATTGCCGCGTTCTTTGCCTGGAACATGCGGGCGATGTTTTGCTGAGTCTGTTGCTGGCTGAGTCCTGCCAAAGCCTTCGGGTCAAGGGCCACGTAGCCGTCGTAGACGGCGGTAACGACTGCCTGGCCGACTTGCTGACGGTAGAAGCCTGGAACTTGGGCTTGCTCTACGGCAGCAGCGGCTTGAGCGGCTGTGAGACTGAGGAACGCCCCGGCCACGAGGCCTGAAAGGATGCGGCGGGACAGCGCGGTGATGGATACTTTTTTCATATTCGGCTTTCAGAGCGAAGGATTGTTTGAACACTGCCAATCAGTGCCCGACGAAAAGCAGTGTATTTCAATCCATTTGTGCCAGTAAGTCGTAAAAAAGATCAACACTTAATCCTAGGGTTCCGCAATTACATCTTGCCTCGATTGAAAGCATGAGGAGCATCGGCCGCCATGCGGACCAGCTCATCCACCGTCACCCGCACTTTCGGCTGTAGATGCCAAGTCTTTTGCCACACCACGTGGATCGGCATTGCGCCGCCCGTAATATCGGAGAGCACTTCGACAAGCCCGCCGCGACGCAGTGCGTCGCCGGCCAGCCAGGTTGGCAGCTGCGCCAGTCCGCACCCAGCCAGGCAGGCGCTTTCCAATGCGTCACCGTCGAAGAATTCATGGCGCATCGGCACCTCGTGCGGTTCGGTCTCGCCCTGCGCGTTTTTCAGCAGCCACATCGGTCGGTTGCCACGCCGCCAGCCGACTAGGCAATCGTGCCGGTACAGGTCCGCATGGGTCAGTGGCGTGCCACGTCGCGCGAGGTAATCTGGTGCAGCGCAGATCACCAAGGTCTGCTCTCCCAAACGGCGCGCGATGAGATCGGGGTAGTCTCCTAAAGCGCCGATACGCACGGCCAAGTCAATGCCTTCTCCCACCATGTCGACCGCACGGTCACGCAGGGTCACTGACATGTCGAGCTTCTCATGGCGTGCGCATAGCGCGAGCAAAGCCGGCATCACATGGCGGCGGCCGAAAGTGGTCGGCAGGTCGACGCGGAGGCGGCCGATTGGATGCTGATGGCCCGTGCTCAGAAACGACTCGGTCTGCACCAGTTCCTCAAGCACGCGCCGACAGCTAACCAGGTAAGCCTCGCCCTCAGTGGTCAGATCCATGCGCCGGGTCGTCCGGTGCAGCAACTGAACGCCAAGGCGCGCTTCGAGGCGCGAAATGCTTTTGCCGACTGCTGATCCGGTCACTCCCAGTAGGTTAGCTGCCGCTGTCAGGCTGCCCCCATCGACAGTGGCGACGAACTCTCTAATGCCTGCGAAACGGTCTTCCATATGCACTCGATTCAAGAACTCTAGGATGGAATATCGAGAATTATAACCACTAACTCTACCAACGAGATCGAATTACACTGTGTACCAGTCGGGACAGCTCGTCCCATATTTACCTATTGGAGAACACAATGAAAGCATGGCTGCTGAAAGATTTTGGTCTTGAAAACCTGGAGCTGGGCGAAGTACTGACTCCGACACCGCTGCCGGGCGAGCTGCTGATCAAGGTTGGGGCCGTGTCCCTGAACTTCCGTGACAAGGCGATCGTCGACGGTATTTATGAGCCGCACCTGGTGCCGAAGAATTTGATTCCAGTGTCGGACGCCGCAGGCACGGTCGTCGCCGTCGGCGAAGGAGTGACCCGCTTTCAGGTAGGCGACCGCGTCAACTCGCACCTGTATTCGCGCTGGATCGATGGCGAGCCGGGTCCGGACGAACCGTCGTACTGCTTCGGCATGCCGCTGCCTGGGGGCCTGGCCGAATTCATGATCATCCACGAGGACAGCGCTGTACGTGCGCCAGCAAGCATGAGCGACGAGGAAGCATCGACTCTGCCGATCGCAGCACTCACCGCTTGGTATTCGCTGATGGATGTCGGCCATTTGCAGCCAGGCCAGACAGTACTGGTGCAGGGCACCGGCGGCGTCTCGATCTTTGCGGCCCAGATCGCGGCTGCATACGGGGCCCGAGTGATCGCCACCTCGAGCAACGAAGCAAACCTGGCGAAGGTCAAGGCTCTGGGCGTGAGCGACGGCGTCAACTACCGCACGCATCCGGATTGGGATCAGGAAGTGCTGAAGCTTACTGCGGGCAAGGGCGTGGATGTGACGATCGACGTCGCCGGCGGCGATGGGCTGAACAAGTCCGTGCTGGCGACCAAGGCTGCCGGCGTCATCGCGCAAGTCGGCTTCCTGACGGGTCAGACGACTCAGCTACAGCTGATGCCGTTGATCTTCCGCCAGACGACAATTCGGGGCATCGCAGTGGCGCCACGTACCTCGTTCGATCGCATGAATCCTTTCCTCGACGAGCACGGCATCAGACCAGTCATCGACAAAGTCTATGCGTTCGACGAGGCGGTACAGGCCTTCGAGCACCTCGCCCGAGGCCCCTTCGGCAAGATCGTTATCAAAGTCGCCGACTGATCGTCCAGCAATGACCGGCCAATGCCGGAATACGCATAATCCAGCTGCTTTCATGAGACACGAGCAAGACGCACCCACTACGCTGGGGCGGCACGTAGGTTTTAGCCGGCTATTCTCACCAGAAAAGCTAACCTTGGGCTTTATCTTGCCCTTGGAAGCGTATCCCGATTCGCCGGCGCCAACCATGCGGGACCACGCCAAATTGACAAAGTTGGCGGATGACGCCGGTTTTGCTGGTCTTTGGGCGCGGGACGTACCTATGTACGACCCGGCATTTGGCGATACAGGACAACTATATGAGCTCTTCACTTACCTAGGATACCTAGCCGCCCATACCCAACAAATTACACTCGCTACCGGCAGTGCCGTAATCACGCTGCGCCATCCACTACACTTGGCTAAGCAGGCGACCACGATCGACCAACTCTCGGGGGGACGCCTCGTATTGGGTATTTCCTCGGGCGATAGGCCTGCCGAATATCCAGCATTCGGCGTAGATAACGACTTTGAGACGCGCGGCGAACGCTTCCGGGACGCGTTCGGCATGTTTTCGGCGGCGACCCAGCAATCGTTTCCCTCGTACGATCCGGGTCGCTTCGGGAAGCTAGGCGGCGGGCTGGATTTGGTGCCGCGTCCGGTGTACAACCGAATCCCCGCGATCGTCACAGGCCACAGCCGTCAGGACATAGATTGGATCGCACAACATGCCGATGGCTGGCTGTACTATTTTATGCCGCCGGAACAGCTTGGCCCTCTGATCGAGATGTGGAGATCAGTATCCGCGCAGGCTGCGGGCCAAGGCGTATTCAAACCATTTGCACAAGGCCTGCTCTTTGAACTTTCGGAAAATCTGAATCTTCCGGTCCAACGCATCCACTCAGGCATCCGGGCGGGGCGGAACGCTTTTATCGGCTATCTAACTAAGCTTCGAAAACTTGGCGTCAATCACATCGCTATGAACTTGAAGGCATCACGCCGGCCGGCCAAAGAAGTCTTGCTTGAACTCGCGGAGTTTGTTCTGCCACTGTTTCCGTCAAATTCACTAACCGTGCAAAAGGATTGATTGCCGCACTGCATTCCTCCGATATGATTGAAACAGACTTTCCGGAAATCATGCCTGTACCTTAACGTACTATTTTCTCCAAATTCTGTGGGCGCCCCGGCTACAGCCGCTTGCTCAGAAGCATCGGCCGCTCGGCCAGCACGCGCAAGATCAGCTCGCCGAACAGCGAATTGGCCCAGGCGAACCACTTGCGGGTGTAGCGGCTGGGATCGTCCTTGTCGAACGCTTCGTGCATGAACCCGGTGCCGGCATGGGTGTCGCGCAGCACGCGCAGGCAGTTGCGCACTTCCGCGTCGCCCTCGCCACCAGCTGTGTTGCTCGTGAACGCGCGCACCATCACGCTCATGGGCCAGATCATGTTGGGACCGGCGTGCGGCCCGGTGATGCCGCTGGCCGCCTTACCCTCCACCACAAACGGATGGGCGCCCGGAGTGAGCAGAAAGCGCCGGGTGCGCTGGTACAGCGGGTCGCGCAGGTCCATGGCGCCCAGATAGGGCAGCGACAGCAGGCCGGGAATGTTGGAGTCGTCGATCAGCAGGCAGGAGCCGAAGCCGTCGACCTCGTAGGCCAGGATGCGACCGAATCGGGCATGCTCGACCACCGCGTGGCGGCGCAGCGCCTGCTCCACCTCGGCGGCCAGCGCCAGCGCCTGCTCGGCGAGCGCCAGCTCGGGGGTGCGCCCGGTCGCGCGCAGCAATTCTGCCAGCTGGCGCAGCGTGGCGACGGCGAAATAATTGGCCGGCACCAGGAACGGGAACACGGTGCCGTCGTCGGAGGGGCGGAACACCGAGGCGATCAAGCCGCACGGATTGACCAGCGCGCCGCGGCCCCAGCCCGCCGCCGTGTCATGCGGATAATCGGCGCGGCGGCGGAACGAGTACGGGCCGTCGCCCGCGCGCCGCTGCTGCTCGCGGAAGGTGCGCACGATGGCGCGCATGGCCTCGAGCCAGCCGGCATCGGCGGTGAAGGACAGGTCGCCGCTGTGCTTCCAGTAACCGTGCGCGAGGCGAATCACGTAGCACAGCGAATCGACTTCCCATTTGCGCTCGTGGATGCCGGGGCGCATCTCGGTGATGTCGCTCTTGTGGTGCGAGACCTGGGCGCCGTCGCGGTAGAAGGCGTTGGCGTACGGGTCGAGGCGTACGCAGCGCGCATGGCGGTAGATCACGCCCAGCACCATCTGCTGCAACGCGCGGTCTTCGCGCATCAGCGGCAAATAAGGCCACACCTGCGCGGCCGAGTCGCGCAGCCACATGGCATCGATGTCGCCGGTGATGATGTAGGTGTCGGGTTTACCGTCCAGCGTGCCGCTGAAGACCGTGGTGTCGAGGGTATTGGGGTAGCAGTTGGCGAACAGCCAGGCCAGTTCGGGATCGGCCAGGCGCGCGCTGACGCGCTCGATGGTCTGTTCCACGACGGCGCTGGTAAAACGCCGCGCGCCCGGCGGCGGGCGGCGCGAAGGAAAGGCCGGCGCGGCCCCGGCGGGCAGCGTGGCTGCCAGTGATCCCGACAGCAGCGCCGCAGCGCCAGCCTGGGTAAAGTGACGTCGATCCAAAGTGAACAATCCTTTCAGTAGCCAGGCGGGGACACACCTTCCCCGGTTGAATTATGATATCAGATATCATTGGCTTGGCCAGCTGAAAAGATGTCCGGTCACTGCGCCGGAATCGCTACCTCCGGCAGATTCGGCATGTTGCCGGTCACCGCGATCATGGTCGCCATCAGCACCGTGTCGCCGTAGTACTCCTGCTTGACCGACTTGCCATTGGCGCTGTAGGGCTGGCCCGGGATCTGCACCCGCATCCAGCTGTACAGCGTGTTCAGGCGCGTCTGGTTGCTGGCGTCCGTCATGGCCCCCACCGCCATCGAACCGGCCGTGTGGCGCTGGCCGTAGTTAAAGGTGTTGGCGGCCGGCGTGCCATCGATCTTGTAGCCGTACAGCGCGGCGGTCGGATCGTTGCCGACCGTGTTCATGAACCAGGCGGCATTGACCATCGGCATGTCGTGGGCCAGGGTGGCGCGCACGCCTGCGTCCAGCCCGTTCACGTAGGTGGAGTTGGCATTGCCGTGCCACAGATAGTCCAGGCCCACGCGCCATGGGGTGCGGCACGAATCCGGTCCGAAGTTGTAGCCCTTGGCGGACGGCTGATACTGGGTCGGTCCCGGCTTGGTCAGGAAGGTGAACGGCATCAGGGCCGTGGTCGGATTGGCGTCGTAGAAGTAGTCGTAGGCCTTGTACGCCCCGCGCATGGTCTCGCGCCACTGGGCCGCGCGGGTAGCGTCGGAAGCGTTGGCGAACTGCTTCAGGTACGACACGATCTGGTAGGAACTCATGGTGAAGCTGGTGTCGCCCTCGCTCCAGGCCAGTTCCTTTTCCGCGTTGGCGATCAGCTTGGACGCGGTGGCGCTGCGGTTGTACGTCGCCCAGCGCTGCAGGCCGTTGAGGATGTTCTGCGCCTCGCCCCAGTAATTCGGGTTGCCGCTCCCGCTGCCCCACTTCTTGTCGGCCACCAGCAGCGCGAAGGCGGCGTCGACGTCGCCGTCCGGCGCGGTCCACACGTCGGCCACGGTGCCGTCGGCGCTGACTCTCCAGCTCATCAGTCCGGTAGGGCTGCCGTCGGGCATGATGCGCTGTTTGGCCTTGTAGTAGGCGAGCATCTTGTCGAAGTCGCTCTTGCCGCTGTTGGCGCCATCGGCCATGTAGACCGAAATGAGCATGCCGTAGCCCTGCCCTTCGGACACCGTGTCGCCGCCCTCGTCGGGCTTGTAGACGCGCGCGCCGCCCGTGCCGGCGCCGGACGTGGTGACGTACTTGGCGCGCCACAGGTTGTACATGTCGCGCGTGTCGGCGTCCATCTGGGCCTGGCTGAAGTTGGTCGGCCGGATGCCGGCGGCGTAGTTGCGCACATACGGAAAGCTCAGTGCCACGGTGGCCGTGCTGGTGCTCAGGTAGCCCGCCGTCGGGCCGCCCGGACGGTACGCCTTGATGCGGTATTCGTAGCGCGTCAGCGGCGCGACGGTGGTGTCGGTGTAGCTACGCACCGGCTCGTTGACGTAGGCGATCTGGTTCCAGGTGGTGCGCCCGACCGGACGCCGTTCGACGCCATAGCCGTGCGCCGCCGGCGCATCGGCGCCCCACGTCACCGTCGCCTTGACGGCGGCCGCATCGTAGGCCACCTTGACGGTGTACGGCTCGTTGACGGCCGCACCCGCCATGGGGCTGGCCACCAGGGCCGCTGCCAGTGCGATGGCGCTCAGTACCACGCGTTTTTTATGATCCATCTTGTCTTCCTTGTTTGAAGCGGCCGACGCAACGCGCCGGCCTTCATGGGGCGATGTAGCCCCGCCAGGACGCGCGGCGTCTCCTCCTGCGTCCACCATTATTCGATCTGAATATGTCCGTCATGCCAGATGCGAATGACGAGATGGTGGCGTGCGCACGATAGCCGGACAATGCTGTTTTCTGCTGCTGCGGTCATGTTTTTGGGCGTGCCGGTGCACGGTGGCCGAACGGGAGCGCTGAAGAGTGGAGGCAAGAGTGGCGGCAAGAGTGGCGACAAACGACAACGCCGCACCTGACCATCGAAGGTCAGGCGCGGCGCGCGTTGAAACGGCAAGGAAGGATCAGCCGGTCAGACCTGTCTGACCGGCTGAAGTGCACAGTTACCTGGCCGGCACCGGCACGTCCGGCAGGTTCGGCATGTTGCCGGTCACCGCGATCATGTTCACCATCAGAACCGTGTCGCCGAAGTACTCGTGCGGCACGCGGAAGCCGCCGGCAGTGTGATCCTGGCCGGGGAGTTGCTGGCGCATCCAGTCATACAGCTTGTTCAGGTGGCCCTGGTTGCCCACATCGGTCATCGCCCCCACGCCCATCGAACCGGCCGTGTGGCGCTGGCCCCAGCGGAAGGTAGCCGCCTTGGTGCCATCGATCTGGTAGGAGTACCACATGTCGCTCGGATTGCCGTTGGTGGTGCCCATGAACCACTGGGCGTTCACCTTCGGCAGGTCCTGCGCCAGGGTGGCGCGCACGGCCGGATCCTGGCTGTTGGCCCAGGCCGAATTGGCGTTCCCGTACCACAGGAAATCCAGACCGACGCGCCAAGGCACGCGGCAGGAATCGGGGCCGAAGGTGTAGCCTTTTGCGGCCTTCTGGTACTGGCTCGCACCCGGCTTGGTCAGGAACGTGAACGGGGTCAGCGCGGTGGTCGGATTCTTGTTGTAGAAGTAGCTGAAGGCCTGGTAGCTGCCTTTGAGCGTGTCGCGCCACTGGGCCGCGCGCGCGCTGTCGGAGACGGCGGCGAACTGCTTCATGTAGCTGACCATCTGGTAGGAGCTCATGGTAAAGCTGGTGGCGCCTTCCTGCCACGGCAGATCCTTGTCGCCGTTGGCGATCAGGTCAGACGCTTCAGCCGTGCGATTGAACACGGCGTACTTTTGCAAGGCATTGAGGATGGACTGGGCTTCGGCGCGGTAGTTCGGGTTGCCGTTACCGCTGCCCCACTTCTTGTCCGCCACCAGCAGCGCGAAGGCCGCGTCCAGATCGCCATCGGGCGCGACCCACGGGTCGGCGATGCTGCCGTCGGCCTTGATTTTCCAGTTCATCAGGCCGCGCGAGGTGCCATCGGCGTTTAGCTTGATCTTGGCCTTGTAATAGGTGAGCATCTTGTCGAAGTCGCCCTTGGCGCCGTTGCGGTCGTCGGCCATGTAAACCGAGATCAGCATGCCGTAGCCCTGCCCTTCCGATACGGTCTCGCCGCCTTCGGCCGGCTTGGACACACGCATGCCGCCGATGCCCGCGCCGGCCGTGGTGACGTAGGTGGCGCGCCACAGGTTGTACATGTCGCGCACGTCGGCGTTCATCTGCGCCTGGCTGTAATTGCTCGGCATGATGCCGTTCGGGTAGCCGCGGTTGTACGGAAAATTCAACGGCGTGACCGCCGTGCTGGTGCTGACGTAGCCGGTGCGCGGGCCGCCCGGGCGGAACGACTTGACGCGGTACTCGTAGCGCGTCAGCGGCGCCACGGTGGCGTCGGTCAGACTCAGGTTCTTTTCGGTGATCTGGGCGATCTGGGTCCAGTTCAGCTGTCCGACCGGGCGGCGCTCGACGGCGTAGCCGTACACGGCCGGCACGTCGGACTTCCAGCTGACTGTCGCTTTGAGCGCGGCGGAGTCGTAGGCGACCTGCACGGCATACGGTTCATTGACCTGCGCGCTGGCGGCCTGGGACAGGCCCATGAAGGTGGCGGCCACGGCGAAGCCGTGCAGCAGCACCCGTTGTTGTTGTCTCATCGTTGTTCCTTTTGGTGGATTGCATGCGGCGGCGTACCGCCCATGTGGCGACAAGGCCGCTGCCCGGACGGACCGGCGGCCACTGCCCGGCAGCGCAAAGGCGCGCATCGCCGGGAGTGTTTACATGTTGGGCCTGCACGCTAGGCGCGACAATTCCATTTTCTTAAGCGCGCTTGTGTTTTCCTTACTAGCGTGCCGCGCCGCTTAGCGCACAGCGCCGGTCAGGGCCGCCTCGCCCCAGGTCACCACCAGGTTGCCCGCGCCGCCGCTGCTGCCCTGCTGGCGTGCGATCAGTTCGACCACCTTCACGCCATCGACCTTGGCTTGCAGGCTGGCAGCCGGCTGCCCCCAGCGCAGCGGCTTGGACTTGGCCAGCAGGCGGCCGTCGCCATACACCTCGAACACCACCGTGTCGCGCGTGTTGCGGGTGGCGTCGTCGACCCCCACGGCGGCTTTGAACAGGCCGTACTGGCCGCGGTTGGCCACTTCCATGCGCGAGCCGGCCAGGATGCCGATGCCGCTGCGGTAGCCCTTGCCGTTGATTTGCAGCGAGCCGTCGTACGGGGTCATATCGGCCTGGGCGCCGCCCCAGCCAAGATACTGCGGGCGTTCGCCGCCGCTCTTGGTACCCGACCAGACGTTGATCGAGCGGTAGATGGTGGGATCGGCCTGCGGCTGCAGCACGCCGTCGTTGGCCACGTGCAGCCGGCCCGGCATCTCGGACAGATACAGCCCGTCGGCCAGCTCGCGCTTGCCGCTCGCTTCGAACACCAGCGACTCGTGCGGCTTGAGCTTGAAGGTGGTGGCGCCAGTAAAGCTGCTGCTTTGCTTGCTCCACAGGTCGCGCAGCTGCACCGGCGCATCCGCGCCCAGCTTGAGGTGGCTGGCCAGCAGGTCGGCGGTCAGCTCGGTGCCGGTGCGGTTGACGATGACCACGCCCTTTTTGCCGGGGTCGGCCAGCTGCTTGACGATGATCTGGATGTCGTGGCTGTCGAAGGCGATCACGCCGGCGTTGCCCGCCTTGTCCTGATTGAGCGCGACGATGTCGGCGTTGCGGTAGATGTCCAGCAGCGAAGCGGGCGCCTTACGCAGATCCTGGCCGATGATCAGCGGCGCGTTGATGATGGCCCATAGCGCGAAGTGGGTGCGCGCCTTGGTCAGGTTGTTTTCGTCGAACTCGCCGTGGCCGATGAACAGCATGTCCGGATCGTTCCAGCTGCCGGGACGGGCGTACAGGGCGCGGTGCGAGGCGCTGTCGAAAGTGTGCAGCATGCGCCCCCACCATGGCGCGATGTCGGCGCTGGTGCGCACCACGTTGCCCACGTGCTGGCCCCAGTTGCGCACGTCGGCGTCGCCCCACACGCAGATGGAGAACGTGAAGTCGTTGGCCGGGCGGACTTTCTCCAGCGCCGCGCCGACCTGCTCGTAGCCGCTGCGCACGCGCTTGATGTCGGTGCGCAGCGGGCTGACCGGATCGATCCACGGTTCGACCATGCGGTATCCGCGCTCCTTGACCGCTTTCGACTCGGGGCCGTAGGCGGCCACGCCGCAGGCGTCGACCTTGATGTAATCGAAGCCCCACTCGCCCATGTACAGCGCGATGTCGCGCTCGACGTTGTCGCGCAGGCCGATGGCCAGTTCATCCAGCGTGCCCTTGGGGACGCGGGCGATGTCCTCGGGGCTGTTGCCCTGCTGCGAACAGGAGTTGTGACCCAGGTCGCTGTAGATACCGGGCTTTAAGCCCATCGACTTGATGCGGTCGGCGAACGGCTTGAAGCTGTTGCCGCCGCCGGCGATGGCAGCCGACGGGAACAGCTTGGTGTTGACGACCATGCGCCCGGTGGCCGTGTCGCGTTTGGCCCACCAGCCGTCGTCGACGTTGATGTAGATGTAGCCGGCCTTGGCCAGCCCGGAGTCGACGATCACCTTGGCCGAATCGAGCACCTTGTCTTCCGACAGGTCGATCAGGAAGGCGTTCCAGCTGCTCCAGCCCATCGGCGGCAGCGGCGCGTGGCCGCGGGTGAGCGCCGTCCATTTGCCGCTCGGCTTGAGCGGGGCCTGCTGGGCGAACGCGCCGCCGGCGGACAGGGTCAGGATGGCGGCTGTCAGCGGCAGCATGGCGGCCCGCAGTGGATGGCTCAAGCTGTGGCGGCGGGAAGTCGGTCTGGTGTGCATGGAGGGTCCGGTCAGGTTCGGGTGTTCGGGTGTTCGGGTGTTCGGGTGTTCGGGTGTTCGGGTGTTCGGGTGTTCGGGTGTTCGGGTGTTCGGGTGTTCGAGTTTTCAACTAAAAGAAAAGGCAGCAAGCTAGCGTGCGAGTGTGCGCACGGCCGAACCGCTTTGCAATTATGAAAAGGCTTGTTCACTCATGCTTTTTCGAGCGGACGGCACACAGCGGCGGCCTTGCGCGAGGCCGCCGCTGCCATGACCACGACGGGACCTAGAATTTGCCGCGCAGCGCCAGCGTCATGGTGCGGCCAGCCTGGTAGCCCACATCGATGCGCGACTCCGGGTCGCCAAACTTGTCCTCGAAGTGGCGCAGGTAGTCGTAGGTGCGGGTGTTGCTCAGGTTCGAGCCGTCGACCCGCACTTCCAGCATGTCGTTGATCTTGTAGCCGATCGACGCATCCAGAAAGCCGCGCGCATTGAACCAGCGCTGGTAGCCCACGTTGTTGGCCAGGGTCTGGATATTGTTGACGAAGGCCGATTTGTGGTTGTACGAGGTGCGCAGCGACAGCGGGCCATCCTCGTAGTACAAGGTCAGCGAGTAGGTCTTCTCCGGCACCAGCGGCAGTTCGTAGTTCTTGCCGTTGTAGGTGCGGTACGCGCCGGCGGTTTTAATGCGCGTCATGCTGGCGATGCCGCCGATATTGTTGAACGGCGCGGGCAAGAAGCGGAACTGCTGTTGCCACGCCAGTTCCAGCCCCTTGACGTCGAACTCCCCCGTGTTGCGGTAGGTGCGCACTTCGATCGGCACGGCGGGATTGGCCAGCACCGCGGCCTGGTGGTTGGTGGTCCACAGCTCCTTCGGCAAGCCCAGGGTATTGAAAGGCACCACTTCCGAAGAGGTTTCCGGGCGGCCCGTGATGTCTTTCTTGAACAGCGACACGGAGGCCACCGCGCCCTTGTCGAAATACCATTCGACGCTGGTGTCCAGGTTGGTCGACTTTTGCGGCGCCAGCTCCGGGTTGCCGCGCACCACGAAGAAATTCTGGTTGGTCGGCACGTCGTACGGGCGGGCGATGTTGACGATCGGGCTGCGCGTGATGGTCTTGCCCCATGCGCCGCGCCACACCAGGTCGTCGGTCAGGTCAACCTGCAGGCTGACCGATGGCAGCACATTGCTGTAGCTGCTGTCCTGCTGCTGCGGCCGGTACGTGCCGTTGTTCTGCACAAAGTTGTCCACGTCGGTCCCGGTGCGCACGTAGCGCACGCCCACATTGGCGCGCAGGGTGCGGCCGGCCACCTTGGTCTCGGCGTCGGACTGGACGAATAGCGCGTTGATGGTTTCCTTGGCGTCGAAGGTGCTGCCCAGGTTCAGCGGAGAAGCGCGGTTGCGGTTGAGCGAATCGAGCGTGCCGTAAATGAAGCCGCGGTCGAAGGTCAGCCAGTTGGCCGGGTAGCTGGCGCCGGCGCCATCGGCCACCGAGGCCAGGTCGTTGGCGATCAGCAGCCCCTGGCCGTAAGCGGCGCGCTGGGCCGCCGTGGCGGCAAGGTAGGTCTGGCCGCCCGGCAGCACCTGACTGTTGAGCAGGTTGCCCGTCACGTACGACTGCGCCACCTTGGTGCTGACCACCGAACTGACGCCGACCTTGGCGCCGATGTCGATTTCCTTCCACTCGGTCTTGTACTCGGCCACCAGGCGCGCGCTCTTCTGCTTGTCGGTTTCGGTGCGATAGCTGCCGGTGTAGCCGAAGGTGGTGTAGTTGCTGCGGTCCAGCAGGTTGCGATCGCTGGACAGTTGCGGGTACAGCACGTCGTCCAGGGTGTTGAAGGTGATCGTGTGGCGCACGTTGGCTTCCAGCCCGGCGGCGTTGAGCGTGGCGTCGTTGCGCCAGGCATCGCTGGTGCTGCCGGTCAGCTGGCCGGTGAGCTTCCAGGCGTCGTTGAGGCGCCAGCGCGCGTTGATGGCGCTGTACTTGAACTCGGTCTCGGCCACGTTGTTGATCGCATCCGTGGTCATGGTGGCGTTGCCCAGCGACCCTTGCAGATTGTTGTTGCGGTCCACCGTCACGCCGATCGGCACCAGCGCGCGCCCGCCGACGGCATCGCGCATGGGGAAGTTCAAGTAGTTGGTCTTGACGTCGTCGTCCAGCTTGGAATACAGCGTGTCCCAGCTGACGTCCCAGTCGCCGCTGCGCCATTGCAGCGAGGTGTTGCCGCCGATGCGCTCGCGGATGTCGTCCTGATGGGCCACACGGAAAAAGCGCGGCAGGTTGGCGTTGTTGAGCTGGTCCACCGTGGTGCCGCCCAGGCTGGCGCGCGGATCGGCCAGGTTGTAGTCGAAGGCGGCGGCATTGAACACATTCTTTTGCAGCGTGCTGTTGTACACGCCGGTGGTATGAAAGCCGGCATTGGCGTTGCGCGCCTTGGACTTGGCCACCTGCGCCAGAAAACCCCAGTTGCCGAAGGTGTTGCTGTACAGCAGATGCAGGCGCGGGTTGTTGACGTCGTTCTTGCTGTTCTGCGACACCGCGCCGGAATAGCGGATCACCCGGCCGCGCTTGTCGAACGGGCGCGGGGTCTGCAGGTCGACCACGCCGGCCACGCCGCCCTCTTCCAGCTCGGCCAGCGGCGCCTTATAGACGTCGGCGCGCGAGAACAGTTCGGAGGCGAACACGTCGTAGTTGAAGTCGCGCGTGGACGACCCCACGTTGGCCGCCGACGTGGTGCGTACCGGCGCGCCGTTGAAGGTGGTGACGGTGTAGTCGGAGCCCAGGCCGCGCAACTGCACGCGCTGGCCTTCGTTGCTGGCCTGGTCCTTGACCACTTCCACCCCGGGCAGGCGCACCAGCGAGTCGGCGATATTCTGTTCCGGGAATTTGCCGATGTCTTCGGCCACGATCGATTCGCGCGCGCCGATGGATGCGCGCTTGAGGTTCAGCGCCCGTTCCAGGCTGGAGCGAAAACCTGTGACGGTGACTTGCTGGACCGGGCCGGCGGCCGCGTCGGTGCTGTCGGCCGGCGGCGCGCTGGCCGAGGCCTCGGTGGTTGGCGTAGCGGGCACAGTCTGCGCGTGGGCACTGGCGGCGGCGCAGGCGCTGGCCACGGCCAGGCTGATCATGGTACGGTAAGGTAAAGGGTGGCGCATGGGGTCTCTTCCAGGTGTGCGGGCGCAGCCCGTCTAGTTGTGAATGAAGCGTTGGGGCGCCGACGCGGTGTCGTTGCCGAAGTTTTGGGCGATCAGGCCGCCAGACCGGCCAGCACAGGACCGCTCCTGTACTGGCGCTCTGTGCCGGGATGGAAGGCGTTCTTACGGCCGGTCATCTCCTTCTGGTAGTCGCGCGGCGTGCAGCCGACTTCGCGCGCGAACACCGTGTACAGGTACTGGACCGAGGTAAAGCCGCACTGCGTGGCCACGTCGGCGATCTTCAGTTCGCCGCTTGCCAGGCAGTGCTTGGCCTGTTCGAGCTTGTAGCGCAGGATTTCCTCGTGCACGCTGTGGCCCAGCTCACGGCGGAAGTGCGCATCCAGGCCGGAGCGGCACACGCCCACGTAGTCGGCCACTTGTTCAGACTTGATGCCGCGCCGGGCTTGCTGGCGGATGAAGTGCAGCGCCCGCGTCACGTGCGGATGGTGTTCCGCCGTGCGTGCGCAGGATGCCTGCACGTTGATGCCCACCGGCGGGACCACGATGCGGGTGGCGCCCACGTGCTGGCCGATCAGGGCGCTGTGCATCAGGCGCGCGGCGGTGCGGCCCATTTCGCCGGTGCCCTGAATTACCGAACTGAGCGGCACGGTGGCCAGCGCCTGCGCCAGCGGATCGTTGTCGATGCCGATGATGGCCACGTCGCGCGAGACGACCAGCCCGGCCACGGCGCAAGCCTGGATCAGGTGGCGTGCGCGCGCGTCGGTCACGGCGATGATGCCGACCGGGCGCGGCAGGCTGCGCAGCCAGGCCACCAGCTCGTCCATGCCGCGCTCCCAGTCGGCCACGCCGCCGTCCAGGCCGCGGTGGATCAGCGCCTCGGCATGGTCGCGGCGCATGCGCCGCCCGAAGGCCCGTTCGCGTTCCAGCGCCCAGCGCTTGCCGGGCGCGCTCGGCACGCTGTACATGGCGAACGACGACAGGCCCGCATCGATCAGGTGCTCGTGCGCCAGCGCCACCATGCGCTCGTTGTCGGTAGCCACATACGGCACGCCGGCCGGGTAGCCGGCCGGGTCGGCGTAGGAGCCGCCTACCCCGATCACCTGGGCGTGGCAGCCCTTGAGCGCAGCGGTGACGTCGGGGTCGTCGAAATCGGCGATGATGCCGTCGCCGTTCCATGCGGCGATGCCGTCCAGGCGGCTGCGGAAGTCGTCTTCGATGAACAGGTCCCAGTTCAGCTGGTGGGTTCGCTTGTACTCGGCCACGCCGGCGATCACGTCGCGGTCGTAGCCTTTGTTGGCGTTAAATAGCAGGGCAATGCGGTAGCGGGCGGCGTGGTTCATCTCAAGCTCCATTCAAAGGCGCGGGCAAGCGGGGTCCGCGCCGGCTCGGGGCGGGCGGACAGAGGCGTCGGATGGGGTGGCGCGGCGAGGCGCCCGAGATCAGCCCGGGCGGGGCCGGACGGCGAAATGAGGATGGTGCATGGCGGTCTCCTGTTGGCGTTTGCCGGTCGGACGCTTGGCGTCTCTGATCACCGGCTGTTGTCTTGCGTCGGTAAAATCATGATATCAGATATCTTAAATCACGCAACGAAAATCAAAACCGGTCGGGAAATTTCATAAACCATGTGGGGCAGGTGCAACGGGGGGCTGGCTGCGCGTAGCAGCATCGTCCAGGATGCGCAGGAGTCAAGAGTGATCAGGCCTGCTGGATTTACGGGAAGTGTTCGGCGCCGGCGGGCGGCACGACCCAGCTATGCATGCGTTCTTCGTAGACCGACACCGTGGGTGCCGGGAATGTCGGATCGGCGAACGCGCCGACAGGAATGGCGATCCACGTAGTGTCCCCTTCCGGCGCGTAATACACCGTCGCGCCGCACACAGGACAGAAGTGAAAGCGCGCGCTCGTGCCTTCGTCCCCGGTGCGGACATAGCCGGTCGACTGCCCGGCCACCGTCACGTCCGCGCTAAGAAAACGGGCCTGCTCAGCGAACGGGCCACCGGTACGACGCTGACAGGCAAGGCAGTGGCAGATCGAGATGCGCACCGGCTCGCCTGTGACCCGGGCGGTGAGCTGGCCGCAACTGCATGAGGCAAGGCGCATTGGAATGGTGACTCCGGATAGATGGACAGTGTCTCGTCAAGGATATACCGCCATGGTGACATTTCAGCGCCGCTGTTCCCGCTGCACGTGTTTCATGATGTTGAGGAAGGTATCGGTCCAGTACTGCTTGCGGTTGGCCGCGAGGAAGCGCACCAGCTCCTCATGTGCCTCTTTTGACACCGACAGATGGTCGCCGCCAATGCCGTGGAAGGTGAAGTTGACCATGGTGCCGCGCTCGCCCGCCTGCTTGACCTGCGCGATCAGTTCCTGCCCACTGACATTGGTGGGCGTTGCCACCGGTACCCGGTGCAGATCGAGCGTGCGCATCGACGGCACGATGGCGCCGGAAGCCGCCTTGATGGCGACGAACTGGTCGCGTACCAGATCGACGTAGTCCTGTCCGCCGGCGATGCGATCGCCGCAGGGGACGGTGAAGGTGCGTTCGCGCTTGCCGTCAAGCGCATGCAGCATGGTGTTGGCCAGGGTGACCTGATCGCGCATCTGCTCGGCCGTGGTGCTCTTCAGATCGCGATGCGGCGGTACCCAGGTGCGGTCCGGCGTGCCGCCGGCGCACTGGTGGAACAGCGTGTGGTTGGCCAGCTCGTGGCCCTGCTTGGCGGCGGCGCGCCATTCCTCCATGCGCATCTGCAGTGTGGGCATGCCCAGCGAGAGATAAAAGGTGCCGCGCAGGCCGTGGCGGTTCAGCGCGGGAATCGCGTTGTCGAGCTGGGTCGGGGCGGCGTCGTCGTAGGCCAGGCTGACCGCCGCGCGCGCGCCGTTCGGCCAGCGGAAGGGTTCCTCGGCCTGCGCGCTGGTGAAACATAGCGCGCCGAGAATGGCGCCGGCATAGGCGATTCGTGTGAACATCCGGTCTCCTCTGTTGTTGTATTTGCACGATTAGACCACATGCACGGTAAGCGTCGCCCTAACACCGTCTTGAACCACCCGACAATTCAAGCGATGCTGGCATAAGACAAAATGCCGGGACAAATCGTCACTATGTGTACGAGTCAGCGACGCTGCCGGGATCAATAAAGAGCTGATTGATGGGCGCTCGCCGTCACGTAAGAATCTCCGGCGATCACTCCAAATGGCTGCTTGGATATCGATTTTACCCGAGCACGCCTTCAACTGGCAGCCATCGTGCGTGCGCATGTGGTCATGCACGTCGTTGCAATAAGGACTCTCAGAGGGTATTTATGTCGGTCTGGCCCTTTGATCACATCTGTCGCTCGTTATCCCGCCTGCCGCCACGGTCCAGGCAACTGTCTGTTCGTGTGTAGTCAGCCCTGCAAGCGCACTTCCGCACCCGGCACGCCGATCGGCCCGACGTGAGTGGCGAACAGGTGACCGGCCAGCGGCTGCGCGGCCCGCTGCTCTTTATTCAGCGTGGCGCTGATGCTGGTGATGAACAGCGTGTCCATGCGCGCCCCGCCGATAGCGACCTTGCTGGGTTTGGAAACCGGCACGGCGATGCGGCGGTCGATGCGCCCGTCCGGCGTGATCCGGACAACGGCCCAGCCATCCACGGCGGCAATCCAGTAACAGCCATCGGCATCGACCGTGGCGCCGTCCGGGCGGCCCGGCAGCAGCACCGTATCGATGAAGAGGCGCTGGTTGCTCAATGCGCCGCTGGCATCCAGGTCGAACTGCCATAGCTGGTTGACCGTGGGGTGCGAGTCCGAAAAGTACAGGGTGCGCCCGTCCGGGCTGCACGCCAGGCCATTGGACAGGCCCAGCTGACCGAGGTGCTGGCGCGCCGCGCCGCTGCCATCCCAGCCAAACACCTCACCCGTGAGCGGCCCGTTCAGGCCCCCCATGTTCATGGTGCCGCACCAGAAACGCCCGAACGGGTCGACCACGCTGTCGTTGCAGCGGTTGTTGTCGGCATGCTCCAGCGCCAGCACTTCATGCGACTCGCCGCTGACCGGGTCGAGCCGCCAGTAGCCGCTTTGCAGGCCGACCAGGATGCCGCCGTTGGCCAGCGGGGCCACGCAGCCGGTACGCTGCGGCAGCGTCCAGCGCTCCATGACGCCGCTGGACGGATGGTAGCGCAGCACCTCGTTGGCCCAGGCGTCGATCCACAGCAGCGCGCCGCTGCGCATGCACCACACGGCGCCCTCGCCCACTTGGGCGGGTTCAGTCGATACCACTTCCACGTCACCGCAAGTACTGATGCTCATAGCTTCCCTCGTTCAGTCGATGATGGCAGCGTCAAGGCTGGCGGCGCAGGATGACGGCGGCGCCGCCGGAATTGGCCAGCGTCAGGCGCAGGCTGGCGCGCCCATCGACGCCGCGCTCGGACACCTTGACGCTGGCTAGCCCGGCGCCGTCTTCCCACGCGCGCGCCTGGAAGCGCCCTTCCCCCAAAAACGACAATGGCAGGTCGATAACGCGGCCCTGCTCATTGCTCATGGCGCCGATGTACCAGTCGCGGCCCAAGCGGCGCGCGGTGACGACGAACTGCCCGATCTCGCCCTGCAGCACGCGCGTCTCGTCCCACTTCACCGGCACGGCGCGAATGAAGTCGACGCCGTCCTGCCAGGTGCCGTCGGCCCTCTTGTACGCCGGCGGCGCGTCGGAGACCATCTGCAGCGGGCTGTCGTAGACCACATACATGGCCAGATTGTGGCCGCGCGTGGTCTGCACCGAGGGGTTGATGAAGGTGATCTTGTCGCCGAAACCGGCAGGTGCCGCATGGCGCATGGCGCCGGGCGTATAGTCGGCGGGGCCGAGCAGCATGCGCGTGAACGGCAAGGTTAAGTTGTGGGTAGCGGTCACGCGGCTGCTCCACTTGTTGAACTCCGCGCCCAGGATGCCTTCCTGCGTCAGCAGGTTGGGCCAGGTGCGCTCCATCCCCAGCGACGGATAGCCGCCGTGCATGTCGACCATAATCTTGTGGCCGGCGGCCTTGCTGATCAGGCGCTCGTAGTAGTTGACCATCTGCTGGTCGGCACGGTTCATGAAGTCGATCTTGATGCCCTTGATGCCCCAGCGCGCATAGGTTGCCAGCGCCGCGTCCATCTGGCGCTCCAGCTGTTCCCATTGCAGCCACACCCACACGCCCACCCCTTTGCTTTTCGCATAAGCCACCACGGCCGGCAAATCCAGCTCCGGCTTGTGGCGCGTGACGTCCGAACCCTTGACCGGTTCGATGGCGCTGCCGACCGACCAGCCTTCGTCGATCATGATGTACTCCAGCCCCATCTCGGCGGCGAAGTCGACAAAGGCGCGGTAGGTGGCGGTGTTCATGCCCGGGTTAGGCACGGCCGCCTGCGAGCCGTTCCACCAGTCCCAGGCCACCTTGCCGGGCTTGATCCAGCTGGTGTCGGCGATTTTCGACGGTGCGGCCAGGGTTTGCACCAGGCTGGTGGTAGCCAGCGCGGCCGGGCTGTCGGCCACCATCAGCACATTCCACGGCGTCTTGAAGCCGCCCGCGGTCAGGTTCACTTTGGCGATCGAAGCGCTCTGGCGCACGCTGGACGGCGTGTCGAAGCGCACCGGGTGCTTCAGCTGCACGCCCAGCGCGCCGTTTTCGCGCCCGCCCAAAAACGCCACCGGGTAGTCGCGCACGTCCGACACGGTCAGCGCGATGGTGGTGTTGGCCTGCCCCGTCTTGCACACCAGCGGCAGCGTGTAGATGGCGGCGTCGCGAATCCTGGACGCCTTTACCGGATCGAACTCGCCCTCGTGGCCGCCGCCGTACTGGCCCTGGTTATAGCCCCAGCAGTCGAAATCGGCGGCAAAGGCGAACTGGGTGTCTTCCTTCTTGATGGCCAACGTCTCGCCGGCTTTGCCGTGAATGACGTAGCGGAACGCCGCGCCCTGGTCGTACAGGCGCAGCACCACGTCGATGCGGCGCTGCGGCACGGCCACGTCCTGGTAGATCAGCACCGTTTCACGGTAGTGATCGGCCACGCTGGCAAAGCGCCCGGCCAGCGGCGTGTAGGTGTCGCGCACTTCGCGTGCGGGGCTGCTGGCCAGCAGCTTGTAGCCCTTGGTGCCGGCATCCTTGGTGTAGGTGCGCAGACCCAAGGGCGAAGGCAGCAGGATGGGTTTGCCCTGATACGACAGCGCAAAGGTCGCGATCCCGTCCGGCTTGCCGTCCACCGGCGGCGCTGCGCCGAAGCTGGCACTGAGTTGGCCGTTGGGCGAAGTGAGTACGGGTGCCGCGCCGTGGGCAACCGACACTGCCAGCGCGGTTGCGGCCAGCGTGAATACAGCGTGCTTCATGGTGTCTCCAAAAATTGTGATGCCAACACTACTTGAGCGTGATGACGGCCTGGGCGCCGTCGGCTCCCAGCGTAAAGTCTGCCTTGCCGGTCTTGCCGCCGGCGCTGGCGGTGGCCTGGTAACGTCCGCGGTGGCCGCGTGCGGCCAGCTGCCCGGCCGCATCAGCGCGGCTGTCCACGCGGGTCTTCCATTTATTCAGAATCAGGTCCTTCCACACGGCCAGGCTGGGCTTGGGCGTCCAGTCCTTGCGGTACATGGCCGCATCCGGTTTCCAGTGCGCGCCCTCCCAGAAGCCCCACTGCAAAAAGCCCGTCACGGCCGGATGGCTGTAGATGGCGATCAGGAAGTCGCGCGTGTAGTCGCCCTGCAGTTCGGCGTCCGGCGTATTGATATCGAATTCGGTGATCTGCACCTTGTTGCCGCCTTCGGCCAGCAAGTCGAGGTCGGACAGCACCGAGGCCGGGGCGCGCGGGGTCTGGCCCACGTGGCCCTGCACGCCCAGAATGTCGATGCGCGCGCCGTTCTTGCGCAGCATGGCGGCGAAGTCCTTGAACTCCTTGATGAACAGCGGGCTGGAACTGCGGTTGAGCATGGCGTATTCGTTCAGCGTCAACTGCAGCGACGGGTCGGACCGTTCGGCCATCTTGAACCACTCGGCCACGCGTTCGACCGGCACGATCTTGAAGTAATCCTGCTCGTGCACCGGCTCGTTGATCACATCCCAGCCAATCAGCTTGCCCTTGGTGGCGCTGGTGATCTCGGCGATGTGGGTTTCGACCAGTTCGCCGATGCGCGCGCGCTGGGCCGGGTCGGCGGCGATGTCCTGCGGCGTGAACTTCCAGGCCGGCCAGACCAGGTTGTGGCCCTTGACCCGCTTGCCGTTGGCGCGCAGCCAGTCGAGCGCCTGCTCGGAGCTCGGGCGGTATTTCGGATCGCGCCAGCGCGGCCACTTCAGGCCATTGCCGATCACGGTCGTGTCGAACAGCGCCAGCACTTCGCGCCGATAGCGTTCGCCGTCGGCGCTGGGGTCGACGATGCGCTCGGCATCGACTTCGCTGCCCCACAAGAATTCCGGCTGCACCAGTTCGGCCTTGACCTGCGCGCCCGGCACGGGTTTGCCGGCCGCGTCGACGACCCTGATGGCGATCGGCGCGGTGCGAATCTGCTCGATGCGCTGGAGCGCAGTGCTGCGCCAGGCCGCGTCGGGCGCGCGGCCGACGTAGGTAAAGCGCGTCAGCGGCAGGTCGGCCAGCTGCACCCGGTCCTGGAAGTTCAGCAGCTGCAGGCTGGCCACTTCGAACGTCTGCTCCAGATTGCCGAAGCTAAAAGCCAGCATGCCGTCGCCGGCGGCCATGTCGTCTTTCGCCACCAGCGGGAAGTTCACGGTGGTCCATTCCTGGCCGATGCTGAAAGTTTGCGGCTGGCGCTCGCCGCCGCTGGCTTTGCGGAAGAACAGCAGACCCTCGGACTCGCCCGACTCCTGGCGCGCCTTCAGGCTGCGCATGGCCACGCGCGCGTACAGCACGTCGCCGCGCTTGATCGGCTGGGCGGTGCGCCAGTGGACCGAAATGCCGTCGTAATTGGAGGATGCCTTGGGATTGGTGGCGCGGTACACCGGGGCGCCGTCGACCTTGCCGGCTGCGACCACGCTGCCCGGGGCGGCGGCGGGATTGATGGTGTCGCGGAATTCGAATTTTGCCAGCTCGGTCACGAGCATATTTTGCGGACGGGCCGCTTGCAGCTTGGCCGGCAAGGGCGGCAGAACCGCCGCGGCGGCGTTGACAAACGTGAGGGCGAGGCTGGAGGCCAGCAACAGTCGGCGGATCATGGTGCTCCCGGTCGGGTATCAGATGGAGGGACTGGTCCGCGCGCCGAAAAAAAACCAGGATGCGCCCGCGCACATCCTGGAAAGCAGTTATCGACTGCGGAGGGACAAAGCGACCAACTGCGCCACTTCAAATTTCATCTTATCAGATAACTTATGAGTGTCAATTACGATTTTTGGTGGCGGATTGCGCGTTCCAGAGATCGAGCGTGTCGCTTCGGTGGTTCCCCGCTGCTGTCTGCAAACTGCTGCCACCGGTACTACTCCCTACAAATACAAGACTGCGCGCACATTCTAAGCGCGCCTCGCCGCATTAAAGCGCCCTGCCACGCCCAGTTCGCAGATCTTGTAACGCCTAGCTAAAAAACAGAATTGCGCGCGCATCGCCACCCGGCCAGCATGGCGCCATCCTCTCGTATAGCCTGGAGTTCAAGTGAGCCGTTCCCGCCGCAGTTTCCTGCAACACGCCGCCGCCCTGGCCGCCCTGCCACTGCCCCAGCTCCCGGCCACCGCCGCGACCGAATCGGCCGGTGCGCTGGCACGCCCTCCGGCCAACGCCCCCTACCGCAACCCGCGCCTGCCGGTAGCGCGCCGCGTGCAGGACCTGCTGGCGCGCATGACGCTCGATGAAAAGGTCTATCAGCTGCAATGCGTCTGGAGCGGCAAAAGCGCCATTCAAGATGCCGACGGCAGCTTCTCGTCCGACAAAGCGGCCCGGCGCTACCCGCACGGGCTGGGCATGCTGGCGCGGCCCTGCGAGCGCCAGGTCGATGTGAGCGCGGACGTCATCGGCGACACCGGGCGCGACGTGCATCGCGACGCGGCCGACACTGCGCGCTACAGCAACGCGGCCCAGCGCTGGGCGCGCGAGCACACGCGCCTGGGCATCCCGCTGATGCTGCACGAAGAAGCGCTGCACGGCTACGCGGCGCGCGGCGCCACCTGCTTCCCCCAGGCGATCGCGCTGGCGTCCTCGTTCGACCCGGCACTGGTGGCCGAGGTGTTCGGCGTGGCCGCGGCCGAAATGCGCGCGCGCGGCGCCAACCTGGCGCTGGCGCCCGTGGTGGATGTGGCGCGCGACCCGCGCTGGGGCCGCATCGAAGAGACCTTCGGCGAAGACCCGCTCCTGTGCGCCGAAATCGGCAAGGCCGCCGTGCGCGGGCTGACCGGCGATACCCTGCCTCTCGCAGCGGGCAAGGTGCTGGCCACGCTCAAGCACTTCGCCGCCTACGGCCAGCCGGAAAACGGCACCAACACCGGGCCCGTGTCGGTGGGCGAACGCCAGCTGCGCGAAGAATTCCTGGCCCCGTTCGAGGACGTGCTGGCCAGTACCCGCGCGGTGGCCGTCATGCCCTCATATAACGAGCTCGATGGCGTGCCGGCGCACGGCAACGATTGGCTGCTCAACCGCGTATTGCGCGGCGAGTGGAAATTCGACGGCATCGTGGTGGGCGACTACGGCGGCGTGGGCAACCTGGCCGGGCGCTTCAAGGTGGCCGCCGACGTGGAGGCAGCCGCCGCGATGGCGCTGGCCGCCGGTGTCGATGTCGACACGCCCGACGCGCGCGCCTTCAGCAAGCTGGCCGACGGCGTGCGCGCCGGGCGCATCGACATCAAGCTGGTCGACCAGGCGGTGGCGCGGGTATTGAAAGTCAAGTTCCAAGCGGGTCTGTTCGAAATGACCGACGCGGACGTGGGCGCGGCAATGGCCGCCACCGCCACCCCGGCGGCGTGGGCGCTGGCGCGGCGCGCGGCGGCCCGCTGCGCCGTGCTGCTTAAGAACGACGGCGGCCTGCTGCCCCTGGCGCCGGCCAAGGTGGGCCGCATGCTGGTGCTGGGCACCCATGCGCGCGATACCCCCATAGGCGGCTATTCGGGCGTGCCTGGCAAGGTGGTGTCGGTACTGGAAGGCTTGCAGGCCGAAGGCGAGCGCGCCGGCTTTGCGGTCAGCTACGCGGAAGGCGTGCGCCTGACGGAGCAGCGCATCTGGGGCCAGGACCCGATCAACTTCACCCCGCCCGAAGTCAACCGGCGCCTGATCACCGAGGCGGTGGCGGCGGCGAACAACGCCGACACCATCGTCATGGTCCTGGGCGACAACGAGATGACGGCGCGCGAAGCGTGGTCCGACAAGCACCTGGGCGACCGCATGAGCCTGGACCTGCTGGGCCAGCAGAACGACCTGGCGCGCGCCATTTTCGACCTGAACAAGCCGACCGTAGTGCTGCTGCTGAACGGTCGTCCGCTGTCGGTCAACCTGCTGGCCGCGCGCGCCACCGCGCTGATCGAAGGCTGGTACATGGGCCAGGAAACCGGCCACGGGGTGGCCGACCTGCTGTTCGGCCGCGCCAACCCCGGCGGCAAGCTGCCGGTATCGATCGCGCGCGACGTCGGCCAGCTGCCGATCCACTACCGCCGCAAGGTCGGCGCGCGGCGCGGCTACCTGGACGGGCGCACCGACCCGCTGTACCCGTTCGGCTTCGGCCTGTCGTACACCAGCTTCGAGGTCGGCGCGCCACGGCTGTCGCGCAGCAGCATCCGCGCCGGCGAGCAGGTCGAGGTGGTGGTCGAGGTGACCAATACCGGCAGGCTGGCCGGCGACGAGGTGGTGCAGCTGTACCTGAGTGCCGAAAGCGGTCCGACCACGCGCGCCACGCTGGCACTGCGCGCGTTCCGCCGCGTGACCCTGGCACCGGGCCAGCGCCAGAGCCTGACCTTCACCCTCGGCGCGCGCGACTTCGCCGCCTGGGACCGGGCCATGCGGCGCGCCCCCGCACCGGGCAGTTACTTCGTGCGCGCAGGGGGCAGCAGCGCCGAACTCAAATCGGTCAGCCTGGCGGTGCTGCCGGCGTGAAGAACCGTACCAGGCGCGATGGCGCCTGCGTCATGATGGTATTTACAAGTGCTTGTCACTCTTATGAAATCTGAAAAACCGATTATGAATTGGCGTATTTGGCGCGGCCGAGCGTTTGGCAGGCTACTCCGCGATTCTATAATCGGCAAGCTTCACCGGAACGCCGCAGCACCGTCCTTTCACCCGAATTTTTCCTTGGCCACCGCATACCCATGAACTCCCGCCTGCTCCTGACCACCCTGTCCCTGCTCGTTTCCAGCGCCGTCCACTCGGCCGAATGGCATGTCTCGCCCACCGGCGACAACGCGCGCGACGGCCGCAGCGCCGCCAGCGCCTTCCGCACCTTGCAGCACGCCGAATCGAAAGTGCAGCCGGGCGACACGGTGCTGATCGGCGGCGGCGACTACACCAGCGACGCGGCCAGCGACAAGAGCGATGGTTCGGCCATGCTGAAGATCACCAAGAGCGGCCGCCCTGGCGCCTGGATCACCTGGAAGGCCGCACCCAAGGCCCGCCCGGTGCTGCACCCGCGCGGCTGGGCCGGCATCCAGGTCGAAGGCTCGTATCACATCATCGAAGGCCTGACCCTGGTCGGCGCCAACGACGAAATCGCCCTGGTGCGCGCGCTGGAAGCGCCCAAGAAGGCGCAGAAGGACCCGTACTTCAACACCAACGGCATCCTGGTCGAAGGCCGCCGCAGCGGCGCCGACAGCAAGCCGCACCACGTCACCCTGCGCAACAACAGCGTCTCCAAGTTCCCCGGCGGCGGCATCACCGCCATCGAAGCGGATCACATCACGGTCGAGAACAATGAAGTCTTCGACAACGCCTGGTTCATGGAATACGGTGGCTCGGGCATCACCTTCCTGACCAACTGGCAGTTCGACAATGCCCCCGGCTACCACATTGTCATTCGCGGCAATAAGGTGTGGAACAATCGCACCATGGTCCCATGGAGCAAAATCGGCAAGCTCTCGGACGGCAACGGCATCCTGCTCGACGTGACCGACCAGGCCGGCGGCTCCGGCGGCGGCGCCACCAATCCGAACGCCGACGCGGTGGTCCAGCCGGCCAATGCGGCAGCCGTCGGCGCCAGTGCAGCAGCCAATAACAGTGCGGCTACCCCAACGGCCGACCCGGTCCCGCCGGCCAACGCGGCCAAGGGCAAGCGCCCGGTGTGGACCGCGCGCGCGCTGATCGCGAACAACCTGTCGGCCTTTAACGGCGGCTCCGGCATTCACACCTTCCGCACCGCCCACGTCGACATCGTCAACAACACCACCTACTGGAACGGCAGCGTGGTCGACTACCAGGAGCTGTTCGCCAACCGCTCGGACGATGTGGTCATCATCAACAACATCATCGTGCCGCGCCCGACCGGCAAGGTCACCTCCGACCATCGCAACACCAACATCCGCTGGGAGTGCAACCTGCAGGGCGGCGAGCAGACGTTCTTCAAGGGCGCCAATAACATCGTGGCCGACCCGCAGTTCGTCAAGGTGGCGCGCGACCTGCGCGACGCCGACTTCCGCCTGCGCGCCGGCAGCCCGGGGCGCGACTCCGGCTGCGCCGACCTGCCGCAGGCGCTCGACCTGGCCGGCAAGAAGCGCGTGCAGGGCAAGGGGCGCGACCGCGGCGCCTACGAACACTAAGCCATGGCGCACCGCTCCTCTCCTGCGCGGCGCAGGCTGGCCGCCGCGCTGCTGCTGGCCTTCGCGTCCGCCGCGGCGCATGCCGCCGCGCCTGCCCGCCTGTACCTGGCCAACGACGAGCACACCGACTACATGTGGAGCACCGACGAAGGCGGCTACGGCGCCATCTTCGTCGACCTGCTCGATCACCACCTGAAGCTGGCCGACCAGACCGCGAAGCTGGCAGCGCCCTACCGCAACCGCTTCAACACCGACGGCAGCATGTGGCTGTGGGAGTATGAAAAGCGCAAGACCCCGGCCGAATTCAAGCGCCTGATGGCGCGCGTGAAGGACGGCACCATCAGTTCACCGCTCAACGCGCTGGTGTCGAGCTATGGCGCCCAGCCGGCCGAAGCGGTGCTGCGCGGCCTGTACTACGCGGGCCGCCTGGAACGCCGCTTCGGGGTGCGCTTCGAGCTGGCGTCGGCCACCGAGAACCAGACCTTGCCGCTGGGGCTGGCCTCG
>CALRYE020000067.1:0-29399 GCA_943372275.1 Janthinobacterium lividum
CAGGGCGCCCTGTTGCCGATGGAAGAAGCCCTGGCCGACGCCGGTGCCGACAGCGACGCCGACAGCGAGCAGCCGGCAGCGGCCGAAGCGCAAGCCAAGCCGGAATCGCGCCGTCGTGGCCGTGGTGGCCGCGGCCGCAAGAACGAGCAGGTCGAGCAGCAGCTTGAAGCGCCGGACGCCGACCTGACATACGGGCAGGCCGACGCCATCGCCACGGCTTTGCCGGATGACGAACCGGCGCCGGTCGAACTCGACGAGGTGGCCGCGACAGCGCAGGATCAAGCGCCCGGCCAGGCGTACGCGCCGGTTGCCGACGCCGAGCCGCAGCCCGCCGCTGAGGTGCAAGACGAACTGCAAGACGCGGTCCAGGTGCAGGAGAAAGAAAAAGAGAAAGGCCGTCGTCCAGCCACCCGCGGCGGGCGCAAGCCGGCCGCGGCGAAGACCACCCGGGCCAAGGCGTCCTACCGCGACGCGATCGTCGCCAGCAGCGTCGATGCCGAACCGATCGTCATCGATGCGCTCGACGAGCCGGTCGCACAGGTGCTGGTGGATGTGCAGCCCGAGGTAGTAGCCGAAGCGCAGGTCAACCGCCAGATCGATCATGACGAGGACGACGAAGACGAAGACGACGTGAACGGCAATGTCGCCGAGCCTGTCAAGTCGTCCAAGCCGGCGCGCAAGGCGGCTCCGCGCGGGCGCCGTCCGGCCAAGCCGAAAGCGACCAGCCGCAACGGCTGACGCGGCTGAAGAGATCGACGGATTAAACCCCCTGCACAACCCGATGTCTAACTGGTTTGACCTGGCCTGAAGGAGTTTTCCATGCTTAAGTTAACTGGAGTGATGTTGTCCCTCGCCATGGCCGGGGCCGGTTGGGCGGGGTCCGCCCTGGCGGCGCCCCCCAGCGCCGCCCATCCCATCCTCGGCATCTGGCGCCTGACGCTGCCCGACGGCAGCTGCTCGGAAACCTACCGCTTCCGCGGCGACGGCACCACGCTCGTCACCAGCGCGGAAGAAGTGTCCGAAAGCGAATTCAGTATTCCCGCCGAGCCCAGCGCCAAGGGGTTCTACAAGCTGGAAGACAAGATCGTCAAGGACAATGGCAAGAAAGATTGCAGCGGCGCGATCATGAAGGTCGGCAACAAAGCCACCAACTACATCCAGTTTCATCCCTCCGGCGCCCTGTTCCTCATGTGCGCCAGTGAATCGCTGGAGCGCTGCATCGGTCCCTTCGAACGGGTGGCGGGGCAGGGCACGTAACGGCCCGGTCGGGCGGGGAACTTAAGCGGCGCTTAGGCAAGCCCCGTTTCACGCTGGTCATCATGATCTTTTGACCAGTGCGGCAGAATTTCGCTTACAGTAGGGACTGGATGTAACCCCCTCTTTTCGACTGCCGGAGCCTCGATGTCTTTCAAGCCTTTTTCCTACCTGCGCCGCGGGTTTTCCTTACTATGGACGGGTCTGGACACGACGCGGCGCATCGTGCTCAATCTGCTGTTCCTGTTCATCGTCGTGGTCATCCTGATCGCCGTGTTCAGCAGCGCCAAGCCGCTGGCCGAGAAAACCGCGCTGGTGCTCGATTTGCGCGGCGACCTGGTCGAGCAGCACAGCGGCACCGTGCGCGACACGCTGGTGCAAAACGTGCAAGGCGAATCGCGCCGCTCGGTGCAGCTGCGCGACGTGCTCAACGTGCTGGACGCGGCCGCGCGCGACCCCAACATTTCCAGCATCGTGCTGATCCTCGATCAACTCGACAATGCCGGCCTGGCCTCGCTGCACGAAGTGGGCCTGGCGCTGGAGCGCTTCAAGGCCAGCGGCAAAAAGGTGGTGGCCTGGAGCGGCAACTACGACCAGCGCCAGTACCTGCTGGCGTCGCACGCCTCGGAAGTGTATTTGCACCCGATGGGCATGGTGTCGATCACCGGTTTCGGCCAGTACCGCAACTACTATAAAGACGCGCTGGACAAAGTCGGCGTGACGGTCAACCTGATGCGCGTGGGGACCTACAAGAGTTTTGCCGAGCCGTTCATCGGCAATGCGCCGTCCGACGCGTCCAAGGAAGCCGACGCCTATCTGTATGGCGCGCTGTGGACCACCTACACGGCGCAGGTCGAGAAGAACCGCAAGCTGGCCGCCGGCGCGGTCAGCCGCGGCATCGAAGAACTGCCCCAGCTGCTCGAGGCGACCGGCGGCGACATGGCCAAGCTGGCGCTGAACACCAAGCTGGTCGACGCGCTCAAGACGCGCGACGAATTGCGCGACCTGATGGTGTCCCGCGGCGCGCGCGACGCCGAAGGCATCAGCTTCCGCCAGGTGGGCTTCGACGAATACCTGGCGCGCAACCGTCCCGCCCTGATCGGCGACGGCATCGGCGTGGTGGTGGCGCAGGGCGAGATCAGCGATGGCGAAGCCGGTCCCGGCAAGATCGGCGGCCTGTCCACCGCGCACCTGGTGCGCAAGGCGCGCGAAGACAGTTCGATCAAGGCCATCGTGCTGCGCGTGGATTCGCCCGGCGGCAGCCCGTACGGCTCGGAGCTGGTGCGGCGCGAGCTGGAGCTGGCGCGCAAGGCCGGCAAACCGGTCGTCGTTTCGATGGGTAACGTGGCCGCGTCCGGCGGGTACTGGATTTCGATGGCGGCCGATGAAGTCATCGCCGACGCCAGCACCATCACCGGCTCGATCGGCGTGTTCGCCATCCTGCCGACGGCGGAGAAGGTGGCCGACAAACTGGGCATCCATACCGACGGCGTGACCACCACCTGGCTGGCCGACGCCTACAATCCGCTGCGCCCGCTGGACCCGCGCTTCAAGCAGGTGATCCAGTCGTCGGTGAACCATATTTACAGCGACTTCACCAACCGCGCGGCGCAGGCCCGCAAGACTACCCCGGCCAAGATCGACGAGTCGGGGCAGGGCCGGGTCTGGACCGGCACCCAGGCCAAGGAGCGCAATCTGGTCGACACCGTGGGCGGCTTCACCGATGCGCTCAAGTCGGCCGCCAAGCGCGCCAAGCTGACGGGCGACTATCGGGTGGCGTACATCGAGCGTGAAACCACGCCGGCCGAGCGTCTGCTGGGCATGTTCGGTGTGAGCGCCGCGCAAGCCTTCACCATCCAGGTCAAGCTGGGTCTGCTGCCGACCGGTCTGCCGTCGGCCGCCGTGGCCGACGTCACGCGCGACCTGGGCTGGCTGGCCGAGGTGGGGCCGGGGCGCAAGCCGTTTTCCGCCATCACCCACTGCCTGTGCGAGGCGCCGTAACGGCAACCGGAGCACCATCGCGGCAGGACAGCTGAGCCGCAACCGACCGCACACCCCGGCGCCTCGCTGCGAGCGCCGGGGTTTTTTACGTCCGCAGGCCGTGGCTTTGTAGCGAGTTTGTAACGGCTTGTAGCGCCGAGGGCGCCTTCGTCCTTACAACTATTCCCTATGGGAGATAAGCACCCGGTCGCACGCTGTGGGGGCGATGCGGCGCTTTTCAATGTTTTTGCGGGTCGATCTGTACGCTATGAAACATATGTAAAGGCTTTGCCATGCTAGAGTCCTTTCAATATCCGTTGTAATGGAGACAAGGAAAAGCATGGAACCCCTACCGCCGCAAGCCCCGCGCAGCAGTCGCAGCAAGTTCATCGGCAGCATCATCGCTGTGCTCGTCATGGCCGCGCTCGGCGCTCTGGCGTGGTACCTGACCCATCAACCCAAGGAGGGTCCACCGGGCGCGCCTGGCGCCACGGCCGGCGCGCCCGGTGGCGGCGGGCCTGGTGGCGGCGGCGGTGGCGGTGGGGGCGGGCGGCGTGGCGGCGGCGCCACCACGGTGGGCGTGGCCACGGCGCAGCAGGCCGACATTCCCGTTCTGCTCGACGCGCTCGGCACCGTGACGGCGGCGGCCACCGCCACCGTACGCCCGCAGGTGGCCGGCATCCTGCAAAAGATCCTGTTCACCGAAGGCCAGCTGGTCAAGGCTGGGCAGGTGATGGCGCTGGTCGATCCCCGTCCGTTCGAAATGGCGCTGCTGCAGGCGTCCGGTACGCGCCAGCGCAACCAGGCCCAATTGGACAGCGCCCGCGTCACGCTGGCGCGCTTCAAAACGCTGCTGGAGCAGGACTCCATCGCCCGCCAGGAAGTCGATACCCAGGCCGCACTGGTCAAGCAGCTCGAAGGCACCGTCATGACCGACCGCGCCGCCGAAGGCGTGGCCAGGCTCAATCTGAGCTACACCCAGGTCAAGGCGCCGATCACGGGCCGGGTCGGCCTGCGCACGGTCGACATGGGTAATCTGGTGGGCAGCAGCGACGTCAATGGCATCGCCCTGATCACCCAGCTCTCGCCCATCGATGTGGAATTCGCCGTGCCGCAGGACCGCGTGCCGGAACTGCAAAAGCGCATCCGCGAAGGCGCCGGCTTGCCGGCCACCGCGTTCGACCGCACCCGCACCACGGTGCTGGCCGGCGGTAAATTCGCCGCGCTGGACAACCAGGTCGATGTGCAGACCGGCACGGTGCGCGCCAAGGCCCGTTTCGCCAATGCCGACCAGTCGCTGTTCCCCAGCCAGTTCGTCAATCTGCGCCTTGAAATGCGGGTAATCAAAAACGCCGTGGTGGTGCCGGTGACGGCCCTGCGCCATGGCAGCGCGGGCGACTTTGTGTACGTGCTCAATCCGAAGGAACGCACCGTGGCGCTGCGCACCGTCACGCGCGGGCAGGCGACGGTGGACAAGGTCGAAGTCGCCACCGGCCTGAAGGTAGGCGAGCAGGTGATCACCGAGGGCGCCGACCGCCTGAAGGATGGCGCCAAGGTGACCTTGGCCGGGGATAAGCCGGCTGGTGCTGGCGGTGCCGGCCGGCGCCGGGGCGGGGCTGGTGCGGACGCTGGCGCGCAAGCTGGCGCGCAACCGGCCGCCGATGGTGCCGATCGAGCCGTACGCCCGGAAGGTGAGCGTCGCCGTCAACGCCCGGAAAACACCCAATGACCGTAAAACCGTCGTCCTCGCGCAGGGATGGGCGCCCCCGCGCAGCACCCTTACCACTTATCTGCAATCGAACAGTACGATTAATCTTAGGTGCTATGGGTCCCCGCCTGCGCGAGGACGGCGGATATGACATTAGCTGTGATGACACGCACCGTGGCAGATCAAGCCTTTGCACCCAAGTTTGGAACCGCGCATCATGAACCCATCAGCCCCATTCATCCAGCGCCCGGTGGCGACCTCCCTGCTAATGCTGGCCATCGTCCTGGCCGGCATCGTGGGATTCCGCTTTTTGCCGCTGTCCGCGCTGCCGCAGGTCGACTTCCCCACCATCCAGGTGCAGACGCTGTACCCCGGCGCCAGCCCCGAAGTGATGGCGCGCACCGTCACCGCACCGCTGGAACGCCGCTTCGGCCAGATGTCCAGCCTGCAGCGCATGAGCTCCACCAGCGCGTCGGGCGTATCGATCGTCACGCTGCAGTTTGGCCTGGGCATGACGCTCGACGTGGCCGAGCAGGAAGTGCAGGCGGCGATCAACGCCGGCGGCTCGCTGCTGCCGGCCGACTTGCCCGCGCCGCCCGTCTACGCCAAGGTCAACCCGGCCGATGCGCCCGTGCTGACCCTGGCCATCACCTCCGACACGGTGCCCCTGACCGAAGTGCAAAACCTGGTCAACACGCGCCTGGCGCTGAAGATCAGCCAGGTGTCCGGCGTCGGTCTGGTGACGCTGTCGGGCGGCCAGCGCCCGGCCGTGCGCATCCAGGCCGACACCAACGCGCTGGCATCCTACGGCCTGGGCCTCGATACGCTGCGCACCGCCATCTCGGGCGCCAACGCCAACAGCGCCAAGGGTAACTTCGACGGCCCCACGCGTTCCTACGCCATCAACGCCAACGATCAGCTGGTCACGGTGCCGGACTACGAAAACCTGATCGTCTCGTACCGCAACGAAGCGCCGATCCGCCTGCGCGACGTGGCCAAGGTGGTCGACAGCGCCGAAAACGTCAAGCTGGGCGCATGGTCCAACCTCAAGCCCGCCATCATTCTGGAAGTGCGGCGCCAGCCCGGCGCCAACGTGATCGCCACCGTCGACGCCATCAAGGAACGCCTGCCCGAACTGCAGGGCAGCCTGCCCGGCACCCTCAAGCTCGAAGTGCTGTCCGACCGCACCACCGGCATCCGCGCTTCGGTGCTGCACGTGGAAATGGAACTGGTGCTGGCCGTGGCGCTGGTGGTGCTGGTGATCTTCGCGTTCTTGCACAGCATCCGCGCCACCATCATCGCCAGCCTGGCCGTGCCCATCTCGCTGATCGGCACCTGCGGCGCCATGTACCTGCTCGGCTACAGCCTGAATAATCTCAGTCTCATGGCGCTGACGATTGCCACCGGCTTCGTGGTCGACGACGCCATCGTCATGATCGAGAATATCGCGCGCTATATCGAGGAGGGCGAAACGCCCATGGCCGCCGCCATCAAGGGCGCAGCGCAAATCGGCTTTACCATCATCTCGCTGACCGTCTCGCTGATCGCCGTGCTGATTCCCCTGCTGTTCATGGGCGACGTGGTGGGGCGCCTGTTCCGCGAGTTCGCCATCACCCTGGCCATCACCATCCTGATTTCCGGCGTGGTGTCGCTGACGCTGGTGCCGATGATGTCGGCGCGCTGGCTGAAAAGCCACGCCGAGCAGAAGCCCAGCGCCTGGGCCAACCGCACGCAGGCCTTTTTCGACCGCGTGGTGCACCGCTACGACGGCATGCTGGTCTGGGTGCTGGCGCGCCAGGGCTTGACGCTGCTGGTGGCGCTGGCCACCCTGGTGCTGACCGTGCTGCTGTACCTGTGGATCCCCAAGGGCCTGTTCCCCACGCAGGACACGGGCCAGCTGCAGGCGCGCGTGGAAACCCGCCAGGCCATCTCGTACGACCGCATGGCCGAGCTGCAGCAGGCCGCCGCCAGGGCCATCCTGCAAGACCCCGACGTGGCCTCGCTCAGCTCCAACGTGGGCGTGGACGCGGCCAACAACACCATGCTGCACACCGGCCGCATGCTGATCAACCTGAAGGAGGAGCGCTCCGGCGACCAGGCCGACACCATGGAGCGTCTGCGCCGCCGCGTGGCCGAGGTGGCCGGTGTGACCCTGTATCTGCAGCCCACGCAAGACCTGACCATCGACGCCGAATCGGGCCCGACGCAATACCGGCTGTCGCTGGAGGGCGCCGACAACGCCACCGTGACCGAATGGGCCGCCAAGTTGGTCGGCCATTTGCAGGGGCACAAGCAGCTGCGCAACGTCGTCACCGACGCCGGCGCCACCGGCACATCGGCCTTCGTCAGCATCGACCGCGACAGCGCCTCGCGCCTGTCGATCACCGCCGCCGCCGTCGACGACGCGCTCTACAACGCCTACGGCCAGCGCATCGTCTCGACCATCTTCACCGAGACCAACCAGTACCGGGTGATCCTGGAAGCGCAGCGCGACGCCCAGATGTCCACCGAATCGCTGGGCCAGCTGCATCTGAAAACCGGCTCGGGCAAGACCACGCCGCTGTCAGCCGTGGCCACCATTACCGAGCAGCCGGCGCCATTGCAGATCACCCACGTGGCGCAGTATCCGGCCACCACCATCGGCTTCGACACGGCGCCGGGGGTCTCGCTGGGCCAGTCGGTCGAGGCCATTCGCGAAGCCTCGGTGGCGATCGGTTTGCCGGCGTCGGTGAGCATGACCTTCCTGGGCGCCGCCGGCGCTTACCAGGCATCGCTGTCGAACCAGCTGTGGCTGATCCTGGCCGCCGTGGTGTGCGTCTACATCGTGCTGGGCGTGCTGTACGAAAGCTATGTGCATCCGCTGACGATCCTGTCGACCCTGCCGTCGGCCGGCGTAGGCGCCTTGCTGGCGCTGATGATCAGCGGCCAGGATCTGGGGGTGATCGGCATCATCGGCATCATCCTGCTGATCGGTATCGTCAAGAAGAACGCCATCATGATGATCGACTTCGCCATCGAGGCCGAACGCGACAAGGGCGCCTCGCCGCGCGAAGCGATCCACCAGGCTGCATTGCTGCGCTTCCGCCCGATCCTGATGACGACCTTGGCCGCGCTGTTCGCCGCCGTGCCGCTGATGCTGGGCTGGGGCGAGGGCGCCGAACTGCGCCGCCCGCTGGGCCTGGCCATCTTCGGTGGCCTGATCGTCAGCCAGCTGCTCACGCTGTTTACCACGCCGGTCATCTACCTGGGCTTCGACAGCCTGGCGCGGCGCTGGTCCGGTAACAAGCCGGCCAGCGTCAGCGTCAGCGAAGGCGTTGCCCAAGGCGCCCACACCAGGGTCGACCTGCGCAAGACCACCGACACCGAGGCGCTGCCGTGAACCTGTCCGAGCCATTCGTCCGGCGCCCCATCGCCACGGTGCTGCTGACCATCGGCATCGCCCTGGCCGGCATCGGCGCGTTCTTCGTGCTGCCGGTCTCGCCGCTGCCGCAGGTGGACTTTCCCACCATTTCGGTGAGCGCTTCGCTGCCCGGCGCCAGCCCCGACACCATGGCCACCAGCGTGGCCACGCCGCTGGAGCGACGCCTCGGCGTGATCTCGGGCGTGAACGAAATGACCTCGTCGAGCAGTAACGGCTCGACCCGCGTCAGCCTGCAGTTCGACCTGAACCGCAAGATCGACTCGGCCGCGCGCGAAGTGCAGGCCGCCATTAACGCCTCGCGCGCCGACCTGCCGGCCACGTTGAAGAGCAACCCGACCTACCGCAAGGCCAATCCGTCGGACGCGCCCGTCATCATCCTGGCGCTGACGTCGAAAACCAAGTCGCCCGGCCAGATCTACGAATCCGTGTCCAACCTGGTGCAGCAAAAGCTGGCGCAGGTGTCGGGCGTGGGCGACGTGGAGATCGGCGGCGGCTCGCTGCCCGCCGTGCGCGTGGAGCTGCTGCCCTACGCGCTGAATAAATACGGCGTCTCCGCCGAAGACGTGCGCGCCGCCATCCAGGCCACCAACGCCAACCGCCCCAAGGGCGCCATCGAAGGCAATGGCAGCTCGCTGCAGATTTACTCGCAGGCCAGCACCGCCACCGGCGGGCGTAGCGCCGCCGACTACCGCGACCTGGTGGTTGCCTTCCGCAACAACGCCGCCGTACGGCTGGACGATGTGGCCGAAGTCATCGACGGCGTCGAGAACGTCAATACGCTAGGCCTGTTCAACGGCCAGCCGGCGGTGATCATCCTGATCACCCGCCAGCCGGGCGCCAACGTGATCGAAACGGTGGACGGCGTGCGCGCCTTGCTGCCCGCCTTGCAGGCGCAGCTGCCGCCCGAAATCAAGCTGGAAGTCGCATCCGACAGCACCAACTCGATCCGCTCGTCGCTGCACGAGATTGAAATCACCCTGATCATCTCCATCGTGCTGGTGGTGATGGTGGTCAGCCTGTTTTTGCGCAGCGTGCGCGCCACCATCATCCCCGCGGTGGCCACCGTGGTGTCTCTGCTGGGCACCTTCGGCGTCATGTACATGCTGGGCTTCAGCCTGAATAACCTCAGCCTGATGGCGCTGACGGTGGCGACCGGCTTCGTGGTGGACGACGCCATCGTGGTGCTTGAAAACACGGCGCGCCATATCGAAGCGGGCATGGACCGCATGCAGGCGGCCCTGCTGGGCGCGCGCGAAGTGGGCTTCACGGTGCTCTCCATCAGCCTGTCGCTGGTGGCGGTGTTCATTCCGCTGCTGTTCATGGGCGGGCAGGTGGGCCGTCTGTTCCGCGAATTCGCCGTGACCTTGTCGGCCGCCGTGATGATCTCGCTCGTCATTTCGCTGACCACCACGCCGATGATGTGCGCCTGGCTGCTCAAGCCGGGCACGGAGACCAAACCCGGGCGCGTGGCGCGGTGGGCCGAGCGGGGGTTCGACCGGGTTCTGAAAACCTACGCCCGTTCGCTCGACTGGGCGCTCGACAGCCTGGCGCTGGTGATGGTCATCTTTGTATTCGTCATCGGCCTGAACGTGTACCTGTTCTCGGCGGCGCCCAAGGGCTTCTTCCCGCAGCAGGACACGGGCCAGATCAACGGCGGCATCCGCGCCGACCAGAGCATTTCGTTCCAGGCCATGCAGGGCAAGCTGCAGCAGCTGGTCGACATCATCCGGCGCGATCCGGCCGTCGCCACGGTGGTGGGTTTCACCGGCGGCGGCAGGGCCGGAGGCGGCTTCATGTTCGTCAACCTGAAACCGGCCTCGGAGCGTAGCGAAGGCGGGCAGGCGGTGATCGCGCGCCTGCGTCCCCAGCTGGCCAAGGTCACCGGCGTGTCGCTGTTCCTCAACCCGGTGCAGGATTTGCGCATCGGCGGGCGCCAGTCCAACTCCACCTACCAGTACACCCTCAAGAGCGACAGCAGCGAAGACCTGAAACTGTGGGCCGGCAAGCTGGCCGAATCCATGAAGCGCCAGGCGGCGCTGGTGGACGTGGACACCGACCTGTCGGAAAACGGCGTGGAGATGTTCGTCAAGATCGACAAGGACAGCGCCGCGCGCCTGGGCATCAACGCGCGCGACGTCGATAACGCCCTGTACAACGCCTTCGGCCAGCGCCAGGTCACCACCATCTACGACGAACTGAATCAATACAGCGTGATCATGGGCGTGGCCAAGCGCTACTCGCAGAGTCCCCAGGCGCTGGACGACGTGTACGTGCCGTCCCGGCCCACCGCCGCGGCGCCCGCCAACCTGACCGCGTCGCGCGATCCGGCCAGCGGCTCGGCGCTCAGTTCCGAGCCGACCATCATGGTTCCCCTGTCGGCCATTGCCAGCTTTGCCGAAAGCGCCACCGCCACCTCGGTCAACCACCAGGATGGCGAATTGTCCACGACGATTTCGTACAACCTGGCGCCGGAGTTCCAGCTGGCCGACGGCGAAGCGGCCGTGCGCCAGGCTGAAGCGGACATCGGCATGCCGACCAACGTGCGCGGCAGCTTCCAGGGGCAGGCCAAGGCGGCGCAGGAGTCGAACCAGGAGCAGCCTTTGCTGATCGCCGCCGCCATCGTGGTGATCTACATCGTGCTGGGCATCCTGTACGAGAGCCTGGTGCATCCGATCACCGTGCTGTCGACCTTGCCGTCGGCGGGCGTGGGCGCGGTGCTGGCGCTGCTGCTGTTTAAGATGGATTTTTCCATCATCGCCCTGATCGGGGTGTTCCTGCTGATCGGGATCGTCAAGAAGAACGCCATCCTGATCATCGACTTCGCGCTGGAGGCGGAGCGCTCGCGGGGCGTGACCGCACTGGAGGCGGTGCGCGAAGCCTGTCTGCTGCGTTTCCGCCCGATCCTGATGACCACCCTGGCCGCGGCGCTGGGCGCGCTGCCGCTGGCGATCGGCTTTGGCGAAGGCTCCGAACTGCGCCGTCCGCTGGGCGTGGCCATCATCGGCGGCCTGATCGCCAGCCAGCTTCTGACCTTGCTGACCACCCCGGTGGTCTACGTGTTAATGGACAAACTGCGCCGTCCCGGTCCTTCCGACAGTGCGCTGAGCCGCCACGGGGCCGAGCCGGAGGCGCTGTTGGCCACACCCGCGGTTCACCCCGCCGTCAAATCATGAGAGCTTCCATGCGCATCGACATCGTCTTCAAACTGATTCCGCTGGCGCTGGCCGCCAGCCTGCTGGCCGGCTGCGCCGTCGGCCCCACTTATCAGGTACCCAGCACGCCGGCGCCGCTGGCTTACAAAGCGTCGCAGGGCTGGGCGCCCGCGGTGCCGGCCGATACGCTGGAAAAAGGGCCTTGGTGGCAGCTGTTCAACGATCCTATCCTGAACGGCCTGGCCGACCGGATCGAGGTGTCGAACCAGAACGTGGCCGCCTCCGTGGCCTCGTATGCGCAGGCCCGCGCGCTGGTGCAGCAGCAGCGCGCCTCGCTGTTCCCCAGCGTGGTGCTGAGCGGCGACGCCGACAGGTCAGGCGGGGGCGAGGGCGGCGCCGCCAACAGCTATCGCCTGAACATCGGCGCCAGCTGGGAGCCCGATGTGTGGGGCCGCCTGCGCGCCGGCGTCGATGGCGCACAGGCCGGGGCCGACGCCAGCGCCGCCGATCTGGCATCGGCGCGCCTGTCGGCCCAGGGCGAACTGGCCGCCAATTACTTCCTGGTGCGCGAAACGGATGAAGAACGCCGCCTGCTGGCGCTGACCATCACCGGCTACGAGCGGGTGGCGCAGATTACCCAGAACCGCTTCGACGCCGGCATCTCGGCCAAGTCGGACGTGCTGCAGGCCCAGACCCAGCTGGCCAACGCCCGCGTCGACGACCTCGCCCTGAGCTTGCAGCGCCAACAGCTGGAACACGCGATCGCCATCCTGCTGGGCCAGGCGCCGGCCGACTTCAGCCTGGCCGTGGCGCCGTGGCGCATCGACGTGCCGGCCATCCCCGTCGGCGTGCCCAGCGCGCTGCTGCAGCGCCGCCCCGACATTGCCGCCGCCGAGCGGCGTGTGGCCGCCGCCAACGCCCAGATCGGCGTCGCGCGCGCGGCCTACTATCCGAACTTCGGGCTGTCCGGCGCGTATGGGACGGGCGGGCCACGCGTGTCCGACCTGTTCAGCGTGTCGAACGCGGTCTGGTCGTTCGGGCTGTCGGCCGCGCAGACGGTGTTCAACGCGGGTGCCACGCGCGCCAGCGTGGCCGGCGCCGAAGCGGCGCACCAGATCGCCGTGGCGCGTTACCGCCAGACCGTGCTGGACGCCTTCGGCGACGTGGAGAACCAGCTTTCAGCCAGCAAGGTGCTGGCCGACCAGCAGGTCTTGCGCCGGCAGGCGTCGGAGGCGGCCGATCAGGTCGAAGCCCAGATGCTGAACCGCTACAAGGCGGGGCAGGTGGGCTATACCGAAGTGGTGCAGGTGCAGGCCACGGCGCTGTCGGCGCGGCGCGCGCTGGTGCGCTCGCAGGTGGACCGCCAGAACACGGCGGTGGCGCTGATCCAGGCGCTGGGCGGCGGCTGGCAAACAAATTAAGTGTGCACGCACGCTCGGCTTGTCGCGCCGCGCAAAAAAAATCTACAATAGGGACATGAAAAAATCCCCCGCAAAATCGCCGTCTTCCGCAGCCGCACCCGCCGCTGCAACCTCTGCTCCCGAGGCCGCCGCAAAAAAGCCATCGTACGAAGTGCGCCGCTCGCCCGTGCACGGCAACGGCGTGTTCGCGCGCCGCAAAATCCCGGCGGGCGAGCGCATCGCCGAATACCTCGGTGAGCGCATCAGCACCGACGAATCGGCGCGCCGCGCCGAAGCTGGCGGCGGTCCGATCAACCACACTTTTTTCTTCTCGTTGGCCGACGGCCGCGTGATCGATGGCGGCAGCGGCGGCAACGACGCGCGCTTCATCAACCACGGCTGCGAGCCGAACTGCGAGGCCGAGGAAGACGAAGGGCGGGTGTACATCTTCGCGCTGCACGACATCGCCAAAGGCGAAGAACTCAAGTACAACTACGCGCTCATTTACGAAGAGCGTCACACGGCCGCCGTCAAGAAAGCCTTCCAGTGCCTGTGCGGCGCGCCGACCTGCACCGGCTCGATGCTGGCGCCGAAGAAGCGCAAAACACGCAGCAAGAGCGCCTAGTCCTGCTGTTTAGCGCACCCGCTAAACAGCCTGGCGTTTTAGTCAAGCGCCTTTGCTCTGTAAATCAGAAAGATGATTTTCTAGTCAACGTTGCCTGCATTGCGTTGACTCTGTATTGGACCTGCGCCGATACTGAATTGGCATTATTCCTGCGACGCGCTTGAGAGATCGACGCGACGAGACGGGAAGCGCCATCGGAAAACACTTTTTGGAGAGACCTCTTGCACAATCGAATACGGACGACCTCACTGGCTGGGGTTGTGGCCGCTGCATTGCTGGCCGGCTGCGGCGGCAGCATCGGCGACGCGTCGGCGCCACCGAAAAACGCCTTGCTCGCCGATGTCGTGGCGCTCGATGGCACGCCCACCTCGAGCACCTTCGGCCTGACTGAAGACGCCACCTACTACACGGTGGACACGGGCGCCGGCCTGGTCTTCAAGATCCGCCGCTTCGACAACGGCCGCTCGACCCAGTCGGCGGGCGACATCGCCTCCATGGTCTACAACGGCGTGCAATACCAGGACGCGTCGCGCGGCACCCAGGTCAATTCCGGCTTCGACTACCTGTACACGGGCGTGTCGGCGGTCACGGTCAGTGCCGAAACCGTCGGCACCGACTATATCAAGATTATCGTCAAGGGCGGCGACCTGACCCACTACTACATGGTCAGGCGCGGCAACCCCCACATCTACATGGGGACCTACTTCACCACCGAACCGAGCACACTCAATCTGGCCCGTTTCATCGTGCGCGTGCCGATCGCCGCGCTGCCCAACGGCCCCACGCCGTCCGACCTGCGCGGTAACACCGGCGCCATCGAGTCGGGCGACGTGTTCGGCATGGCGAACGGCGAAACGCGCTCCAAGCACTACACCAACTTCCGCCTCAAGGACTGGAAATACATCGGCGCCACCAGCGCCACGGCGGGCCTGTGGATCGTGCGCGACAATAACGAAGGCAACTCGGGCGGGCCGTTCTACCGCAGCTTGCTCAATCAGGGCACCGACACCAATCAGGAGTTGACCTACATCATCAACTACGGCGAAGCGCAGACCGAGCCGTTCCGCACCCATATCCTCAACAGCTACACCATGGTCTTCAACGAGGGCGCGCCGCCCGCGGGCGAACTGGATACGTCGTGGTTCGCCGGCATGAACCTGCTCGGCTACGTGGGCGACGCCCAGCGGGGCCGCGTGACAGCAGGTGCCATCGGCGGGCGCGAGGCCGGCGTGCCGTACACGGTGGGCTTCGCCAACGCCACAGCCCAGTACTGGGCCGACGTCGACCCGGCCAGCGGCAGCTTCGACAGCGCGCGCATGATCCCGGGCACCTACACCATGACGGTGTACCGCAACGAGCTGGCGGTGGAAACGCGCAGCGTGACGGTGGCGGCCGGTGAGACCCGCACGCTTGATGCGCTGGCCATCACGGCCGATCCGTCCGCCGTGGCGCCTTTGTGGCGCATCGGCAGCTGGGACGGTTCGCCCGCCGAGTTCCGCAATGGCGACAAGGTCACCTACATGCATCCTCAGGATGTGCGCATGGCGCCTTGGGTGGTGCCCGACTACGAGATCGGCGTGTCCACACCTGCCACAGGGCTGCCTGCCTACCAGTGGAAAAACGTGAACAACACCACCACCATCAAGTTCAACCTGCGCAAGAGCCAGATCGGCAGCTACCAGCTGCGCGTCGGGACCACGGTGGCGTTTGCGGGACTGCGGCCCAAGGCCCAAGTCAATGGCTGGATCTCGGCCAATCCGCCGGCGCCGACCCAGCCCAAGACCCGCACCCTGACGGTCGGCACCTACCGGGGCAACAACAACCTGTACACCTTCGACATTCCCGCCAGCGAGCTGGTAGTCGGGCAAAACGTGGTCACCCTGACCGGCATCAGCGGCTCCAGCGGGAACCTGTATCTGAGCCCCGGCTACGCCTACGACGCCATCGATTTCGTTAAAAAATGACGCAGCCACTGACTACAACCATGAAAAAATACACCCTCGCATTCCCCATCGCGGCAGCGCTCATGCTGGGCGCTTCCCAGACGGCCGGCGCCGCGGTGATCCAGAGCTTCGGCGCCAACAGCGCTGTACCGTTCGTGCAGCGCACGGCCAGCTTCGAACTCAATACCACGCTGGCGAATGGCTATATCGAAGATGGCCTGCTGTTTAGCTACTCCGGTTCCGGCCTGAATAACAACTGCGGCTACGCAGGCATCGATTGCTACGACACGCCGCAAGAACTCAGCCCTTCGTTCAGCGGGAACTACATGGCCACGGCCGGCGCCAATGCTTACCTCAGCGTGCGCAAGGTTGATGGCGGCGACATGTTCGGCATCGAGTGGGCCGCCGGATCGGGTTACCTGAATCTGAACGGCTACTGGAAAACCTACAACGACAGCGTGCTGACGGGAGCCGGTAACTTTTCCCAGCCCGATGGTGCCGTGGTGGGCCTGCGCGATGGGGCCGGATTCGACGAAGTGCGCTACTACGCGTTCTCCACGCCCAACAAGCAAAGCGGTTTCAGCGCCGCCGCGTTCGACGCGGTGCGCGTCAACGATGTGCCGGAACCTGCCTCGGTGCTGCTGGTCTGCGCAGGGCTCGCCGGTCTGGCCGGCCAGCGCCGCAAAGGCTGATACGGCAGCGCGGTTTGGTAAAATCTCCGGGTCGGCGCGTACCCCGTGCCGCTAACTGGAGAAGAGTGTAATGAAGTCACGTCTGATGACGCTGGCCGCAGCGACCCTGCTGGCTGGTACAACAATCGCCACCCCCGCCGCGACGGCAGCGCCGCGCGGCTTTACGGTGGAAGACCTGGTCAACATGGAGCGGGTGGGTAACCCGGTCCTGTCGCCCGACGCCACGCGCGTGGTCTATACCGTCCGCACCACCGATATGGACAAGAACCGCGGCAATACGCAGCTGTGGATGCTCGACCTGCGCCGGGCCAAGCCGGTCCCGGTCAGGCTGACCCACAGTGTGGCCAACAGCACCGACCCGGAATGGTCGCCCAGCGGCGACGCCATCTACTTCCTGTCGTCCCGCTCCGGTTCGTCGCAGGTGTGGCGCTTGCCGATGAGCGGCGGCGAAGCGGCGCGCGTGAGCGACCTGCCGCTCGACGTCGACAACTTCCGCCTCGCGCCCACGGGCGACCGCATTGCCCTGAGCGTGGCGGCCTTCCGCGACTGCGCCGACATGGCCTGCACCAAGACGCGCCTGACCAATGCTGGCAAGTCCAGCGGCAAGGTCTATGACCGCCTGTTCGCGCGCCACTGGGACAGCTGGGCCGACGGGCGCAATTCGATCCTGTACGCCGCGCCCCTGGACGCCAGCGGCAAGGTGGGCACGCCCGTGAGCCTGTCCGGCACACTCGACGGCGACGTGCCGTCCAAGCCGTTCGGCGACCACGAGGAATACCAGTTCAGCCCTGACGGCAAGACGGTGGTGTTCTCGGTGCGCGTGGCCGGCAAGACCGAAGCCTGGTCCACCAACTTCGATATCTATCAGGTGCCCGCCAGCGGCGGCACGCCGCGCAACCTGACCGCCGAGAACCTGGCGTGGGATGCCAGGCCGGTGTATTCACCCGATGGCAAGACCATGGCCTATCTGGCCATGAAGCGCCCGGGTTTTGAAGCCGACCGCTATCAGCTGATGCTGATCGACGTGGCCAGCGGCAAAAAGCGCGCCGTGGCCGAATCGTGGGACCGCTCGATCGCCGACTACCGCTTCAGTGCCGACGGCAAGGCGATCCTGGCCAATGCCCAGGACGTCGGGCAGGAACGCTTGTTTAACATCGATCTGGCCAGCGGCAAGGTCACCGCGCTGACCGGCAACGGCAACGTCAACGGCTTCGATGTGCGGCGCGACACCATCGTGATCGCGCAAGCCAACCTGAAGTCGGGCGCGCAGCTGTTCCGGGTCAAGCCGGGCAGCAGCCCCGTGCAGCTCACCCACAACAACGAAGCGCAGCTGGCCGATGTGCGTTTCGGCGAACCGGAGCAGTTCTCCTTTGCCGGCGCCAACGGCGAGAAGGTCTATGGCCATGTGGTCAAGCCGTGGAACGCGGTGCCCGGCGTGAAGTACCCGATCGCCTTCCTGATCCACGGCGGCCCGCAGGGCAGCTTCGGTAATTCGTGGAGCTACCGCTGGAATCCGCAGACCTACGCCGGCGCAGGCTACGCCGCCGTATTCATCGACTTTCATGGCTCGACCGGCTACGGCCAGGGGTTCACCGACTCGATCAGCGGCGACTGGGGCGGCAAACCGCTGGAAGACCTGAAGAAGGGGCTGGACGCGGCGGTGGCCAAGTTCCCGTTCCTGGACCGCGAGCGCAGCTGCGCGCTGGGCGCGTCGTACGGCGGCTTCATGATCAACTGGATCGCCGGTAACTGGTCCGATGGCTTCAAGTGCCTGGTCAATCACGATGGCGTGTTCGATATCCGCGCCATGGCCTATTCGACCGAGGAGCTGTGGTTCACCGAGTGGGAATACAAGGGCACGTATCTGACCAGCCCGGCCGAGCATGAGAAATTCAACCCGGTGCTGTTTGTGAAAAACTGGAAGACCCCGATGCTGGTGGTGCAGGGCGATCTGGATTACCGCGTGCCGACCACGCAAAGCCTGGGTACCTTCAGCGCACTGCAGCGCCAGGGCATCGAGAGCAAGTTGCTGGTGTTCCCGGATGAGAATCACTGGGTGCTCAAGCCGGCCAATTCGGTGCTGTGGCATCAGACGGTGAATGGGTGGCTGGATAAGCACCTGAAGTAATCGTCGACATTTCGGGGACCCATGCTGAGCACGCAGTACTGTGGAAGCTCGCTCAGCATGGATCCTCGCTTTTTCGCGAGGACGACGTTGGCCCGGCGTGGTGGTAAATACGGCGCCGCGGCTTCGGTTGCGCCATCGATCAGCCCGGAAACCGCCCCTCATCAAGCTTTGGCAACGCTTACTGCTTGAACGCATTTAAAACACGATATACTCCGCGCTTGCATTTATCCAAGGGGTATATCTTGTTGAAATCCATCGCTTTACCCATGGCCCTGTTAGGCATTGTCGCTACCGCGAACGCCGATGAGGGACAGTGGCAGCCACACCAACTGCCGCAACTCAAATCCGAACTCAAACGCATCGGCATCACCATCCCCGCCGAGAAGCTGGCCGACCTGTCCAAGCACCCCATGAGTGCCATCGTGTCGACCGGCGGCTGCTCGGCCTCGTTCGTGTCGCCCGATGCGCTGGTGGTCACCAACCACCACTGTGCCTACGGCGCCATCCAGCGCAACTCCACGCCGGAAAAGAACTACATCGTCAACGGCTTTCTGGCCAAGACGCGCGCCGAAGAACTGCCCGGCGGCCCCAACACGCTGCTGTACGTGACCGACAAGGTGGAAAACGTCAGCGCCCGCGTGCTCAAGGACCTGGCGCCCGGCATGAGCGGGCGCGCCCGCCATGAGGAAGTCGAAAAGCGCATCAAGACCCTGATCGCCGAATGCGAAACCGACAAGGCCTACCGCTGCTCGGTGCCGGCGTTTCACCGCGGCCTCGAGTACTACCGCATCCGTCAGCTGATGATACGCGACGTGCGCCTGGTGTATGCGCCAGCCGACATGATCGGCAACTACGGCGGCGACATCGACAACTACGAGTGGCCGCGCCACACGGGCGACTTCTCGTTCCTGCGCGGTTATGTGGGCAAGGATGGCCGCCCGGCCGATCCGTCGCCGGACAACGTGCCGTACAAATCCAAGGACTTCCTGGTGGTGTCGGCCGAAGGCTTGAAAGCCGACGATCCGATCCTGCTGGCCGGCTACCCGGGCCGCACCAGCCGCTACAAGCTGCCGAGCGAAATCCGCTGGGCGCGCGACGCCAGCTTCCCGGTGCGCGTGGCCGACATGCAGGCCGACCTGGCCGTCATCGCCGCCGCCACCAAGGGCAACGCGGCAGCCGACGTGCGTTACGCCAGCGTGGTCAAGAGCATCAACAACGTGCTCAAGAAAACCCAGGGCCTGCTCGACGGCTTCGCCCGCAAGGACATCGCCGCCATCAAGGACGTGCAGGACGCCGAGTTCCGCAGCTATCTGGCCAAGCCGGCCAACCTGGCCAGCGCACCCAGGACGCTGCTGTCCGAACTCGATGCGGCCATCGCGGCCGATATGGCCCTGTCGGAAGAGGAGTTCGCCTTTTCGGTCGCCTCCAACAGCGACCTGCTTAAAAGCGCGCGCACCCTGTACCGGCTGGCGCTGGAAAACGCCAGGCCGGACGCCGAACGCGAAAGCGGCTACCAGGCGCGCGACCTGTCGTTCATCAAGGCGCGCCTGAACCGGCTGGAGCAGTCGTTCGTCGCGGCGGTCGATGAAGCACGCTACGCCGCTTCGCTGCAGCGCTACAGCAAGATCGCCGCCAAGTCGCATCCCAAGGGACTGGATACGCTGCTGCCCGCGCCTGGCGCGCTCAAAGGGCTGTACGCCGGCACCAAGCTGGGCGAGACGGCCAACCGCATCGGCTGGATCGGCCAGGACGCCGCAGCCATGCGCGCGTCGACCGATCCGTTCATGCAGCTGGCCATCCGCCAGCACGACGTGGCCATGGACCTGGAAAACCGCCGCAAGGAAGTCGACGGCAACCTGGAGCGCGTGATCCCGCAGTACATGTCGGCCGTGATCGCATGGAAGAAGTCGCAGGGCAAACCGGTCTACCCGGACGCCAACTCCACCTTGCGCGTGACCTACGGCACGGTGTCGCCGTATTCGCCGCGCGATGGTCTGTCCAAGGGCCCGTTCACCACGGTCGAAGGCATCCTTGAAAAGAACTCCGGCGTCGATCCGTTCATCGCGCCGGCCAAGCTGGTCGAAGCGATCAAGGCCAAGCGCTACGGCGCCTTCAAGGACCCGGTGCTGGGCACCGTGCCGGTCAACTTCCTGTCCAGCGCCGACACCACCGGCGGCAACTCCGGTTCGGCGATCGTCAACAAGCGCGGCGAACTGGTAGGCCTGAACTTCGATTCGACCTATGAATCGATCACCAAGGACTGGTACTTCGACAGCGCCATCACCCGCGCCATCCATGTGGACGTGCGCTACATGCTGTGGGTGATGAAGGAAGTCGATCAGGCCGACAACCTGCTCAAGGAAATGACCATCAAGTACCCGAAGCGCTAAGCGTTTCTTTTTAAAGGCGACATGAACGACACCTTATCCTTGCTTGGGCTATCCACCACTCCGCTGGAGCTGGTGTCGTTCGTGCTGGCTGTAATTACGGTGCTGCTGAATATCCGGCAGAACCACTGGGCCTGGTTTTTCTCGATCGCCTCATCCGCCACCTATGCAGCCGTGTTCTTCGGCGCGCGCATCTATGGCGATGCGGCGCTGCAGCTGGTGTTCATCGCCGTGTCGGTGTGGGGCTGGTACCAGTGGCTGCACGGCAGCGCGCAGCATGACGTGCTGAAGGTCACGCGTCTGGGTGCGGCCGGCTGGCGCTATGGCCTGATCGGCTGGGTGCTGGGCTTCGCGCTGCTGGCCTGGTTCCTGCGCAGCTTTACCAATACCGATGTGCCGAATATCGACGGCTTTCTGACGGCGGGCAGTTTGCTCGGCCAGCTGCTGCTGTCGCGTAAAAAGGTCGAGAACTGGATCGTGTGGATTGCGGTCGATGTGCTGTATGTGGGGCTGTATATCCATAAGGACCTGATGCTGACGGCCGTGCTGTATGGGGTCTTTGTGATCCTGGCGGTGATCGGCTGGCGTACCTGGTCGCGCCTGGCGCAGGACGCGCCGTGAGCGTGCGCGGTGTGCTTCGGGTGGCGATCCTTGGTGCTGAATCGTCCGGCAAGTCGACCCTGGCCGCGGCGCTGGCCGAGCGGTATCGGACCGTGTGGGTGCCGGAGTATCTGCGCGAGTTTGTCGATACCACAGGAAGGGTGCCGGTCGAGAGCGACCAGTTCGGCATCGCGCACATGCAGATGCAGCGCGAAGACGAGGCTGCGGCGCGCGCCAACGGGATTGTGTTTTGCGATACCACGCCGATGATGACGGCGATTTACAGCCGCTGGTACTGGAACCGGGTCGATGCGCAGTTATCGGTGCTGGAGCAGCGGCATGACTATGCGCTGACCCTGGTGACCGCGCCCGATGCGCCTTGGGAGGCCGATGGCTTGCAGCGCGAGTCGGATGAGGTCAGGCAGACCATCCACCAGCAGGTGCTGCAGATGCTGGGGGAGCGCGGGATTGCGTACACGCTGGTGCGCGGCACGCTGGAGGAACGGGTGCAGCAGGCGGTCCGGTTGCTGGAAGGGTAGTGCAGCCGATGCGCATGGTAGTGCAGCCGATGCGCATGCTCTACTAACTACCTCAAGCGCCGTGTCCCCGCCTGCGCGGGGACACGGTTTCAGCGCTGACAATGAGCAGCGCGATAGTACGACTCGCGCTACACCACCATCAAAAATCGAACTGCGCAGACACCCGGAACGTGCGTGGCGCACCCGGGAACAGGTAGCCACCCACCAGCTGCGTGACATCGCGCCAGTAGAACTTGTCGGCCACGTTGTCCACATTCGCGCGCAGGGTGGTCCGCACACCCGCCATGCGGGTTTCGTAAGAAGCACCCAGACCGAACACGTGATATCCCGGCACGTTGACCGTGTTCTGCGGATCGAACGCCTTTTTGGCCGAATACTCCCAAATGCCGCGCACCTTCATGCCCGGCACGCTTGCCAGTGCATATTCCAGCATCGTAGTCTGTTTGAACGCGGGCACGTTGGGCACATGGTTGCCATCGAATTCGCTCGACCCGGTACCGCGCTGCTCGGTGTCCAGTCCCAGCAGCGACACGCTGTAGTTCAGGCCCGTTAGCACGCGGCCCTGGGCCGACAGCTCCACACCGCGGTGGGTACGCTGGCCATTGCTGACGAAGGTGTTCGAGGCGTCGGTGTATTCCAGACCCTGGCGGATCTGGAACAGCGCCGCCGATACCGTCAGGCTGTCATTGACGACGCCCTTGGCGCCCAGTTCGACCTGCTTGGAACGCTGCGGCGGCAGCGTGACGTTTTCGTTCGTGGTCTGGAACGGCGCCGTTTCGCCATACTGCATGCCGTGCGCCAGCGACGCATAGACCATCCAGTTCTGGGCCGGCTGGTACATCAGCGCGAGCGACGGCAGCGTGAAGCTGGTGTCGGTGGCGCCCAACAGGCCGAGGGTCGTTTCGTTGAATTCGGCGCGCTTGATCTTCACGTGGCGCAGGCCCGCATGCACGGAGAACTGCGGCGTGATGGTGATGATGTCGTTGACGTACACGGCGCGCTCGTCGTCGTGGCGGCGCTCGTACACAGGGCCCGTGCTCGGGTTGCCCTCGGCCGGCGGCACCATCCGGTTCTGGTAGATGTTGCTGGAGCCCGCGTAGTCGTACACGTAGTCGCCATAGCGGTCGGTGCGGGTCTGCTTCGAGGCGCCGAAGGTGAGTTCGTGGCCGATGCCGCCGGTGATGGCTTTGCCTTGCACCATGGCGACGACGCCCAGCGGGTTCTTCGCTTCGCCAGTGCTCTGGTAATCGTAGACGTCGTAGTCGCCGTTGGAGCAGTAGCCCGGATAGTAGCCGTCGCCCTCGTTGCTGCAGCCGTACGGGAAGGCGGTGAAGTCGTCGCGCTTGAACGAGTGCCTGTTCGCCGCCAGCGTGGCTTTCCAGCCGCCGCCCAGCAGATATTCGAAGCGCAGGCCGATGTTGCTGCTGCGCGTGTCCACCGGCTTGGCCCATGGCTGGTCGTTGAGCATCATCTTGGGCGACACGCCGGTCGGCAGCGCCACGCCGCGGACCAGCTGGTAACCGGGCGCGGTCAGTTGCGACTTGTTCTGGTAGTCGGCGTCGATCTGCAGCAGCGCGTCGGGCGAAATCTGCCAGTCGAACGCGCCGGAGAAAAAACGGCGATTGCCGTCGGCGCCATCGACGTAGGCGTGCAGGCGCTCGGCGGCGGCGTTGATGCGGTAGCCGAAGCGCTTGTCGTTGAAGCGCCCGCCCAGGTCCAGCGCGCCGTACAGCGTGCCGCGGTCGCGCACTTCGGCCGTCACCGAGCGCAGTGGCTGCGCGGTCGGGCGCTTGACGGCGTAGTTGATGATGCCGCCGGGGGACGCCACGCCGGCCGTCAGGCCAGCCAGGCCCTTGAGGATTTCGAAGCGTTCCTTGTTCTCCAGCGGGATCTGGGCGTCGCCCGAGATGGCGATGTTGTCCTTGCGGTAGCTGCTGGCGTTGTCGAGCATGAAGCCGCGGATCGAGAACTGCTCGGCGTAGCCGATGGCGTTGTAAGCGTCGCTGACGCTGGCGTCGAAGCGCACTGCGTCGGTGGCCGAGCGGATCGACAGGTCCTGCATCTGTTCGCGCCCGATCGCAACCACCGAGGCGGGCGTGAGCATCAGCGGCGCGTCGGAAAAGCCGGCCACGCTGGCGCGGTCGGCGGCGACCCACTTGCTGGCGCTGATGACGACTTCTGCCATCGGCTGCTCGCCGGGCGCCTGCGTGGTTTGGGCATGCGCGGCGAACGCCTGCATCAGGGACAGCGCAAGAACGGTGTACTTCAGGTTAGGCATAGTGTGCTCGTGTTGTGCTCGAATTGGATCGAGTTGTGCTCATAACGCGCGTGGCAGGGCCACAGCGTTACTGTAAAAAGCCGGAGCCAACGGGGGAGCATTCAAAGGACACGAACAGAAGGGGAGTGACTTTGCGCTTTCCTTCGCTGGCATTATCCAGATCAGGTACGGAGGGTATCTCTCACCCGGAACGACGTTGAACGTCTGTTCCAGGACCCCTAGCGAATGTCGATTTTATCACAGCGCGCGGCGGACCGGCCGGCGCGCGCTTTAAAGCCAGCCTTTGCGGGCTGATTTACAAGCTCAGTTACAGGTTCAGTTACAAGCTCAGTTACAAGCTCAGTTACAAGCTCAGTTACAGGCTCAGTTGCAGAACCTTGCGCGCAACGTCCAAGGTCACTTCGCCGCGTTCGCCCAGCTTGACCATCATGTGCGCTTCCAGCGCGTGCACCACCGCATCGACGGCGCGCGCATCCAGATCGTAGTCGACCAGGCGGGTCTTGACGCCCATCTGCTCGAAGAACTTTTCAGTGCGCGTGATGGCCGCTTCGATACGCGTGTCTTCGTCGCCGCCGCGCAGGTCCCATACCCGCTCGGCGTACTGCAGCAGCTTGGCGCGCTTGGCTTCTTTCTGCACGCGCAGCATCGACGGCATGACCACCGCCAGCGTCTGGGCGTGATCCAGGTCGTACAGCGCGGTCAGTTCATGGCCGATCATGTGGGTCGACCAGTCCTGCGGCACGCCGGCGCCGACCAGGCCGCACAGCGCCATCGTGGCGCACCACATGATGTTGGCGCGTACGTCGTAGTCGTCCGGCTCCTGCAGCGCGCGCGGGCCTTCTTCGATCAGCGTCAGCAGCAGGCCTTCGGCGAAGCGGTCCTGCACCTTGGCGTCGACCGGATAGGTCATGTACTGCTCCATCACGTGGGCGAAGGCGTCGACGACACCGTTGCCGACCTGGCGCACGGGCAGGGAGAACGTCTTGCTCGGATCGAGCACGGCGAACTTGGGAAACACGTGGCGGCTCATGAAGCTGCGCTTTTCGTCGGTGGCGCGGCGCGTGATGACGCTGGCCGAATTCATTTCGGAGCCGGTCGCCGGCAGGGTCAGCACGGCGCCGAACGGCATGGCTTGCTTGACGTTGCGCCCACCCTGTTCCAGGATCGTCCACGGATCGGCATCGAGCAGGGCGCCGGCGGCGATGAACTTGACCGCGTCGACCACCGAGCCGCCGCCGACCGCCAGCAGGAAGTCGATGTTCTGCTCGCGCACCTGGCCGATGGCCTGCATCAGGTTTTCGTACGTGGGATTCGGTTCGATGCCGGCGAATTCGGTCACCGTGTAGCCGGCGAGGGCAGTCTGGACTTCGTCGTACACGCCGTTCTTCTTGATGCTGCCGCCACCGTAGACCACCAGCACGCGCGCGCTGGCGGGGATCAGCCTGGTCAGGGAGGCAATCTGGTCTTTGCCAAACAGGATTTGCGTCGGATTCTGGTAACTGAAATTGAACAAAAGGACTCCCGGTGACATGACGATGAGCGGCAATTATCGCTCAAAGCGCCGGCCGGCGTGCTTGGCCCCTTCGGCACGCGCCCCGGCGTGCTGGCCGACCCTCACCCGGCCACTGTATGTCGGCATTCACATCAGCAGCGTCGCCGCCAGCGTCCACATGACGACGGCGATGATGGCGTCCAGCACGCGCCAGGCGGCGGGGCGCTGGAACAGCGGCGTCAGGTAGCGCGCGCCCAGCCCCAGGCTGCTGAACCAGATGATCGACGCCAGCATGGCGCCGATGGCGAAGTACAGGCGTCCCGAGCCAGGCTGCTGGCCGCCGATGGAACCCAGCAGGAGCACGGTGTCGAGGTAGACGTGCGGGTTCAGCAGGCTCAGCGCCAGCATGGTGCCGAGCACCACGCGCCGTTCCGTAACGGCGCCGCCCACGCTGGTTTCCAACGCCGCCGGGCGCCACGCGGAGCGGGCCGCGCGCACGCCGTACCAGACCAGGAACACGAAGCCGGCGATCTTGATCCACAGCAGCAGGGTGGGCGCGCTGGCGATCAGCTGGCCCATGCCGGCCACGCCGGCGCCGATCAGCATCACGTCGCAGACGATGCAGATCAGTACGCAGGGCAAGACCCATTCGCGCTTGAGTCCCTGCCGTAACAGGTAGGCGTTTTGCGATCCGATCGCGATGATCAGGCCGCCGCCCATGCCGATACCTTTTAAAAATGCCGTGGTTTCCATGCCGCTCTCCTTGAATTAGATCGCAGGATAGTGGGCCGCGCCAAATAAGTATAATTAATAATATTGGATGGATATAAGGAATTCTAATGAGCCGTCTGGATTATCTGGGACTGGCCGCGCTGGACGCGGTGATCGAATACGGCAGCTTCGAGAAAGCGGCCGCAGCGCTGTCGATCAGCCAGTCGGCCGTGTCGCAGCGCATCCGCACGCTGGAACGCAGCTGTGGCGAGCTGCTGGTGGTGCGCAGCCAGCCGCCGGCGACCACCGCGGCGGGACAGCGCCTGATTGCGCATTACGGCAAAGTGCGCCTGCTGGAAGCGGCGCTGGAGCCGATGCCGGGCGTGGGCGACGACCGGCCGCGCATCGTCATCGCCGTCAACGCCGACAGCGCGGCGACCTGGCTGCAGGAGGCGGTGACGCCGCTGATGGCCGGCGGCGCTTGCATGCTGCACATCCGTATCGACGACCAGGACCACACGCTGACCATGCTGCGCGAGGGCAGGGTGTATGGCTGCGTGACGAGCGAGTCGGCCCAGGTGGCGGGCACCACGGCCACGCCGCTGGGGGCGATGCGCTACCGCTGCGTGGCCAGTCCAGGCTTTGCCGCGCGCTGGTTTCCCGAAGGGCTGCTGGCGGCGGCCATCGCCCAGGCGCCCGGGCTCAACTTCGATCGCAAGGATGCGCTGCTGGAGCGCTTTTTGGCGCAGGCGGCGGGATACCGTGGCCGCTATCCGCACCACGACCTGTCCAGCTCGGAGGGCTTCGTGCGCTTTGTCGAAGCGGGCTTCGGCTACGGCATGCTGCCGGTCCAGCAGTGCGACCTGGCGCTGGCGGCCGGCCGCCTGGTGGATCTGGCCCCGGGCAGCCATCTTGACGTGCCGCTGGTCTGGCATGCCTGGGACTTGCAGACACCGTTCACGCGCATGCTGTCCGAGCAGGTGATCGCAACGGCACGCCGCTGGCTGCTGCATGAACGGCTGCGCGGTTAGGTGTACGGTTAGCTGTACGGTGAACGGCTGGATTGACTGCAAAATTAGCTAAGGAGCATGAGCGTTCAGGAAACGGTGTGCAGGGGGACGACGGTTTTGCGCTACGCTGATGGCTTCTACCAGGAGACCACCATGAGCCAGCCTTATTCCCCCCAGCAGCCCGAGCGCAGCGCGATCGATGCCATGCCCGGCACCGTGGCGCTGGAGTTCGGTACCGACTGGTGCGGCTTTTGCCGCGCCGGCTCGCCGCAGATCCGCGCCGCCATCGCCGACGTGCCGGGGTTGACCCACCTGAAAGTCGAGGATGGCAGCGGGCGGCCGCTGGGACGCTCGTTTCGCATCAAACTCTGGCCCACGGTGGTGGTACTGCGCGACGGTAAGGAGGTGGCGCGCGTGGTGCGCCCCGCCGACGCCGACGAGGTGCGCGCCGCCCTGGCGCAGGCGCAGCAAGCGTAGGCGGCGGCCTGGATGCGCGCATACCCACGTTGAGGTATGTAAAAAACAACGTTGATGATCGCGCCAGCGTCGCTTTGTCGTTGGCGATATGTTACGGTTACGTTACACGGGTTGATGCAGCAATGGATGCCCGCCGGAGCGCCCGCCGCAGCGCGTTCGACCCACATAACCGACGTGAGCCATCATGATTTTTGCCGCCGAAACCGAAGAGCGCTCCCTGCATGTCTTCCCCGACGCCTTGACCGCGGCCTCGTATTGCGAGGGGCCCCATGTCGAGGCCACCGTCTGGCTGTTCTGGGACGACGACGGCGCACCCCTGCAGCCGCAGTTCACAATCCCGAACAAGCGTGGCTTGTTCACGTGCAAGAGCGGGTGCTACCACCTGGTGCCATTCATCGGCGACCAGCGGCCGCCGCTGGCCGATTCGCTGACGCAGATCCGGCACGTGGTGGGCGAGTCGCCCTTCACCAGCATCGGCTCGGTGCGCGATTACCTGTCGCGCAACGCAATGGCGTCCCACGCCGGGGCGCCCGGCCATTAAAAAGGCTATGTCACCGTAAAGTACGGGGTGGCGCAGCCAATGCCGCTCTCATCAGTGCCTCGGCCGTGGCGATGCGCGCGCCATCGACGGCCCAGCGCCAGCCCAAGTAATTGGCCAGGTAATGCGAGGCCACCCCATGAAAATGCCGCAGCCACTGCTTGAACCGGCTGTGATATGCGTTCACGTTCTGCACGTGCCATTGTCCCTGCACGCGCGCGCCGGCCGACTGATTGACGGCGCGGTGCGCCACCCCGTGCTCGCGGGCGAAGCCCGGGTAGGCCGGGTGGCCGTCGGTGACCAGCATGCAGCCGGGCGCCAGTATCGGCTGCAGATGAGTAGTCAACTGGGCGCGCCGCAGGGGCGCCCGTCCCGTGACGGCGTCATGGGTCCGCCCGGCGCGGTCGCGCGCCACCAGGATGCATACGTGTTCGCTGGAGATCCCGCGTCGGGACGCCACTCCGCCGCGCCGGCGCGGTGCACGGGTCAGGCGGCGCGCGCCTTTTTGCGATTCGAGCAGAGAGGTTTCGTCGGCCTCGACGATGTCGCACAGCGGCAGCTTGCGGTCGTGCTTGCTCCAGGTGAGAAAGCGGTGGCGCCAGCGAAAGCTGGTGTTGCGATGGACGTCCACGCAGGCTGCGGCGTGCCGCACCGTGGCCGAGTCGAGCATGGTGTCCAGATACGGCAGCCATTTGGCCTTGTGGCGCAGGCGCGCCAGCGGGGTGCCGGTCAGGCTGTTGAAAGTGCGTCCGCAAGCCACGCACTGATAGCGCTGCAGCCCGTGGGCCTGGCCGTCGCGGTGCAGGCGGCGCGCGCCGCAGCGCGGACAGGCCAGCGTCGGCGCGGCGACAGCTTCGATGATGCCGATGGTTTGCTGGCGCAGCGAGCCGCGCTGCAACGTGCCCGCCATCTGCTGGCGTTGCGCGACGGACAGGTCGTCGACGTGCGTGCGCAGCCATTCCGACATGTGCTCGAACGTGTAGCCATCCATGGCGATCTTCCGTTGGCGATCCGATCAGGGTCAGACCGGGGCTCGACGGAAGAGTTCAATATCCCGTATTTAA
>CALRYE020000068.1:0-28494 GCA_943372275.1 Janthinobacterium lividum
TCCCCGGGCATGCGGGTGCTGTGGTGGTGCTTGCCCCGCATGTGTTTGTCGAACAGTTGGCGCGCGAGCGCATCGCGCGGCTGCAGGCAAGCTGGCCCGACGGGCGGTTGGCGGCTCATCTTGCATGCCTGCACGACGACCCTGCCGGCGTATTCCAGGGTTGGAGTGATTGTTGGCTGTCTGCCGCGTTCAGCCGCTGGAGCATCGCCGAGATAATTCAAAGCATCGCGAGCCCGCTGCTAGCGATACAGGGCAAGCAAGACCAATTTGGAACGCTGGAGCAGTTATATGAAATACAGCGCCGCGTCCCCCACGCCGAACTGCTCGTTCTCGATGACTGCCGTCATGTACCGCACGAGGAACACCCTCACACCGCTTTGTCGGCGGTGACTGTCTTTTTGACAAAGTGTCGCGCTCAAGGCCACTGAGCGTGGCCGTTTTATTTGGGCGACGCTCGCTATCGAACCGATAGCAGAGAGCCGCCTTGAAATGGGTACCGAATTACGAGTCGCCGATTGCGAGGATTGATGGGTAGACTCTGGAAATCAACGGTCCCACTTGGTGACGGTCAGGAATTGACTGGCGTTTCCGGCCACGTGTACAAGATGGATTTCGAGTTTGACGGGCGGGCGGTCATTGCCATCGGAACTCATCCGGCAACTGTAAGCGCTACTGCTAAGAAACTGCTGGATATACGAGCTGCCACTCAAAACGACGAGCTCAAAATTTTGCTCATTATTGATGATCGGCGCGATGCAGACGCTGCAAAGAGTGAAGGGCTCATTCTGGATTCGCTTAGCAATGTCATGATGATGACGCAGCTGCAACGCAGAGCACAGGTAGTCGATATTCCGCACTAGCAGCCTGTCGGCTGTGCCTCTTTTGAATGAGACACTGCCCACATGCTACGGCGCCGCGCTGGCTTCGAACTGCCAGCCCGCATCGTTGGTCTAACTGGCATCGGGTCCAGGTCGACAATGAAAGGGGGCATTATGCTGAACGATAGAGAAGCAATCGCCATGATCGCGGTAAAGGATATGCAGCGGGCAGCGCGGTTTTACGAAGAGACGCTGGGTCTACGCAAGCTGGCGACCGAAGGCGACGAAGTGATTACCTACCAAAGCGGCTCTTCCAAATTGAATGTCTATCACTCCGAGTTTGCCGGTACCAACCAGGCCACGTCGGTAGTGTGGAACGTCGGCGATGAGATCGAATCGATTGCGGCGGACCTGAAAGCCAAGGGGGTGACGTTTGAGCACTATGACATGCCGGGCTTGACGCTCAAGGGCGACATCCATGACGGTGGCGGGATGAAGGTCGCGTGGTTCCGCGATTGCGACGGCAATATTCTTAGTATTGTCAGCGGATAAGTAGGTCGCCTTGCTGTTGCCTGTTGAATCGCGTGTTGATGGTTGACGGCTGACTGTTGACCATTCGTCGGCATTGTTTATCCGTGCATCGCCGGCTAGCATTTCAGGCTAGTGCAGTCAGAACCGATGGCGAAGCGATGGTGCTACCAGCCGCCCGCCAACGCCTTGTACACGGCCACCAGCGAGGTGGCCCCTTGCGTGGTCGCTTGCGCCAGCCGGTCGCGCGCAGCAAGCGATTCGCGTTCGGCGTCCAGCACCGCGAGCAAGTCGCTGGTGCCAGCCTGGAAGCGCGCGCGTGCCAGCATGGCCGCGCTGCCGGCCGCCCGCGCGGCGCCCGTCATGCTTTCGATGCGGCGCTGCGCGTAGGTGTAGCTGGCCAGCGCCCCTTCGGTTTCTTCCAGCGCCGCCAGCACGGTTTGTTCGTACGCCACCACGGCCGCTTCGCCGCGCGCCGATGCCGCCGCGATCAGCGCGCGACGGCGGCCGAAATCGAGCAGCGTCCACCCCAGCGAAGCCCCCAGGTTGAAGATGAAGGCGTCGCTGCGGTCCAGGTCGCCGACCCGGCCGGCGTTCAAGCCCAGGCTGCCGCCGAGCGTCAGCTGGGGGAATAGCTGGCTGCGCGCCACGCCGATGCGCGCGGCGGCGGCGGCCACCTGCTGCTCGGCGGCGGCGATGTCGGGACGGCGCCGTAGCAAATCCTGCGGCGCACCGATGGCGCCCAGGGCGGTGGGCGCGATGCCGGGCACCGGGCGGGCTGTGGCCAGGCGCGTGTCGAGCGCGGTGGGCGGCTGGCCGCTGAGTACGGCGAGGCGGTAGCGCGTGCGCGCCAGTGCCGCTTCCAGCACGTGCACCGAGGCGGCGGTGGTGAGCACCAGCGCTTCGGCGCGGTCTGTGTCGAAGGCGGTGCCGCGCCCGGCGTCCAGCCTGGCGCGCACTAGGTCCAGCGTTTCGCGCTGTGAGCCGAGCGAGGCGGCGGCTACGCGCAATTGTTCCTGCAACCCACGCAGTTCGAAGTAATTGCGCGCCACTTCGGCCGCCACGCTGACCTGCACCGCGCGCAGGCGTGCGGCGCTGGCCTGCGCTTCGGCGGCGGCGGCGCGGCGCTCGCCGCGGATGGCGCCGAACAGGTCGGCTTCCCAGCGCACGTCCAGCGAGGCCCCGAAATTGTTGGCGGTGAAGGGGGCGCTGGCCGCGCCGTAGCGTGCGCGCGAACGCCCGGCGCTGGCGCCCAGGCCGACTTCGGGCAGGCCCAGCGCATCGGCCTGGCGTGCCAGCGCGCGTACTTCGGCCAGGGTGGCGGCAGCGATGCGCAGATCGGCGTTGGCGGCCAGCGCGGCGGTTACCAGCAGGTCCAGATCGGGATCGTGAAAGCCGCGCCAGAAGTGGGCCACGGGCGCTGCCGGCGATGGCGAGTCAGCCGGTGTTTGGGCGCCGGGCGTTGCCCGCGCGCGTTGCACCGGTGCGTAGGCGTAGCGGGAATCGAGCGCGGGCTGGTACAGCGGCAGCGTGGTTACTCCGCTGCAAGCACTCAACAGGCCGACGGCCAGCAACATGGGCGCTCGCCTGGTTGCGCGCGTTGTCGATCGCATCATCGCTGCAGGCAGCGCTTGCGCGCGCCTCAACGGCGCGCACATCGACAGCGCGCGTATCAAGATCGGATCGGTCACGGCTGCTCCGTGTCCGGTGTCGCGCCCGGATGGTAAGGGTGCGCAGCCGCTTCCACATCGGCGCGCGTCTGCGCGGCCCGGGCGCGCCGCTTCGCCGTGCTGGTGCGCAGCAGCAGGTAGAACACGGGCGTGAGGAAGATGCCGAACACGGTCACGCCCAGCATACCGGAAAACACGGCGATGCCCATGGCGCGGCGCATTTCGCTGCCGGCGCCGCTGCTGATGATCAGCGGGATCACGCCGGCGCAAAAGGCGATCGAGGTCATCAGGATGGGGCGCAGGCGTAGCCGGCAGGCTTCCACGGTGGCCTCGAAGGTGCTGCGCCCGGCCAGTTCCAGGTCCTTGGCGAACTCGACGATCAGGATGGCGTTCTTGCAGGCCAGCCCCACCAGCACCACCAGCGCCACCTGGGTAAAAATGTTGAGGTCGCCCGGCTGGCGGAATGGCGGCAGGCTGGACAGCCAGACCCCGAACAGGGCCGACAGGATGCATAGCGGCACGATCAGCACGATGGCCAGCGGCAGGGTCCAGCTCTCGTACTGGGCCGCCAGCACCAGGATCACCAGCGCCAGCGACAGCACCAGCACGGCCGCCAGGGTGGGGATGCTGATCCCGGTGCCGGGCAGGTGCACGTCGCGCGTGAGCCGGTCCTGGTAGGACAGCTCGGTCCATTCGTAGCTCATGCCGCGCGGCAGACTGGCCAGCAGGCGCTCCATTTCGGCCTCGGCCTGGCCGCTGGAATAGCCGGGCTGGGCCGCGCCGTTCAGGTCGGCCGCGGCCACGCCGTTGTAGCGCGTTACGCGGGTGGGGCCGAAGGTGGCCTCGACCTTCATCAGCGCGCCCAGCGGCACCATGGCGCCCTGGCCGTTGCGCGTCTTGATCTGGGTGATGGCCTCGGCGTCGGCGCGGTAGGGCGCATCGGCCTGCACGATCACCTGATACGTCTTGCCGAAGCGGGTGAAGTCGTTCACGTACAGCGACCCCAGGTTCACCTGCAGGGCGTCGTAGATGTCGCCCAAGGCCACGCCCATCTGCTTGGCGCGGGTGCGGTCGACGTCGGCCAGCAGTTGCGGCACGTTGATGTCGTAGGTGGAGTAGGGCGTGCCGATGGGCGAGGCCGGGTTGGCGTAGATCTGGCCCAGGGTGCCCCATACGGCGCCGTACAGCGCCTGCTCGCCCAGCCCGGCGCGGTCCTGCATCTGCAGCTTGAAGCCGCCCGCGCTGCCCACGCCTTCCACGGGCGGGGGCGGCACCACGAACATGCGCGCGCCCTGGATTTGCTGGATGGCGCCGTTGACCTGGCCCAGGATCGCTTCCTTGCTCAGCGCGGCCGTGGTGCGCTGCTCGAACGGGGCCAGGCCGAAGAACACCAGCCCTTCGTTGGGCGCGGCCGAAAAGCTGGCGATGGACAGGCCGGGAAACGCCACCGCATCGATGATGCCGGGGGTGTTCAGGGCGATGCTGCTCATGCGCCGCATGACGGCGTCGGTGCGCTCGAGCGAGGCGCCGGCCGGCAGCTGGGCGATGCCGATCAGGTATTGCTTGTCGGGCGCGGGCACGAAGCCGGACGGCGTGCGCGCGAACAGCAGCGCGGTGCCGCCCAGCAGCACCAGGTACACCAGCATGGCGGCGGCCTTGCGGCCCAGCAGGCCCGTCACGCCGCGCTGGTAGCTGTCGCCGGCCTGGTGAAAGCGCCGGTTGAAGCGCACGAACAGCGGCCCCAGCACCCGGTCGAGCGCGCGCGTGAGCAGGTCTTTGGGGGCGTCGTGCGGGCGCAGCAGGATGGCCGCCAGCGCCGGCGACAAGGTCAGTGAGTTGAACGCCGAGATGACGGTGGAGATGGCGATGGTCACGGCGAACTGGCGGTAAAACTGGCCCGACAGGCCGGGCACGAACGCCAGCGGCACGAACACGGCGCACAGCACCAGCGCGATGGCCACGATGGGCCCGCTCACTTCGCGCATGGCGGTGACGGTCGCTTCGCGCGGGGTCAGGCCGTTTTCGATGTTGCGCTCGACGTTTTCCACCACCACGATGGCGTCGTCGACCACGATGCCGATCGCCAGCACCAGCCCGAACAGGGTCAGCGTGTTGATCGAAAATCCCAGCGCCAGCAGCACGGCGAAGGTGCCGACGATGGAGATCGGCACGGCCAGCAGGGGAATGATGGAGGCGCGCCAGGTTTGCAGGAACAGGATCACCACCAGCACCACCAGCAGCACCGCCTCGATCAGGGTAAGCACCACCTTTTCGATCGAGGTCTGCACGAAGCGGGTGGGGTCGTACACGATGCTGTAACTGACCCCCGGCGGGAAGTTGCGGCTGACCCGCTCCATGATGGCGCGTACGTCGGCCGACAGCGCCAGTGCGTTGCTGCCGGGGGCCTGGAAGATGGCGATGGCCGCCGCCTCCTTGTTGTTGAGCAGGCTGCGCAGGGCGTAGGTGCTGGCGCTCATTTCCACCCGCCCCACGTCCTTGATGCGCACCAGCGCGCCGGTGGCCGGATCGGCGCGCACGATGATGTCGGCGAATTCTTCCACGGTGGTCAGGCGGCCCTTGGTGTTGATGGGCAGCTGGAACTGGCTGCCGCTGGGCGCCGGCGGCGCGCCCACCACGCCCGCCGCCACCTGCGCGTTCTGTTCGCGTACCGCCGCCACCACCTCGTTGGCGGTCATGTCGCGCGCGGCCAGCTGCTGCGGGTTGAGCCAGATGCGCATGGCATAGTCGCCCGCCCCGAACAGCAGCACGCTGCCCATGCCGTTGATGCGCAGCAGTTCGTCGCGCACCTGCAGCTGGCCATAGTTGCGCAGGTAGAGCGCGTCGCGGCTGTTGTCCGGGCTGAGCAGGTGCACCACCATGGTCAGGTTGGGCGATTGCTTTTCGGTGGTCACGCCGATCTGGCGCACGATCTCGGGCAGGCGCGGCAGCGCGCGGTTGATGCGGTTCTGCACGGCCGTTTCGGCCACTTCGGGGTCGGTGCCGATTTTGAACGTGACGGTCAGGCTCATGGCACCGTCGGCGGTGGACTGGCTCTCGAAGTACAGCAGGTTGTCGATGCCGCTGATCTGTTCCTCCAGCGGGTTGGCCACGGTGTCGGCGATCACCCGCGGGTTAGCGCCCGGGAACTGCGCGCGCACTACGACCTGGGGCGGCGCCACCTCCGGGTACTCGGACACGGGCAGCAGGAAAATCGACAGCGCGCCGATCAGGAAGATGAAGATCGACAGCACGGTGGCAAAGCGTGGCCGGTCGATGAACTTGCGGGCGATGTCCATGGTGATCAGCCTTGCGACGGCGATGGCGATGGCGACTGCGACCGCCGCGCAGGCAGCGGCACGCCGTGCGCATCCAGCGCCACCAGCTGAGGCGTGACGGGCGCCCCCGGCATGGCTCGCTGCAAGCCGTCGACGACGATATGCTCGCCAGGCTTGACCCCGCTGACCACGCGCATTCCTTCGATCAGTGCGCCGGGCCTGACTTCGCGCGCTTCCACCAGCCGCTGCGGGCCGACCACCAGCACGATCTTGCGTGTCTGGTCGGTGGAAATGGCGTGGTCGGGCACCAGCGTGGCCTGGTAAGGCGCGCCCGCGCGCAGCTTGACGCGCGCCGACAAGCCGGGCGTGAAGCGGCCGGCCTTGTTGTCGAACACGGCGCGCAGCTGCATGCTGCCGGTTGCCGGGTTGAGCCGGTTATCGACGAAATCGATCTTGCCCTGATGGGGAAAGGCTTGCTCGTCGAACAGGCCCATGTGCACCACGGGCGCCGCGCCCTGCCGGGTGGCGGTCTGCCCGTACTTGAGGAAGGCCGCTTCGCTGGCGTCGAAGTAGGCATACACGCGGTCGGTCGAGACGATGGTGGTGAGCACCGGTTCGTTGACGCTGACCAGGTTGCCGGCGGTGACCATAGTACGCGACACGCGCCCGCCGATGGGTGCGGCGATCCGGGTGTAGCCCAGGTTCAGGCGTGCCGTGTCCAGCGCCGCCTGGGCGGCGCGCACGCTGCTCTCGGCATTGCGGGCGGTGGCGCGGAGCTGGTCGGCTTCTTGTTGGGAAATGGCGCGGATCGGCAGCAGCTGCTCGGCGCGTGCCAGTTCGCTGCGCGCCAGCTCGGCCTGGGTGCGCGCGCTGGCCAGGCTGGCGGTGCTGCTGGCCACTTCGGCGGCGAATGAGCGCGGGTCGATGGTAAATAGTAGCGCGCCTTTTTTGACCGCCTCGCCGTCGCGAAAATGTACCCGCTCCAGCGTGCCGGCCACGCGGGCGCGCACCTCGACCTGATCGACGGCGGCCAGCCGCGCACTGAATTCGTCGAACTCTTCCACCATGCGACGCGCGACGGGCGCGACCGAGACGGGCGGCGGACCGCCCGCTCCGGGCTGCTGGGCATGCGAGGGTGACGGGCCGCAGGCCGACGTCAGCCATGCAAGCAGGGCAAGCATGGCGAGCGGCAAGATACGCACATAGTGGGCAGTCATCGGCTTCTCCAATCGGCGCACGGCGTCCTCGCTGCCATGAGCGGCGGCGACATCCCGGAGGCGATGCGTACCGAGGATTGGAGTGGGATGGACGACGTTGGTTCCGCCTTGCGCTCAGCTTGGCCGCTTCGCGCGATTGACGCACGTCAAAACGGTCACTGCGCATGGAAGGAAAGACCGCTGCCCCGGCGCGCGTGCAGTCTGCAACTGCAGGCGCGCGGGGAGCCGGTGGGTAGTGCTCGGTGACTGTTCGGCTGAAGTTCAGCCGAATTTTTACTTCAACGTCAGTTGAACGTCAACCCGGTCGCATTGGCATTGGTCACGGTCTTGGCCTTGTAGTCGATCGTGAAATGATCGCTCGGCTTGGCCGAACCCAGCCCCTTGAACACGGCAAACACTTGCTTGAACTGGTCCTGGAACATCACGTGCACCGGGTTCTGGTCCGACGGCACGCCGCCAATCCGCACCACAGGCGCCGGGCTGGCCGGGAACGCGGCCATCAGCACCTTGTACTGGCTGACCCGCTCGGCGCCCATGTCGCGCGGGGCCAGTTCGCCCGCGTACACGGTGCGGTGGAAGTCGCCATAGAACTCGTAGGCGCTGACCTTGGCAAAGTCGTCCAGCTTCAAGCCCGCCGCGCCGGCCAGCTTTTCGGCCTTGGCGGTGGCTTCCAGCCAGTCGGCGGCCAGCTGCGCAGCCGGCACGCCGGTGCCGGCCGCCGGTGCCGTGCCCTTGACGGCGCAGGCGGCGCTGATCGGCACGATGCCCGGCGCGTCCTTCAGCTGCGCCAGCGTGACCTTGGTCTGCAGCTGCGACAGGATCAGCATCTGGCGGGCGTTCAGGCCCATGGCCGCTTCCTTCATCTCGCACGGCCAGTATTCGTCCATGAAGCGCAGACGCGACAGTTCGCCGAAGTAGTAGCGCGTGAACTCACCGTACGAACGGGTGTCGAGAATGGCGCGGTCCCAGCGCTTCTTGATCTCCGCGTCGGTGGTGCTGGCCATCAGGTAGTCGTACTCGGCCTGATACAGCGGGAACAGCTCGTTGAAGCGCGGCACGTTGTTCAGCGCCACAGTGGTCACGTCGACCGTGTCCGGGTTCTTGTAGGTGATGACCTTGTACGCGGCGCCGTACACCGCCAGCGATGGCGACTGCACGTTGACCAGGAAATTGCCAGCTGCATCCTGGAAGTCATTGGTGCCATTGAAGTGCATGTGGCCGCCCACGTGCAGTTTCAGCCCCGTCGCCGCCAGCGCACTGGTGGTGGCCGCGTCAGGCACGCGCGCCGTCTGGAACGCGCCCGGCTTGAAGACGGCTTTCATGGCGCTGGTCTGGTTGGCGTAGAAGTCCATGGTCGGATAGTGCGAGAACGCGATCAGCTGCTTGCCTTCGGCCTTGGCGCGCGCCGTCACCGACTTGATCCAGTCGATCTGGTGCTGCTTGTGCGTCAATACCTTGTTCCAGCCCGCGTTGCCGGCGCCGTCGAAGCCCTTGAAGTTCTTTGGATTGGCCGCATCGAAGCGGGCGTTCGGCACGAACACGTTGGCGTCGATCGACAGCAGCCACAAGCCCTTCACCGGCTCGACCAGATAGCTCGAATCGATGATTCTGGTGCACTTGGTGAACGATTTGCCGAGCGCCTTTTCGCCGGCGGCCTTGTAGCTGCCGCCGGAACCCTCGGCGCAGATCTCGAACTCGCGGTTCTTGACGTTGCCGCTGGCGACCGCTTCGTCGTAGCTGTATTTGCCGGCCGTGTATTTGCTGAACGGGGTTTCCCAGTGCACGTCGGCCTTGTTCGGCATGTAGCCGAAGTCGGACAGCTTGGCGATCAGCTTTTCGTAACCGAGTTCGGTCAGCTGATCGGTGCAGATCACGCTGGTGTCCTTGGCCTTGCAGGCGGCGTTGCCGGTCGCGTAGACCTTCTGTTCCTTGCCTTCCTTGGTCAGGAAATCGTTCTTGCCCGCTTCGTCGTCGTCATACGGCTCGTTGGGGTCGTGATTGCCGGGCGCGATAAAGAAGCGCATGCCCTTGGCCTGGTATTCGTGCAGGATGGCGCTGATGCCGTCGATATTGATCGGCTGCGCATCATCCGAATAGTCGCCCGGCAGCGCGACCAGGCGAATGCCCTTGGCGAAGGCGTCGTCCAGCGCGGCGCGGAATGCAAAGTAGTTTTCGTTGAACAGGCGCGTGGAAGTCAGCTCCGCGTACATGGTGCGGATGGTGGCGTTCTTGCCGTCCTTGGTGGGGATGCCGCTGAACTGGGCGTTCTTGAAATCGCCGTACACGTCCTCGAAGTGGACGTCGGTCATGAAGGCGACACTGGGCAGCTGCACGGGCGCGGTCACGGGTGGCACAACGGGCGCGGGAGGCGCGGCGGCATCGTCGGGGCTGCACGCCGACAGCAGTATCAGCGAGGCCGATGCTGCCGCGAGCCCGAGCTGGCGGTAAGAGGAAGGACTGAATTTCATGCGGCGGCTCCGTTGGACCGAGGGCGGTCCAGGCAAGGTGAAGGAGCGCGCATTCTCGCCAAGGCAGATGACAGGGTGATTACATACTCGCAAATTTTCTGGATGCGCCCCAGCCGCCCGCCATGACCAGGCAACGTTACGCGACCGGCACTCAAACGCAGACGCTGCGTTCAGATCGCGTGCGCCGCCTCCAGACTATGCAGCACCGCCGCCTTGAGCGGCCCTGATGCGGCATCGCTGCGTTTGCGCGGCCGCGCCAGGTCGACCTCGAACTGCGCCCGCGCGGGGCCCGCTCCATTGTCCAGCAACACCACCCGGTCGCTCACATACAGCGCTTCGTCGATATCGTGCGTCACCAGCAGCACCGTGAGCGCGTGCTGGTGCGCCACCCGTACCAGCAGGTCCTGCAGCTTCATGCGGGTGAACGCGTCGACGGCGGAAAACGGCTCGTCCAGCAGCAGCACGCGCGGCTGCGTGAACAGCCCGCGCGCAATCGCCACGCGCTGGGCCTGGCCGCCGGACAGCTGCTTGGGCAGCGCCGCACCGTAGCCGCTCAAGCCGACTTCGTCGAGCAAGCGGTCGACCAGCGGGTCCAGATGGGCGCCCGGGCCTTTGCCGAACGAGATATTCTGCGCCACCGTCAGCCACGGGAACAGGCGCGGCTCCTGGAAGATGAAGCCGATGTCGCCGTTGATGCCATTCGTGGCGGCGCCATCGAGCGCCACGTGCCCGCGATAGGCGCGGTCCAGCCCAGCCGCAATCGACAGCAGCGTGCTCTTGCCGCAGCCGCTGGCGCCGAGCAGGGTGACGATATCGCCGCGCGCCACGCCCAGGTGCAGATCGCGCAGCACGGGGCGCGCGCCGTAGCGTTTTTCCGCCACGTGGATGTCGAAGAATGCGCTCATCGGGCCGCCCCGTCGAAGCTGTCGCGCCATGCCAGCAGACGGCGTTCGAGCGCCAGCATCAGGCTGTCGCTGGCCTTGCCCAATACCGCCAGCAGCACGATGGCCGCCAGCACGATGTCGGCGCGGCTGGTCTCGCGCCCATCGGACAGCAGGTAGCCGAGACCCTGACTGGCGGCGATCAGTTCGGCCGCCACCATGAACATCCACGCCAGACTCAGGCCATTGCGCAGGCCTGTCATCACCGAGGGCAGGGCGGCCGGCAGCAGCACCCGGCGCGCGAGCGCCACGCGGCCCAAGCGGTACAGCTGCGCGACCTCGATCAGTTTGCGGTCCACGCCGCCGATGCCGGACACCACGCCCATATATACGGGAAAAAACGCGCCGATGGCAATCAAGACCAGCTTGGGCGTCTCGTCGATGCCGAACCAGAGCAGCAGCAGCGGCACCCAGGCCAGCGAGGGAATCGCGCGCAGCGCCTGGAAGCTGGGGTCGAGCAGGGCGTGCGCGCGCCGGTTCAGCGCGACCAGTGCGCCCAGCACCACAGCCAGGCCCGCGCCCGCCGCAAAGCCGGCTACCACGCGCAAGGTACTGGCGCCCACATGCTGCGCCAGACCGTTGTGGGCGAGGTAGGCGATGGTCTGCGCAATCTCGCTGGGCGCGGGCAGCAGGTTGGCCGGCACCGCGCCACTGCGCACGCCTGCTTCGGCCAGCAGGATCAGCGCGGCCGGCAGCACGGCGCCGAGGGGCAGCCGCCGGAACGTTCGCCCCCATAGCGGCCGGCGTGGGGCGCTTGACGGCTGCGCAAGCTTGAGCAGGCGGGTGTTCATCGCGCGTCAGCTCCGTACGATCAGGCTTTGCGCAAAGCGCGTGTCGACCAGGTCCGCAATCGCCTTTTGCAGATCGGTGCCCGGCTTGACCAGGCCTTCGTCCAGCAAAATGGGGGCGGCCACCTGCAGCGCCTTGATGTGCTCCGCCGAAGGCTGCGGATTACTGAAGTCGCTGCGCAGCTTGATTTGCAGCAGCGCCACCGGCAGCGACACCTTGGCCTCTTCGGCCAGGATCTTGGCAGCCTCGGTCTGGTTGGCGCGTATCCATGCGCGGGCCCGTTCGTAGGCCTTGATCACGCGCGCCGTCTCGGGGCCGCGCGCGGCCAGGAAGTCTTCGCGCACGTTCAGAAAGCCATAGGTGTTGAACGCCACGTTCCGGTAGATCAGGCGTGATCCGCCTTCCAGTTCGCTGGCTGCCATGTGCGGGTCCAGCCCGGCCCATGCATCGACCTTGCCTTGTTCGAGGGCGGCGCGGCCGTCGGCGTGCTGCAGGCCCACGTGTTCGATGTCGTTGCGTTTCAACCCGCCCGTCTGCAGGGCGCGCAGCAGGAACAGGTAAGGGTCGGTGCCCTTGGTTGCCGCGACCTTCTTGCCTTTCAGGTCACGCAGCGTGCGGATCGGCGAATCCTTGCGCACCACCAGCGCGGTCCACTCGGGCCGCGAATAGATATACGGCGAACGGATCGGATTGCCGTTGGCGCGCGCCAGCAGGGCGGCCAGCCCGGCGCTGGAGCCGATGTCGATGCTGTTCCCGTTCAGGTATTCGAGCGCGCGGTTGCTGCCCGCGCTGTGCACCCACTTGATGGTGGTGCCGTCGGGCCGGAACTGCTCTTCCAGCCAGCCGAAGCGGCGCAGCACCAGGCTGGTGGGTGAATAGTAGGCGTAATCGAGGCGCAGCTCTTTCAGCGGTGCGGCGCTGGCGACGCCGGGCAACAGTGACAGGGCGGCGCCGCTGGCGGCAAACTGGAGCAATTCTCTGCGGTTCATGTGGCTCTCTTGGTGGTCATGCTGCCGATAGCAGCGGGTGGGTATCGTTATCGTTATCGTTATCGTTACGCTTGTCTTGATCGGGGTCGATCTTGACCTGCCGGCCGGGATGGTCTTGCGGCAGGTGCGGACCCTGTCCATGCGTCTGGTGGCGCAGCGTCCCGCCCTGGTAGTCGGTGCGATAGCGGCCACGCCTCTGCAGCTCGGGCACGACGAAATCGACGACGTCGTGGATCGTCTCGTGCGCCACCGCGAAGGCCAGATTGAAGCCGTCGATGCCGGTCGCGTCCATCCAGTGCTCCAGCTGGTCGGCCACCTGTGCGGCCGAGCCGACCAGAATCGGGCCGCGACCACCCAGGCCGATGAACTGGGCGGCTTCGCGCACCGTCCACGGATGCGACGGATCGGCCACGCTGAGCGAGGCGAGCGCCGAGCGGCCGGCCTGCGTGTCGATGTAGTCGATGGTGGCGTCCAGCGGTAGAGTGCTGAAGTCGACACCGGTCCAGCCGGACAGCAGCGCCAGTGCCGCATCGATGTCGATGTGGTCCAGGTATTCGCGGTATCTGGCCTGCGCTTCCGCTTCGGTGGCGCCGGTGACGATCAGCGCCTGTGCGTACACCAGCACCGATGCCGCATCGCGCCCGGCCGCTTGCAGGGCGGCGCGGGTGTCGTCGACATAGCGCTTGACCACGGCGACACTCGGACCGCTGACGAACGTGGCTTCGGCATGGCGCGCGGCGAAGCGGGTGCCGCGCGGCGAGGTGCCGGCCTGATACAGCAGCGGCGTGCGCTGGGGCGACGGTTCGCACAGGTGAAAGCCGGGCACCTGGTAATGGCGGCCCCGGTGATTGATCGGATGGACCTTTGCCGGATCGGTGAACACGCCGCGCTCCTTATCGCGCACCACGGCGTCGTCCTCCCAGCTTTTTTCCCACAGCTTGTAGACCACATCCAGGTATTCATCGGCTAGGTCGTAGCGCTCGTCGTGGCCCAGCTGCTGCGACAGGCCCAGGTTGCGCGCGGCGCTGTCCAGATACCCGGTGACGATGTTCCAGCCGACACGGCCACCGCTCAAATGGTCCAAGGTCGACATGCGGCGCGCGAACGTGTACGGATGCTCGTAGGTGAGGGCGGCGGTAACCGCGATGCCCAGATGCTGCGTGGCCGCGGCGATCAGCGGCACCAGCGCCAGAGGATCGTTCAGCGGCACCTGCACGGCATGGCGCAGCGCGGCGTGCGCGCTGCCTTCATACACATCGTAGGCGCCCAGCACATCGGCCAGGAAAATGGCGTCGAAGCGGCCCCGTTCCAGCAGGCGCGCCAGATCGGTCCAGTAATCCGGCTCGGTGTAGCGATAGCCCGTGTCGCGCGGGTGCGTCCACAACCCCGGCGACTGGTGGCTCGGGGTATTCATCTGGAACGCGTTGAAGCGTATCGGCTTTTTGCCCGGGATGCTCATGACTTTGACCTGGCCTTATTTGGCTGCGCCTTGAAGTGCCAGCTGGTAGTCGGTCTTGGCATAGCCGGCGAAGTGCTTGTTGGTCACGTCGAGGAACTCGCGCGAGCGGTAGGCTGCGGCGAGGTCCTTGGCGAACTGCTTGTTCTTGTCGGCGGCGCGCACCGCCACCAGGTTGACGTAGTTACTGGAGATCTTCTCCGTGATCAGCGCTTCGGTCAGTTTCAGGCCCGAGGCCAGGGCGAAGTTACCGTTGACGAAGGAGAAGTCGGTATCCTGCAGCGAGCGTGGCAGCTGGGCCGCTTCCAGCGGGATGATCTTTATCTTCTTGAGGTTGGCCGCAATGTCCTTTTCGGACGCGCGCACCGGATCGATCTTGTCGCGCAGCTTGATCCAGCCCAGCTGGTCGAGCAGCACCAGCGCGCGCGCCTGGTTGGTCGGGTCGTTCGGCAGCGCCACCGTGCTGCCTTCCTTGACGGCCGCCAGCGACTTGTGGCGCTTGCTGTAGATGGCGATCGGCGCGGTCGGCACCGTCACCAGATCGGTCAGGGCCAGTTTGTGCTCGGCTGCGAACTTGGTCAGGTAGACGATGTGCTGGAACACGTTGGCGTCCAGCGACCCTTCGGCCAGCGCAAAATTGGGCTGAATGTAGTCGTTGAATTCGACCAGCTTGATCTTGTAGCCCTGCTTTTCCAGGATCGGCTTGATGCCCAGCTTGATCTGGTCGGCGTACGGGCCGGCGCTGGTGCCGATGACGAGTTCCTTCGGATCCTTGGCGCTGGCCGAGGAGCTGCAGGCGAGGGAAAAAGCGGCGATGGCGGCGAGCAGACTGCGGCGTGCGTTCAACATGGAATCCTCTGTAAGCGAAAGGTTAAGCAAAACTCTAGCGGTGGTCGATGCGGCGAGCCAGGCGGTTGCCGCTGAACTGGATCAGCTGCACCAGCACCACCAGCACGGCGACGGTGGCGACCATGACGTCGGTTTCGAAGCGGTAGTAGCCATAGCGGATGGCCAGGTCGCCGATGCCGCCGCCGCCGACCACGCCGGCCACCGCCGAATACGACAGGAAGCTGATCGCCAGCACGGTCAGCGCCAGCACCAGACCCGAACGGGCTTCGAGCAGCAGCACGCGGGTGACGATCTGAAATTCCGACGCACCCATGGCGTGCGCCGCTTCGATGACGCCGCGCGGCACTTCGCGCAGGTTTTGTTCGACCAGCCGGGCAAAGTAGGGAATCGCGGCGAACGACAGCGGCACGGCCGCGGCCAGCGGTCCGATCGAGGTGCCGGCGATGATGCGCGTTAGCGGCACCAGCGCCACCAGCAGGATGATGAAGGGGAAGGAGCGCACGGTATTGACGATCCAGCCCAGCACCAGCGCGGCAGGGCGGTTCTGCAGCGACTGGCCGTCCGCGACCAGAAACAGCAGCACGCCCAGCGGCCCGCCCAGCAGCACCGCCGCCGTCAGGCCGATGGCCAGCATGGTGACCGTCTGGCCCAGCGCGGTCCACAGCTCCGGCAGCATGGTGATGACATTCTCAAACATGGGCGGACTCCTTCCACGCGGCCTGCGCGTAGCCGGCGGTGCCGTAGTAAGCCAGCTCGCGGCCCAGCGCCGTAATGCGCGGCTGGGTCGTATCGGCCACGTCGAACTGTTCTGCCAGCGCGCCATCCTCGATCACGGCGACGCGGTTGCAAATGGCGCCCAGCACCGACAGTTCATGGCTGACGATGACGATGGTCACGTTCAGGCGCTGGTTGATCTCGCGCAGCGTGTCCAGCAGGGCGCGCGTGGTTTCCGCATCCAGTGCCGATGTGGGTTCGTCGCACAGCAGCACCGCCGGACGGCTGGCCAGCGCGCGGGCAATCGCGGCGCGCTGTTTTTGGCCGCCCGACAGCTGCGCCGGATAGCTGTCGCTCTTGTCGGCCAGGCCGACCAGCTCCAGGCATTCGCGTACGCGCTTGCCGATGTCCGTAGCATTGTGCGTGCCGTGAATGCGCAGCGGGAAGGCGACGTTGTCGTACACCGTGGCGTTCTGCAGCAGGTTGAACTGCTGGAAGATCATGCCGATGGTCTGGCGCGCGGCGCGCAGCTCGCGCTTGCCCAGACCCGTCAGTTCCTGGCCAGCTACGGTCACGGTACCGCGGTCGGGCCGCTCGAGCAGGTTGATCAGGCGAAGCAGCGTGGACTTGCCGGCGCCGCTCTTGCCGATCAGGCCGAAGATATCGGCCTCGTGCACGTCGAACGTGACATCGCGCACGGCGTCGAAGCGCCCGCCGCGCGGCAGCACGAACGACTTGGAGGCGCCCTCGACGCGGATCAGCGGCGTGGCGGTGGCGATGTGGTCAGGCGCTGCCATGGTCAGGAGTAAGCGGTTGGATCGGGAACGCTGTCGTCGAGGACGTAACGCCCCAGGTCGCGCAGCTTGTAGTCGACCGGGTCGTGCAGGGTATGCACGCGCACGTTGCGCCAGAAACGGTCGTAGCCGTAGCGCTCCGAGGTCGCGCGCGCACCGGTCAGTTCGAACATCTGGCTGCTGATCTCGACGCCGGCGCGGTGCGCCAGCACCTTGGCCTCGGCCACGGCGATGGCCACTTCGCCCCGTTCGCGCGCGGTCAGCAGCGCGCCTTTTTCGCAGGCGGTCTGCAGCGCCTGCGCGGCGTGATCGGCCAGCACCTGGGCGGGGCGCAGCAGCAGCCACAGTTGGCCGTAGCGGTGCTGCACCAGCGGATCGTCGTGGGCGTCGGCCACGCCGGAGGCGAACCATGCGCGCGACGACTCGCGTGTGTAGCGGCGCGCCGTGTCGAACGCGCCTTCGCCGATGCCCAGGTACAAATTGGCCATGATCAGCTGCGCCACTTGCGAGCGCAAGGTCGATTGGGGCGTCGGTTCCTGGCCCGGGGACTGCAGCACCAGCTCCGCCGCAAGGTGGACTTGCTCGAAGTGCACGTTGCCGCTGTCGGTCTGGCGCTGGCCGAACGCGTCCCAGTCGGCGTGGACGCTGATGCCTTGCTGCGCGGTTGGCAGCACGCCGATAAGCGCGGCGCCGGTGCGCTCGTCCCACGCGGAGACGGTCATCCAGTCCGACCCGACGGAGCCGGAGCAGAAGCTCTTTATGCCATCGAGGATGTAGCCGGGTGCAGCGCCGGTTCCGGTGGCGGTCGCGGTGGTGCGCTTGTCCAGCGGGTTAAGGGCGTTACCCCAGAACAGGCGCTGCTCCACGGTTTTGGTGAAGAGCTGGCGCTGCTGCTGGGCGTTGCCGTACAGCTGAAGCCCGACCAGTTGCAAGTGGTGGAAGCCGAACACGTGCGCCAGCGCGCTGTCGGCGCGCGCAAGGATACGGATCACCTGGTACACCACTGGCCACGGCGCGCCCTGACCGCCGAATTCCAGGGGGATCGACAGCGTCAGCAGACCCGAGTCGCGTATCAGTTCGCGTTCGGCCTCGGCGTGCCCGCCAGCCTGGTCGCGCTGCACGGCAGTGGCGGCGAGGTGCTTGGCGAGTGCTTCGGCAATACCGATAGGGTCGGGCAGCGGTACAGCGGTACCGGCTCGTAGCAGCGTGGCGGACATGTGGGGGACTACCTGTTCTGGTTTAATGAAACCAGTATCACACCGCTCCCCACGGCCGTGAACGAAGATATACGACCTTCGATATGTGCAAAACGATGGAACGGAAAACGCATATTCAAGCGCGGTTTTTTTCGTCTCGATACGCGGTGCACGTGTGTGCCGGCGCCGGCACAGGAACCGGCACCGGCGGCGGGGTTCCTAGTAAGCCGTAAAGTTAGCGTTCACGCGCCGGTACAAGTAGTCCTCGGCGGTGATGTCCGGATAGCGCCCGGCGCGGCTCTGGATCAGCACGTTGCGGTTGGCCTGGCAAAAGAACGCCATGCTGTAGCGCGGCCCCAGGTACTCATCCGGCTGCGGATTTTTCACCCGGTGGAAGTTCGACGGCAGCTGGTCGTCGCTCCAGCGCATCAGCATGTCGCCGATATTGCAGGTGATGACGTCGTCGCGCGGCACGATGCTGGTCCACTGCTGTTCCTCCATCTCCTTGCCGGGGCAGACCTGCAAGCCGCCCTGGCCCTGCTGCTGGAACAGCAGCGTCAGGCAATCGAAATCGGTGTGCGCACCGGCGCGCCACAGGCCCAGCTTGTCCTTGTGGGCCGGATCGATGGCGAAGTAGTGCAGCAGGCGCAGCGTGCTCTGATAGCTTTCCTGCTCAGGGTTGTGCGCGCGCGTGAAGAAGTCGCTTTCAAACCCGAGCTTGTCGGCGAAGCAGGACAGCAGCGTCATGCCCAGCTGCCAGCACTGCTGCTCGAACGCCAGCATGGTGCGTTCGAAGCCGGCCAGTTCGTCGTCGGTGGGCCACATGCCGGCCATATGCGGGCGGGTGATCTGGTACGACTCCTTCTGGTCGGCGGTGCCGGTCGATGGCCGCACCTGCGCTTTGCTCTCCCAGCCGGCGTTGAAGGCTTTCTTGAGCGGCAGACGCGCCTTGATCGATTCGGGCAGCGCGAAGAACGCTTCGGTGGCGGCAAACGCGGCGCGCACGGCGGCCAGATCGATACCGTGATGGCTCACCTGGAAAAACCCCACGTCGACGGCAGCGGCCCACAGTTCGTCGGCAATGCGGGCCTTGCCGGCGGCGCTGTCGATGCCGGTCAGGTCGATGCAGCGCACCTGGCGCGCAGTGGTTTCCGAGCCGTGCGCGCCCATGCGGGCTTCCTTGTTCAGTTCATTCATGTCGTACAGGGGTGTGGCTTGGAGGGTGCTGGCTTGGGACATATTGTGCTCCTTGACTTCATGGCGTTAAGCGGCGGGACGAAGCCACGCCGCACGGATGCAAGTCGGACCGGGGGAACACCAAGGTGGATGCGGCGGGGCGCACTGAAGACAGGCGGGAGCGGCCGGGCACATCGTCTTGAAGTCACCTGCGGTGCGCTGCGCTTCGGCGCAGCGGTTCCGACTTCAAGAGCAATTCCCTACCCGGGAGGATGACGGGCATCCTGGCCGTGTTGAACGCTTATACTCTCGCCCACTGCTTACGCAAAATCCGGGCCACGCGATTTTGGGTACGCACGTGGCACACAGACACCGACACCACAGCGCGGTGCACCATCATCGTGCGCCGCGCGCAGGCCGACGCACCAGCAGCCATCACGGCACGCCGCTGCGCGTCGGCTTGGTGCGCACGTGGCGCGTATGCACGGGCCAAATCAATGGCACAGAAGTTGCTGAAGATCGAGGCAAGAGTATAAGCGTTCACTTCCGCGGATCCTGTCGAACCGCGGTTGCCGGAAATTGCTCTTGAAGCCACGCCTGTCACGTGCGACCCCATCGGCCGCGCGAGCCTGCGCCTTCAAGAAGCATGCTGTGTGTCGTCGCAAGGCCCCGATCCTTCAACGCATAGCTATTTTCCTGATGACGCATGGGCAGGCGTTCCATTCCTTCTTTCTGGACGCCGTTATCATGCCACTACACACTCTGTCTTCGCGTACTACCCCGCGCTCGCGTTTCACCTCACGCCTGATTGCACCGATCCTGACCTGCATGCTGGCGCTGGCCAGCCATGGCCAGGCGCTCGCCGCCGACAAGGTCACCTTCCTGACTTCCTGGTACGCCCAGGCCGAACATGGCGGCTTCTATCAGGCCGTCGCCAAGGGTATCTATCAGAAGCACGGCCTCGACGTCACCATCCGCATGGGCGGCCCGCAGGTCAATGGCATGCAGATCCTGACCAGCGGCCAGGCCGACTTCTTGATGGGCTACGACGTGCAGGTATTGAAAGCGGTGGAGCAGGGCGTGCCGGCGACGACGGTGGCGGCCAGCTTTCAGACCGACCTGCAAGGCATGATGACGCACCCGGATGTCAACAGCCTGGCGGACCTCAAGCAGCGCACCGTGCTGGTGTCTACGTCCGGGCGCACCACCTGGTGGCCATGGCTGCGCGATAAGTACCAGCTCACCGAAGCGCAGTCGCGCGTCTACACCTTCAATCTGCAGCCGTTCTTCGCCGATCCGAAAGCGGCCCAGCAGGCCTACGCTTCGTCGGAAGTGTTCGCCGCCGAAAAGGCCGGCGCCAAGCCACGCTTCTTCCTGTTCGCCGACGACGGCTATCCACCGTATGGCACCACCATCGTCACCATGCGCAAGACCATCAAGAACAATCCGGAGCTGGTGGCGCGCTTCGTCAAGGCCTCGATGGAAGGGTGGAAGAGCTATCTGGCCGATCCTGCCGCCGGCAATGCGCTGATCAAAAAGGAGAACCCCAGCATGAAGGATGACCAGCTGGCCTACGGCGTTGAAAAACTCAAGCAGTACCGCATGGTGGGCGGGGGCGACGCCGCGCGCCTTGGCATCGGCACCATGAGCGACGCGCGCTGGCAGAAGACGCGCGACTTCATGGTCGGCGCCGGCCAGCTAAAACCGGCAACCGACTGGAAGCAGGCCTACACGACCCAGTTCGTCAGCGACCTGCGCGTGATGCCTTGAATTGCAGCTCATTTATCAGCTCATAAATGACCCCCATACAGGAGAATGCCATGTCCGCACAACTTCACCGTATCGCGCCTGCCGCGGCAAGCTTGGACGCCGCCCCTGCCGCCCCTGGCGCACCTGCGGCGCCCGCCGTGCTGTTCGCAAATCAGGTCGAAAAGACCTACCCCAACGGCACGGTGGCGCTGGAGCGCGTGCGCCTGGCGATCCAGCCGGGCGAATTCGTCTCGCTGCTGGGCCCCTCCGGCTGCGGCAAGAGCACGCTGCTCAAACTGTTCGCCGGCCTGGAGCAGCCCTCGGCCGGCCACCTGCGCTGGTGGGGGCAGCCGGGCCTGCCGACGGCGCTTGATGCCGCCGGCCAGAAGCTGGCCATGGTGTTTCAGGATGCGACCCTGATGCCGTGGGCCAGCGTGGCCGACAATGTGCGCCTGCCGCTGACGCTGGCGCGCATGCCGCGCGACGTCAGCGACGAACGGGTGCTGCGCGCGCTGGCGCTGGTAGGGCTGGAGCGCTTTGCCGATGTGTACCCGCGCGAACTGTCGGGCGGCATGCAGATGCGCGTGTCGATCGCGCGCGCGCTCGCCACCAATCCCGATCTGCTGCTGATGGACGAGCCGTTCGGCGCGCTCGACGAATTCACCCGCAACCGGCTCGATGGCGACCTGCGCGCGCTGTGGGCCGAGCGCGGCCTGTCGGTGGTGTTCGTCACGCACAGCATCTACGAAGCGGTGTACTTGTCCAGCCGGGTGATCGTGATGGCGGCGAGGCCCGGGCGCGTGATCGCCGACGTGGCCATCGACGGCCCGGCCATCCGCGACGAAGCGTTCCGCGTCTCGCCGCCGTTCATCCACTACTGCGCAAAGTTGTCGGCCCTGCTGGCGCAAGCCAACACCGGCATCGACGCCGATCTGCACTGATAACGCTGCTCCAATCACTCAAGAGGCCCGACATGAACCCTCCGCGAACCATTCCGCGATTTTTACCCCTGTTAGCCCGTCCCGCCGTGCAGCGCGTGATGGCCCCGCTGGCCGTCGGCGTGGTGCTGCTGCTCTTGTGGCAGGCCGTCTGCACCGCATTCGACGTGCCGGTCTACCTGGTGCCGGCCCCCAGCGCCATCGGCGCCGCCCTGATCGACGACTGGGCACTGTTATCCGGCTCGCTGTGGGTCACCCTGCGCATCACGCTGCTGGCGTTCGCGCTGGCCGTGGTGCTGGGCAGCGCCGCCGCGTTCGTGTTCGTTCAGAGCCGCGTGATCGAAGCGGGGCTGTTCCCGTATGCGATCCTGCTGCAGGTCACGCCGGTGGTGGCCATCGCCCCGCTGATCATCATCTGGGTCAAGGACCCAACGCTGGCGCTGGTCATCTGCGCGACCATGGTGGCGGTGTTCCCCATCATCTCCAACACGGTGCTGGGTCTGCGCAGCGTGAACCCCGGTCTGCTCAACCTGTTTCGCATCAACCGCGCCAGCAAGTGGGACACGCTGCGCCGCCTGCGCATTCCCAGCGCGCTGCCGTACTTCTTCGGCGGCCTGCGCATTTCGTGCGGGCTGGCGCTGATCGGCGCGGTGGTGGCGGAGTTCGTCGCGGGTACGGGCGGCACCGGCGCCGGGCTGGCCTACCAGATCCTGCAGGCCGGCTTCGCGCTGAACATCCCGCGCCTGTTCGCCGCACTGTTCCTGATTACGCTGTGCGGCGTGGCCTTGTTCGCCGCCATGGTGCTGGTCACCCGGCTGGCGCTGTCGCACTGGCATGAGAGCGAGCTGGCATGAGCATATCGTCTCTCCTGATCCGCAACGCGGGCGCCATACTCACGGGATTGCGCGGCGCCGGCGAACGCCATGCCGGGCCGGACATCCGCGTCGACGACGGTCTGATCGTGGCCATGGGCGCGCTGGCGCCACTGGCGGGCGAGCGCCAGATCGACGCGCGCGACTGCGCTGTCTATCCGGCCTGGGTCAACACCCATCACCATCTGTTTCAGTCGCTGCTGAAGGGCGACCCGGCCGGCATCGACCTGTCGCTCACGCCCTGGCTGGCGGCCACGCCTTACCGCTTTCGCGCCGCCTTCGACGAACACAGCTTCCGCCTGGCCGCCCGCATCGGCCTGGTGGAGCTGCTGCGCAGCGGCTGCGGCACGGTGGCCGACCACAATTATCTGTACTACCCCGGCATGCCGTTCGACAGCTCCGCGGTCCTGTTCGAAGAGGCCGAGGCGCTGGGTATGCGCTTCGTGCTGTGCCGGGGTGGCGCGACCCGCACGCGCGGGCTGGAGAGCGCGCTGCCGCAGGCGCTGCGGCCCGAATCGCTGGAGCAGTATCTGGACGACTGCACGCGCCTGACGGCGCGCTATCACGACGGCGGTCCGAATGCCATGCGCCGCGTGGTGATGGCGCCGACCACGCCGCTGTACTCGATGGCGCCGGAAGAACTGCGCACCTGCGCGCGCACGGCGCGCCAGCTGGGCATCCGGCTGCACAGCCACCTGTCGGAAACGGTGGAGTACCAGAACGTGGCGCAGGCGCAGTTCGCCCGCTCGCCGGTCGACTTTTGCGATGCGTACGAGTGGCTGGGGCCGGACGTGTGGTTTGCGCACCTCGTCAAGCTGGACCCGGATGAAGTGGCGCGGCTGGGCGCCACCGGCACCGGCATCGCGCACTGCCCGCAGAGTAACGCGCGCCTGGGCAGCGGCATCGCCGACATCGCGGCGCTGGAGGCGGCCGGCGTGCCGGTGTCGATCGGCGTCGATGGCGCCGCGTCGAACGAGGCAGCCGACATGATTTCGGAAACCCACGCGGCGTGGCTGCTGCAGCGCGCGCGGCGCGGCCACGAAGCGCGCAGCCGGGCGCAGGGCGGCCAGTACGAAGGCGGCGCCGACGCGGCGCGGGTGGAAGACGTGGTGCGCTGGGGGACGGCGGGCGGCGCGGCCGTGCTGGGACTGGATGCGGTGGGTACGCTGGCGGTGGGGCAGGCGGCCGATATCGCCATTTACCGGCTGGACGATCCGCGCTACTTCGGCCTGCACGATATCGGGATCGGGCCGGTGGTCAGCGGCGGCAGGCCAGTACTGCGCGCGCTGCTGGTCAATGGCCGCGTGGTGGTGGAGCACGACGCGGTTGCCGGCCTGGATATGGCGGCGCTGGGCGCGGCCGCGCGCGATGCGGTGGCGCACCTGCGCCGGTATCTCTAAAGCCTGAATCTGGTGAGCCATGGGGGTGCGACCAGCACGTTCAAGGTGCGCCTGTGCATCAAGTTGGCAACTTTATCGCTCCAGGTATGTCGACAACGCCCCTGAAGGATTGTCGACAATCGACCTTTAGGATTGGCACGCTACTTGCTGAGATAGAAGCATTCATTGCCAAACTACTCTCATGCCTACCTTGCCACCCACCGCTGTCGCTTTGCACGAAGAGTCCTGGGTATTGCCGGAACAGCGGATGTACCTGGAAATCTACGACGCGATCATGGAGCACCGTTTGCCGGCCGCCACCAAGCTGACCGAACAGGGCTTGGGCGAGATCTACGGCCTGGCGCGACACAGCGTGCGCCGGGTGCTGGGCCGGCTCGCGGCCGACGGCCTGGTGGACCTGGAAAAGAACCGCGGCGCCTACATCGCCAGCCCCAGCGACGAGGAAGCCGACGAGATGTTCGAGCTGCGCCAGGCGCTGGAAGGGCTGGTCATCCAGAAACTGAGCGCGACGGCGCGCCCGGCCGACTATGCCGCGATCCGGGCGCTGGTGGCGCGCGAGCGCGATGCCTACATGCGCGGCGACCGGCCCCAGTGGATCCGCCTGTCGGCCGAATTCCATCTCGAGCTGGCCAAGCTGGCCGGCAACTCACTGGTTGTCGAAGCGCTGCGGCGGCTGGTATCGCGTACCACCTTGCTCATTTCCACCGCCAACCCGATGGCGCAGCAGCCTTGTTCGTTCGACGAACACGCGGCCGTGCTTGACGCGCTCGAATCCAACGACAAGGCCAGGGCCCAGCAAGAGATGGCGCGCCATCTGGGCCAGTGCGCCTGCAAGCTGCTGGACCGGCCGGCACAGCGTTTCGATTTGCGTTCTGCCTTGAGCAAGCCGGGCGCGGTTTAAGCAGTACAGCTCGAAGCAGCACAGCGCTAAGCAGCACAGCTCCAAGTAGCAACTCAAGCTCACCACTAAAAAAAATCAAACACACCACAAGGGATCGCAATGAAAATCATCAAGACAGGGTTGGGTATCATGGCATGCGCATTGGCCGGCAGCGTGTCGGCGCAGTCGTCGGTGACCGTCAGCGGGCTGGTCGACATGTATGCGGGCGCCACCCAGTTCAGCGGCGTGGCCGACCGGACCTCCACGGTCGGCAGCGGCGGGCTGACCACCTCCTGGTTCGGCTTCAAGGGCAGCGAAGATCTGGGCGGCGGCTTGCGCGCCGAATTCCAGCTGACGGGCTTTTATCGCGGCGACACCGGCAGCTCGGGCCGCTTCAATGGTGACAATCTGTTCTCGCGCGACGCCAACGTGGCCCTGGTGGGCAGCTTCGGCAAGGTGCAGCTGGGCCGCGGCATGGCGCCCAACTTCCTGCCCACGATCCTGTTCAATCCTTTCGGCGATTCCTTCACCTTCTCGCCGCTGGTGCTGCACGCCGACATGTCGGGCAGCAGCGCCTGGGGCGGCGCCACCAACGCGGCTGACACGGGCTGGAGCAATCAAGTCGTCTACAGCACACCCAAGTGGAACGGCCTGACCGCCAACCTGCACTATCAGTTCGGCGAAGTGGCCGGCCAGTCCGGTGTCAAGAACGTGGGCGGCAACGTGCTGTACTTTAACGGCCCGGTGGGGCTGACGGCGTTCTATCACGATGTGGAGGTGTCCAACCCCAATCCGGCCGTGATGGCCAACAAGCAGAAGACCGGCTACGTGGGCGCCAGCTACAACTTCGAGGTGGTCAAGCTGTCCGGCACCTTTCAGCGCAACCGCAATTCGTCGGTCATCACCGGCAACGGCACCTCGGTCGACAAGACCTACACGGTTGGCCTGACCGCGCCCGTAGGCGGCGGCAACGTGCTGGCCGCGTATGCCAACACCGAGCGCGAACTCGTGGCCGCGCCCGAGCGCAAGCGCACCACCTTCTCGCTGGGCTACGACTATTTTTTGTCGAAGCGCACCGATCTGTACGCAGTCGCCATGCAGGACAAGATCACCGCCCATGACCGCGGCACCAGCTACGGTTTCGGCGCGCGCCACCGTTTCTGATCGCACCTATAGGCAACGTCCCGGCAACGTCCACCGCCGGGCTTCACCGCCCGGCCCTTGATTCAACTTTGAAGGAACACCATGAAGCTATCGCGCATCTCCACTATCGCCGCCAGCCTGGCCCTGTGCATGCTGGCCCTGCCGGCGCTGGCCCAGGACACCAAGATCAAGTTCCAGCTCGACTGGCGCTTCGAAGGGCCGTCCGCCTTCTTCCTCGTGGCCAAGAGCAAAGGCTATTTCGCCGCCGAGAAGCTGGACGTGACCATCGACGCCGGCAGCGGCTCGGGCAACGCGGTCAACCGCGTGGCCTCGGGCACCTACGACATGGGCTTCGCCGACATGGCGGCGCTGATGGAATTTACCGCCAACAATCCAAGCGCACCCAGCAAACCGGTGGCGGTGATGATGGTCTACAACGACACGCCTTCCGCCGTCATCGCGCTGAAGAAATCCGGCATCAAGGGGCCGGCCGATCTGGTCGGCAAGAAGCTGGGCGCCCCGGTGTTCGACGCCGGCCGCCGCGCCTTTCCCGTGTTCGCCAAGGCCAACCGGCTCGACGCGGCCAAGGCCACCTGGATCAGCATGGACCCGCCCCTGCGCGAAACCATGCTGGTGCGCGGCGATGTGGATGCCATCACCGGCTTTACCTTCACCTCGCTGCTGAACCTGACGGCGCGCGGCATCAAGGAAGAGGACGTGGTCGTGCTGCAGTACCCGAAATACGGCGTCAAGCTGTACGGCAACGCCATCATCGTCTCCGATGCGCTGGCCAAGCAGAAGCCGGAAGTGGTCAAGGCCTTCCTGCGCGCGTTCGCCCGCGCCGCCAAGGAGGTGATGGCCAATCCGGAAGCGGCCGTCAAGGCGATCAAGGAACGCGACGGCCTGATCGATGAAAAGCTGGAGCTGCGCCGCCTCAAGATGGCCATTTCCGATGCCGTCGCCACGCCCAATGCGCGCGCCGAAGGGTTCGGCCAGGTGTCGGCGTCGCGCCTTGCGCTGATGGCCTCGCAGGTGTCGGACACCTATGCCACCAAGAGCCGCGTCGACCCGAAAGCGGTATGGGATGGATCGTTCTTGCCGTCCAAGGCGGAACTGAGCGTGCTGCCGAAGTAATCGGGCCACGCGATTCGTTCTCGCCGATGCGTGGCCCTAGCGCCGGCCACGCAGTAGCGCACAACCTCAGTTCCCGCCAGCGCGGGAACGCATTGCAAAGATCACCCATGTCTGAAATATTCGTCGATTTCCAAAATGTTTTCCTGGCCTACAACGACAAGGAGTTCGCGGTCGAAGACATCACCTTGCAGACCCGCCCCGGTGAGTTCATCGCCGTGGTCGGCCCGTCGGGCTGCGGCAAGTCCACCTTCATGAAGCTTGCGACTGGATTGAAGCCGCCCACGCGCGGACAGGTGCGCATCGATGGGCAAGTGGTCACCGGACCGCTGAAGGTGGTCGGCATGGCGTTTCAGGCACCTACGCTGCTGCCGTGGCGCACCACGCTCGACAACGTGCTGCTGCCGCTGGAGATCGTGGAACCGTACCGCAGCACCTTCAAGCGCGACCGCGCCCAGTACGTGGAGCGCGCGCTGGCGCTGCTCAAGACGGTCGGGCTGGACGGCTACGCCGACAAGTATCCGTGGGAGCTGTCCGGCGGCATGCAGCAGCGCGCCTCGATCTGCCGCGCGCTGATCCACGAGCCCAAGCTGCTGTTGCTGGACGAACCGTTCGGCGCGCTCGACGCCTTTACCCGCGAAGAATTGTGGTGCGTGCTGCGCGACCTGTGGACCGAGCGCAAGTTCAACGTGATCCTGGTGACCCACGATTTGCGCGAGGCGGCATTTTTGGCCGACACCATCTACGTGATGAGCAAACGCCCTGGCCGCATTGTCGCCCGCAAGGAAAATCCGCTGGCGCAACCGCGCGAGCTGGAACTGACTTACACCGAACCGTTCACGGAGCTGGTGCACGAGCTGCGCGGCCACATCGGCCGCGTGCGCACCAGCTGATTTACGACACTCCACAGAACGCCCCGGGATATCTCAATGAACAACAACACCATCAAGACGTTTGCGCCATGGGTACTGCTGTGCGCGATCGTCATCGTCTGGCAGCTCGTGTGCAGCGTGTTTGCCATTTCCGAATTCATCTTCCCCAGCCCGTACGCCATCGTGCAGGCACTGGTCGAGTATGCCGGCCCCATCGCCGGTCACGCCTGGCGCACCTACTGGGTCACCATGGCCGGATTCGGCATTGCGGTGGTGGTTGGCGTGACGCTGGGCATGCTGGTGGGCTCGTCGCCACTGCTGTACGCCGCCGCCTATCCGCTGATGACGGCCTTTAACGCGCTGCCCAAGGCGGCCTTCGTGCCGGTGCTGGTGGTGTGGTTCGGCATCGGCCCCGGCCCGGCGATCCTGACCGCGTTCCTGATCTCGTTCTTTCCCATCATGGTCAACATCGCCACCGGGCTGGCCACGCTGGAGCCGGAACTGGAAGACGTGCTGCGGGTGCTGGGCGCGCGCCGCATCGATGTGCTGCTCAAGGTCGGGCTGCCGCGCTCGATGCCGTATTTTTTCGCCTCGCTCAAGGTGGCGATCACGCTGGCCTTCGTCGGCTC
>CALRYE020000069.1:0-28370 GCA_943372275.1 Janthinobacterium lividum
AACACGGCCTTGCTGAAGCGGTCCCATTCCACAGCAGGATTGCGTTTCGGATACTTGGTGTCCAGCAGCTCGCGGTTCTCGATGAACAGCAGGCTCTTGATCAGCACCAGCGGCGCATCGTCGAACTTGTCGTAGAAGCGCTCCGGATAACGGGCCGTGAACAGCGGCTGGGCGCGGCAATCCATGATGGCCAGGCCGACCTTGGTCTTTTCGCGGTAGGTGGTGTACAGGCCCATGTCGGCCAGTTCCAGCATCTTGGGCGACATGCGCGCCTGGCGGTCGATCACGTAGTCGCGCGTCTGCAGCTTTTTCAGGTAGTCCGGCATGTGGGCGTAGCCCAGGCGCTCGTCGTACGGGCTGGACGCGGGGAAACGGATGGCGTCGCTGGGACCCTTCTCGATGCGGTAGTTGGTTTTGGCGGCGATGCGCGAGAAATAGCGCGCCTGCATCGACGAGGTGCGGGTCTCTTCGTAGCCCCACCATGCGAGCAGACTGAGCAGCATAAGCAGCAGCAACAGCAGCGCCGGCTTGATGCGGCCCTTGCGTTTCGGCGGCGCCGGCTCCGGCGTCGGGGTGGACGACACCTGCTCGTCCGGCGGCGTTGCCGCCGCTGCGCTACTAGTTTCCATGATGGCTCAACCGGTTTGAATCAATCGTACCTGCAATCACTGTCTCAACCTTCGCCATCCGTGCACCTAAAATTCGAGTGATTGCCTTCAATCGCAGCTCGTTGTTTTGTAGAAAAAATGAATCTCGTCGCATCGCATCGTCACCAAAACTCACTCAAGTTATCGGTGCTCGCGTAGCTACCATTGCACCACATCGGGCACCTGTTCATGAAGCCGCGTTCAAGAAAAGTTGATCCTGCGCTTTAATTTTCGCAAAAAAACAACGGCGCGGAACGTGACACAAAATTGCCATGGTGTATCACACAACGACCGTGCTCTCCTTGGCAACAAGAAACAGAATTGTGTCAAACGCATGACATGTCACGACCTTCAAGCGGGGTGGTATTCCGCCTCCAGGCGGTCGAGCTCGGCGCACATGCGGGTGTATGCTTCGGCGGCCTGATCCGGCTGGCCCTTGACGCCCAGCTCGATGTGGCGGCGGGTGGTGGCGCTGCCCACGCTGGGCAGGCTGAATACCTTCACTTGCGGGTACTGCGCTTCCAGCGCTTCCATCAGCGGCGTCAGGCGCGACTCGGCCTGCTCGTACACCAGCACCGCGTGTTCGCTGCGCGCCTCGCGGTTGAACAGCTCACTGTAGCGGTGGTCCAGCACCCAGGCGATCATCGGCCAGGCCATGACGGGAAAGCCCGGCACGAAATGGTGGGTGCCGACGCTAAAGCCGGCGATCTTGTTGTAGGGATTGGGGATCAGGTCGGCGCCTTCCGGGAACTCGGCCATCTTGAGGCGGTGCAGGTTTTCCGGCGAGTTCAGGTCGACGCTGGCGCTGTCGGCACCGGCGTCCTTGCCCATCTCAAGGATGCGCTCCTGGATGTTGCGCTTGCCTTCGGGATGCAGCACCAGCGGGCGCTCGAGCGCGGTGGCGGCGCACTGGCGGGTGTGGTCGTCCGGCGTGGCGCCGATGCCGCCGCAGGAAAACACGATGTCGCCACTGGCCATGGTGCGTTTGAGCGTGGCGGCGATGCGCTGCGGATCGTCGCCCAGGTACTCGGCCCAGGCCAGTTGCAAGCCGCGCTCGGCCAATAATTCCACCACTTTGGGAAAATGCTGGTCGCGCCGCTTGCCCGACAAAATTTCGTCACCGATGATGATCAGCCCGATTGCCATGTCCGTCTCCAACGTTGCCAAAGTGTCATTGTGACACGAAACTGCCCGATTCAGGGGCCGCCACGGCGGCGCCGCGCAGATCGGCCAGCGCTTGCAGGCAGTAATACTGGAACCACAGGCCGGTGAAAATAAAGATCAGCACATACAGCCAGATCGAGATGGCCGCCAGGAACGGGAACAGCACCACCGACAGCACCGTGCCGCCGACCCAGACGATGCCGGGCAAGGCGCCCAGCGCGCCGGAAATCATGCCGATCACCATCAGCGGGCGCTTGTGGGTACGCGCGATGACGGCGCGCTCGTCGGCGCTGGCGTGATCGGCCAGCGCGTCGTAGCTCATCACGCGCGCCGTCAGCCAGCCCCACAGCATCACCTGCACCAGCAGCGCCACCGGGGCGATGGCGTACAGCGGCAAGGTGATCAGCCAGATGCACAGGAAAATGCCGAAGCCGCTCACGTTGGTCATCAGGCTGCCCATGAAGCTGCCGCCGTGGCGCTTGTCCAGGGTGGCGAACTGGCGCTTTTCCACGTGCCTGACGATGGCCGGCATGGCGGCCACGCCCATGAACAGCAGCGAGGTGCCGATCATCAAGGGCAGCAACAGCAGCATGGCGATCAGGGGCACGATGACGGTCTTGAGCATGCCCAGCCCAAGGGTGCCCAGCACGTTGCCGCTGACCTTGTAGATGTCGTAGGCGGCGAACTGGCTTTGCAGGTAATCGAGCAGCGGCTGCAGGCCCATGTAGAGCACCCCGCCCCACAGCACCAGCGACAGCAGCACGGGCACGAACGAGAGCAGCAGCATCTTGCCGTTGAACTGGGAGCGCAGCGCGCGCCCGTAGGCGATGGCGACGGCGCGCATCGGGGTGGACGTCATGGACAGGCTCATGGACAAGGCACGGACCGCGAGGCCGGTTGCTAAAACGGCTAGTGTAGCCGAAGGCACGAGCGTCGAGGGCGTGCTCGATAGCGCTTTGACACATGTTCGACTACAATCGCCAATCTACTGATTCCACGAAGGACTACCATGTCGACCATTACCACCGATTCCGGCCTGCAATACGAAGACACCACCGTCGGCGAAGGCGCCGTTGCCACCGCCGGTCAGAACGTGACCGTGCACTACACCGGCTGGCTGCGTAACGACGACGGCACCCAGGGCGCCAAGTTCGATTCGAGCAAAGACCGCAACGACCCATTCCGTTTTTCGCTGGGCGGCGGACAGGTCATCCGCGGCTGGGACGAAGGCGTGCAGGGCATGAAAGTGGGCGGCGCCCGTCGTCTGACCATTCCTGCCAGCCTGGGCTACGGCGCACGCGGCGCGGGCGGTGCGATTCCACCGAACGCCACGCTGATTTTCGACGTCGAACTGCTGGCTGTTTAAGCTGTCACGGAGCCGCTATGAGCTTACAAGAGCAATTTGCCCAGGCCCAGGCCGATTCCAAGAATCTGCCCGAGCGTCCGGACAACATGACGATGCTGAAGATCTATGCGCTGTACAAGCAGGCGGCCAACGGCGATGCCACGGGCGACCGTCCCGGCATGACCGACTTCGTCGGCCGCGCCAAGTTCGATGCGTGGGATGCCCTGAAAGGCACCTCGCAGGATGAGGCGATGCAGCAGTACATCGATCTGATTGAAGATCTGAAGTAAGCGCTGTCAGACGCGTTGGGGGCGCTGCGCGCAATCCGCAATGCCGCCACGCGTTTTAGTACCAATACACTGAAGACCGTCATCCTCGCGTAGGCGAGGCCCCATAGAACCTCTGCTCCACCGTTCTATGGGTTCTCGCCTGCGCGAGAATGACGATTTTACGTTTTGTGGACAGTTTGCGTGCTTCAGCGGATTACGTGTTACCCCGGTTTTTCAAACGATCAATGCAGGTCCGCACGTCGGAACCGCATCACCCCGCAAACACCCGCGCCATCTTCTCGCGCACCTTGGCCTCGATGGCCGACGCGAACGCCCCCATCAGAAACCCCAGCCGGATCACCATCTGCGCCTGCGTGCCGCTGAGCGTCAACTCCCCGTCCACGCCGCTGCGCTGGAACTGCAGCACATTGCCCTTCCACGCGCAGGTCAGCCCGTATTCCCTGGCGATCTTGTCGGCCACCTGCTGCGCCGCCGCGCGCGCCTGCTCCGGTGTCAATGTGTGGTTCTGCACGATGTGGATGGCTGCCATGTGATGCTTTCGGTTGCTGAGCCCGGCATGATACAGCGCCGCTATGCCTATCGCCAACGTTGTGCCTTTATAATGAATCCATGACCCGACTGCATTCATGACCGACCTCCAGCTCATCTCCGCCATTCTGTTCGGCCTGGCCCTGGCCCATACCTTCGCCGCCAAGTACTTCGAACGGCTGGCCGACCGCTATCCGCGCCACGCGGGCCTGTGGCATTTCTTCGGCGAGGTGGAGGTGGTGTTCGGCCTGTGGGCCCTGATCCTGATCCTGGCCATGGCGCTGGTGGCGGGCGGCGCCAGCGCCATCGCCTACGCCGAAACGCGCACCTACACCGAACCGTTGTTCGTCTTCGTCATCATGGTGGTGGCCGCCTCCAAACCCGTGCTCGAAGCGATCCGCGCGCTGATCGCCGCGCTGGCCCGGCTGGTGCCGCTGCGCACCGGCCTGGTGCGCGTATGGCTGTGCCTGGCCCTGGTACCGCTGCTCGGCTCGCTCATCACGGAGCCGGCCGCCATGACCCTGGCCGCGCTGATGCTGGCGCCCACGGCGTTTCGCAAGGACATCCCCGAATGGATGAAGTACGCCGCGCTGGGCGTGTTGTTCGTCAACATCTCCATCGGCGGCACCCTGACCGCATTCGCCGCGCCGCCTGTGCTGATGGTGGCCACCACCTGGAACTGGGATTCGGCCTTCATGGCCGCGACCTTCGGCTGGCGCGCCGCCATCGCGGTGGCCGTCAACGCCACGGTCGTCACCTTCGTGATGCGCAAGCATTTGCACGACGGCGACGGCCTGGCCGCCGGCCACACCGGGGTGCCGCCCCTGGTGAGCCTGATTCACCTGCTGTTTCTGGGCGCGGTTGTGGCGTTTGCGCATCACCCGGTGCTCTTCATCGGCCTGTTTTTATTCTTCCTCGGCTTTACCAAGGCTTACGAGCAGTATCAGAATCCCCTGATCCTGAAAGAAGGCTTACTGGTCGGCTTTTTCCTCGCCGGACTGGTCGTACTGGGCGGCATGCAGCAATGGTGGCTGCAGCCGATCGTCTCCAGCCTGGGCCCGACCGCGCTGTTCTTCGGCGCCACGGCGCTCACCGCCATCACCGACAACGCCGCCCTGACCTATCTGGGCTCGCTCATCGTCGGTCTGTCCGACCAGTCCAAGTACATGCTGGTGGCCGGTGCGGTGGCCGGCGGCGGGCTGACGGTGATTGCCAACGCCCCCAATCCGGCCGGCGCGGCGCTGCTGCGCGACGGCTTTAACGACGAGTCGATCAGCATGGGCGGCCTGCTGCTGGGCGCGCTGTTGCCGACCTTCATGGCCATGGCGATGTTCCTCGTGTAGGGCCGGCGGCGGCGCCGCAACAAGGCGCGGCGCGGCACTTTTTCCTTAAAATCTGGTCAACATTGGACAGACCGGTCGCATTTGCTTATTTGAATTGTATATAAGCCTGAATTGTGGGAATAAGCGAATTGCCTTAAAATACAGTGCTTTGCTATGCTCAGCGGCGCCCTGCGCACTGTCCGCACCGCTTCATATTTATTGATAGGACTGTTATGACCCACGTTGTCACCGAATCGTGCATCAGCTGTCGTTATACCGATTGCGTTGATGTATGCCCGGTAGATTGTTTCCGGGAAGGCCCGAATTTCCTGACCATCGATCCGGACGAGTGCATCGATTGCGCCGTGTGCGTGGCCGAGTGCCCGGTCAATGCGATTTTCGCCGAGGAAGATGTGCCGGCCGATCAGCAACAGTTCATCAAGCTGAACGTCGAACTGGCACGCGCCTGGCCGTCGATCACCAAGACCAAGCCGGCCCTGCCGGAAGCCGAACAGTTCAAGGACGTCAAGGACAAGCTGGATCTGCTGGTACGCTAACGTACGGCGCCGGCACGCGGCCATGGCGGCATGCCAGGCTACGGCACGCCGCGCGCCTGGCATGCCAGGCCCCCGTCCGGGTTGGGTTGCGCCCGCGTCCCCGTCACACCCTCACCATATTCAACAGGAAGTAAGCGCATGACTATCAACGCCACTCACGAGACCGGCAGCGTCGCTGCCAATAGTTCCTTCGCCGGCGCCATCGATACCGACGCCGTCATCATCGGCGCCGGTCCCGTTGGCCTGTTCCAGGTCTTCGAACTGGGCCTGCTGGAGATCAAGGCTCACGTCATCGATTCCCTGCCGGCGGTGGGCGGCCAGTGCGTGGAACTGTATCCCGACAAGCCGATCTACGACATTCCCGCCGTGCCGGTGTGCACCGGCCAGGAACTGACCGACAACCTGTTGAAGCAGATCGAGCCGTTCGAGCCGACCTTCCACCTGGGTCAGGAAGTGACCGGCGTGCAGCGTCGCGAAGACAACCGCTTCAACGTGGAAACGTCGACCGGCACCCGCTTCATCACCAAGACCATCTTCATCGCCGCCGGCGTGGGCTCGTTCCAGGCCCGCACCATCAAGGTCGACGGCATCGATGTGTTCGAAGGCTCGCAGCTGCACTACCGCGTCAAGGAGCCGGCACTGTTCGAAGGCAAGAACCTGGTCATCTGCGGCGGCGGCGACTCCGCGCTGGACTGGGCCCTGAACTTCGTCGGCAAGGCCGAGTCCGTCGTGCTGTTGCACCGCCGCGACGACTTCCGCGCCGCCCCCGCCTCGGTGGCCAAGATGAAAGCCCTGTGCGACGCCTACGAGATGCAGCTGATCATCGGCCAGGTCACCGGCTTCGACACCAAGGAAGACAAGCTGACGGAAGTGAAAGTCACCGGCGCCGACGGCGTGACCCGCCGCGTGCCGCTGGACATGCTGCTGGTGTTCTTCGGCCTGTCGCCGAAGCTGGGCCCGATCGCCGAATGGGGCCTGGACATCGAGCGCCGCCAGCTCAAGGTGCAGAACACGGAAAAGTTCGAAACCAACGTACCGGGCATTTTCGCCGTGGGCGACATCAACACCTATCCGGGCAAGAAAAAGCTGATCCTGTCGGGCTTCCATGAAGCCGCGCTGGCCGCTTTCGGCGCGGCGCCGTACATCTTCCCGGACAAGAAAATCCACATGCAGTACACGACCACGTCGCCCAAACTGCATAAGATTCTGGGTGTGGAAACGCCCGTCTTCGATTAATTTTCAAGTTAACATCATCCCCCTGCGTTCAGTAACTCGGACGCAACGAAATGCCCCGCTCGCCGGGGCATTTTTCTTTTGTGTTCGCTAGCGCATGGATGAACTGAAGCATTCCATGATAAAACGTGCCTATCCACTGAAATTTCTCGCGCCCCCAGGGCCTGCCGAGGGATTTCCAGTTAGCACCCATAATTGCAAACGGGATCGACAATTAGCCTATAATTAAAGCGCAACCTGTCGTGACGCAAATTGCAGGGCAACGATAATCACCAAGGAATATGTATGCTTTATCAACTCCACGAGATGCAACGCTCATTCCTGACGCCACTGATGCAGTGGGCCGATGCCTCTTCCAAATTATTCTCCAATCCAGTGTCTCCACTGGCGCACACCCCGTTTGCCCAGCGTATCGCCGCGGGCTACGAGCTGATGTATCGCCTGGGCAAGGACTACGAGAAACCAGCGTTTGAAATCACCGAGACGACCGTCGACGGCGTCAAGGTCGGCGTCATGGAGCGCACCGCGGTCAACAAGCCGTTCTGCCGCCTGCTCCACTTCAAGAAAGATTTGAGCGAAGCCCAGATCACCGAACTCGACCAGCCGGTCGTGCTGCTGGTGGCGCCCCTGTCGGGCCACCACTCCACGCTGCTGCGCGACACCGTGCGCGCGCTGCTGACCCAGCACGATGTCTATATTACGGACTGGACCGACGCGCGCATGGTGCCGCTGTCGGAAGGCGCGTTCCATCTGGACGACTATATTTTCTACGTGCAGGATTTTATCCGCCTGCTCGGACCCGATCTGCATGTCATTTCCGTGTGCCAGCCGACCGTGCCGGTGCTGGCCGCCATCGCGCTGATGGCCAGCGACAAGGATCCGAAGCTGCCGAAGACCATGACCATGATGGGCGGCCCGATCGACCCGCGCAAGTCGCCCACCGCGGTCAACGACCTGGCCATCGAAAAACCGTTCTCGTGGTTCGAAAACACGGTGATCTACTCGGTGCCGGCCAACTACCCCGCGTTCGGGCGCCGCGTGTACCCCGGCTTCCTGCAGCACGCCGGCTTCATCGCCATGAATCCGGGCCGCCATGCCCAGAGCCATCGCGAGTTCTATAACCACCTCGTTGCCGGTGACGACGATCCAGCCGAAAGCCACCGCAAGTTCTACGACGAATACAACGCGGTGCTGGACATGCCGGCCGAATACTACCTCGACACCATCAAGACGGTGTTCCAGGAACACAGTCTGCCGCGCGGCACCTGGGTGGTCGGCGGCAAGCCGGTGCGTCCGCAGGACATCACCACGGTGGCCCTGTTCACCGTCGAAGGCGAGCTGGACGACATCTCCGGCGCCGGCCAGACCCAGGCGGCGCACGACTTGTGCAGCGGCATTCCTGCCGAGATGCAGCAGGATTTCGTGGCGCCCGGCGCGGGCCACTACGGCATTTTCTCCGGCCGCCGCTGGCGCGAAACGATCTGCCCGAAGCTGGCTGAATTCATCCAGAAGCATCGCTGATCGACGCGCAGGTCCGTTGGTGCTTGTCTAAAAATGCCGCAGCGATGCGGCATTTTTTATGGGGACTATAATGCTGCTTTGCCCTTCCCGCAGCATCGTGAACACGACCCTCGCCAAGACCCTCGCCGCTCGTCTCGAAGACGAATTGCCGCAAACCCAGTGCACCAAGTGCGGGTATGACGGCTGCCGTCCGTACGCCGAAGCCATGGCTGGGGGCGACGCCGACATCAACCAGTGTCCGCCCGGCGGCATGCAGGGCGTGGCGCGTCTGGCCAGCGTGCTGGGGCGCCCGGTGATTCCGCTGAATCCCGTGCATGGCTACGAACGGCCGCGTCCGGTGGCCTTCATCGACGAGTCGCTGTGCATCGGCTGTACCTTGTGCATCCAGGCGTGCCCGGTGGACGCCATCATGGGTGCGGCCAAGCAGATGCACACCATTCTGCCGAGCCTGTGCACCGGCTGCGACCTGTGCGTGGCGCCCTGCCCGGTCGACTGCATCGTGATGATGCCCGTCACCGGCGAGCGCACCGGCTGGGATGCGTGGTCGCAGCAGGATGCGGACGCGGCGCGCTCGCGTCACGATTTCCGCGCCGAACGGCTGCAGCGCGAGCGCGAGGAGAACGATGCGCGCCTCGCCGCCAAGGCGCTGGCCAAGATGAAAGAAGTCACGGCCGAAGTGACCAACACGCCGGAACAGCTGGCCGAGAAAGAGCGCAAGCGCGCCATCATCGCCGCGGCCATGGAGCGGGCGAAACAGAAGGCCGCGGACGCGGCTGCGGCTGCGGCTCAGCCCCCCAAAGAATAATCAGAATAATCGATGAATCCAGCTAAACGACTTGAAATCTTCCAGCGCTTTCGCACCGCCAATCCCAGCCCTAAAACGGAGCTGGAATACACCACTCCATTCGAATTGCTGATTGCCGTGCTGCTCTCGGCGCAGGCCACCGATGTGGGCGTCAACAAGGCGACCCGCTTGCTGTATCCGGTGGCGAATACGCCGCAGGCGATACTCGATCTGGGCATCGATGAACTGAAAACGTATATCCAGACCATCGGGCTGTATCCGACCAAGGCCAAGAACGTGATTGCGACGTGCCAGATCCTGGTGGACAAGCATGGCGGCGAAGTGCCGCGCGACCGGGAGTGGCTGGAGGAACTGCCTGGCGTGGGCCGCAAGACCGCCAACGTGGTGATGAATACGGCGTTCGGCGAGCCGACCATGGCGGTCGACACGCATATTTTCCGGGTGTCCAACCGCACCGGCATCGCGCCGGGCAAGGATGTGATGGTGGTCGAGCAGAAGCTGCTCAAGTTCGTGCCGAAGGAGTTTTTACACGACGCGCATCACTGGCTGATTTTGCATGGGCGTTACACGTGCATTGCGCGCAAGCCGCTGTGCTGGAACTGCATTATCCGGGATTTGTGTGAGTACAAACAGAAGACGCCGGCGCCGGATGGGGTTTGATGGTGTCGCACACGTGAAGTGTTTAACTAGCGGCGCCATTTTCATCACTAGCGCCTAATCCGTCTTCCCCGCGAAAGCGGGGACGACGGTGCGGATGATCGGGTTATCCGATCGCAGCTGGCGTTACAACAGCACCAGATTATCCCGATGAATCAGCTCCTGCCCTTCGAGGAATCCCAGCACCGCTTCGATCTCCGACGACGGCTTGCGCATGATGCGGCGCGCTTCGCTGCTGGTGTAATTGCTTAAGCCGCGCGCAATCGACGTTCCGTCTTCCGACAAGCAGGTGATCACCGCGCCGCGCCCAAACTCGCCGCGTACTTCGACCACGCCGATCGGCAACAGCGACTTGCCTTCTTTCGACAGCTTCTGCACCGCGCCAGCGTCGAGCACGACCTTGCCGGCTGTATGCAAATGATCCGACATCCACTGCTTGCGCGCCGTCAGCTGGCCGGTCTGCGCCGTCAGCTGCGTGCCGATCGCTTCGCCGGCTGCGAGCCGGGACAGCACATCGCTGTCGCGCCCCCAGGCAATAATCGTGTGCGCACCGGAACGGGCCGCGCGCTTGGCCGCCAGGATCTTGGTCAGCATGCCGCCGCGGCCCAGGCTGCTGCCCGCGCCGCCCGCCATCGCTTCGAGCGCCGGATCGCCCGCCGCGCCCTGCGCGATCAGCACGGCGGTGGGGTCCTTGCGCGGGTCGGCACTGAACAGGCCATGCTGGTCGGTCAGGATGACCAGCGCGTCCGCTTCGATCAGATTGGCCACCAGCGCGCCCAGGGTATCGTTGTCGCCGAACTTGATTTCGTCGGTCACGACCGTGTCGTTCTCGTTGATGATCGGCACCACGCCCATGCGCAGCAAGGTGGTCAGCGTGGAGCGGGCGTTCAGGTAGCGTTCGCGGTCGGCCAGGTCGGCATGCGTGAGCAGCACTTGCGCCGTGCGCAGGTCATGCGCGCGAAAACTGGTCTCGTAGATTTGCGCCAGGCCCATCTGGCCCACGGCGGCGCAGGCCTGCAGTTCGTGGATATCGGTGGGGCGCTTTTCGAAGCCCAGGCGCAGCATGCCTTCGGCGATGGCGCCCGAGCTGACCAGCACCACTTCCTTGCCCAGCGCACGCAGGGCGGCGATCTGGGAGGCCCAGCGGGCGATGGCGGCGTGGTCGAGCCCGCGTCCGTCGTTGGTGACCAGCGAGGACCCGACCTTGATGATGATGCGCGTAGCGCTTTGTATGACAGATTTCATGTCAGCGATTTTCAGCCATTCAGCAATTCAGCAGATTCAATAACTTCAGCGCAATCCGTCCGTCCGGGGTCGCAGCGCAAGCAGCGCCAGGCCGCATGCCAGTTCGATCCCGCACACAGCCAGCAACAAGCCCTTGGGCAAGCCGATCGCCATGGCCGCGACGAGGCGGCCGGCCGGTTGCGCCAGGATAAATAATGCAGTGATATCGCCGAGGAGCGGCTGGTCGCCATTCCTTGCTGCTAACAGGGCCAGGGCCGCGGTAGCGAGCCTGACGCCGACATAGATGGCGTAGAACTGGCTGTAGCCGTTCACGCCAACGAGAAACAAACCCATGACGATCGCGACGCGGTCCGGATCGAGAAAGGCGAACAGCGCGGCGGCCGAGCTGAGCGACGCGATCAGGCGCAGCAGGCGCGTACGCAGCCAGGCGCGCCGGCTGGCGCGCGCGCTGGTGCGCGCGCTGTTGCGTGCTTCAGTCAGCGCATCGACGCGCGGAACCTCGCCGGGTGCGACGTCCATCATGGGCGCGCTGCCAATGTTAATCGAGAATTTTGAAGCGCGGATCGTCCGGATCGATCGACGCGATGCCGCGTGCCTCTTCCGTCATCTGCGTTTCTTCGGCGCGGTGCTCGCTGTTGCGCTTGGTCTCAAGGTGCAGGTAGATGGCGTTGACCAGCTCCGGGCAGCCTTCGTGGCTCAGCGCCGAGATTTCAAACACGGGACCCTTCCAGGCCATGCGCTTGACGAAATCCTTGACCAGCTTCTTGCGATCCGCTTCGGGCACCACGTCCAGCTTGTTGAGCACGAACCAGCGCGGCTTGTCGACCAGCGACTCGTCGTACTTTTCCAGCTCCTTGACCAGGGCCTTGGCTTCCTTGACCGGATCGACGTTGGTTTCGAACGGCGCCATGTCGACGATGTGCAGCAGTAAACCCGTGCGCTGCAAGTGACGCAGGAACTGGTGACCCAGCCCGGCGCCTTCGGAAGCGCCTTCGATCAGGCCGGGAATGTCGGCGATGACGAAGCTTTTCTCGTGCGACACGCGCACCACGCCCAGATTCGGGTGCAAGGTGGTGAACGGGTAGTCGGCGATCTTCGGCTTGGCGTTCGACACGGCCGTGATGAAGGTCGACTTGCCGGCGTTGGGCATGCCCAGCAAACCGACGTCGGCCAGCACTTTGAGTTCCAGACGCAATTCGCGGCGTTCGCCTTCCTTGCCTTCGGTCTTTTGCCGTGGAGCGCGGTTGGTGGACGACTTGAAGTGGATGTTGCCCCAGCCGCCCTCGCCGCCCTTGGCCAGCAGTTCGGTCTGGCCGTGTTCGGTCAGGTCGGCGATGATTTCGCCGTTGTTGTTATCGATGATCAGCGTACCGACGGGCATGCGCATGTAGATGTCTTCGGCGCCCTTGCCATAGCAATCGGCACCGCGGCCCGGCTCGCCATCTTTACCCTTGTGCATCTTGGAGTAGCGGAAATCCACCAGGGTGTTGATGTTACGGTCGGCCACGGCCCAGATGGAGCCGCCTTTGCCGCCGTCGCCGCCGTCAGGACCGCCGAAGGGGCGGAACTTCTCACGGCAAAACGAGGCGCATCCGTTGCCGCCATCGCCTGCGATGACTTCGATTTTTGCTTCGTCGATAAACTTCATATTCTGTGCCGCCTTAAAACTAAAAAGGCTCTACCGTGGGCAGAGCCTTTCAATGGAAGGCTTGCGCCTTACAAGTGTGCGCCGGTGAGGCGCGAACGATGACTGGACAGCTTAAGCAGCAGCTTGAGCGACCACTTCGTTAGGGATAACTGTCACGAACTGCTTCGAGCCTGCGCCCTTGACAACGAACTTCACCTTGCCGTCGACCAGTGCGAACAAGGTGTGATCCTTGCCCAGGCCAACGTTTTCGCCTGCGCGCACCGGGGTGCCGCGCTGACGAATGATGATGCCGCCGGCATTGATGCTCTGGCCGCCGTAGACTTTCACGCCGAGGCGTTTTGATTCTGAGTCACGGCCGTTGCGCGTTGTGCCGCCGCCTTTTTTGTGTGCCATTTTTTACTCCTGATAGCTGGTGAAAACTCGGGCAAACGGCGATTAGCCGTTGATCGATACGATTTGGATTTCGGTGAAGTTCTGGCGATGGCCCTGATGCTTCTGGTAGTGCTTACGACGACGCATCTTGAAAATCTTCACTTTATCGTGACGACCGTGTGCCACAACAGTTACCAGTACCGTTGCACCTTCGACCAAAGGAGCACCAAATTTAATGGTGTCGCCCGCGCCTACTGCGAGAACTTGATCGATGGTGAGTTCGGAACCAATGTCTGCCGGTATCTGTTCTACTTTAAGTTTTTCGCCAGCGACAACTTTATACTGTTTGCCACCGGTTTTTATGACCGCGTACATGATTTGAAACCTCATCTTATGTTGAAAGAATCCCCCGACCGAAGTCCGGGGAACCGCAGATTATACATGACTGGAATTTTTTCGTCAAAACCCATGCACAGGCGCCGATGTTCGTGGTATGTGCACAACGACAACATGGGGTGCGAGGGGCGGGACGCGCCGGGCTGGCGGGCTGGCGGGCAGGTCCGTGCGAAAGGGACGGGAGGCTCGTCTGTGTCGTATAATCGCCGCACCTAACGACTATTGCAGGTTTGCCTTGTCCGCCGCCATCTTACACGCACAACAAAATAACATCGCCCAATCGATCGCTGCGGACATGGATGCCGTCAACGCGGTAATCCGCACGCGCCTGCACTCCGAGGTCACCTTGGTCAACCAGATTGCCGAGTACATCATCAGTGCCGGCGGCAAGCGGATTCGTCCCGTGCTGGTGCTGCTGGTGGCCAACGCCTACGGTTACCGGGGCGTGGCCCATCACGAGCTGGCCGCAGTGGTCGAATTCATCCACACCGCCACCCTGCTGCACGACGACGTGGTGGACGAGTCGTCGATGCGGCGCGGACGCCAGACCGCCAACGCCCTGTTCGGCAACGCCGCGTCGGTGCTGGTGGGCGACTTCCTGTACTCGCGCTCGTTCCAGATGATGGTCGGCCTGAACAACATGCGGGTGATGCAGATCCTCTCGGACGCGACCAATGTGATTGCCGAAGGCGAAGTGCTGCAGCTGCTCAACATGCACGACCCCGACGTGACCGAAGCGAGCTATCTGCAAGTGATCCAGTCGAAAACGGCCAAGCTGTTCGAAGCGGCCGCGCAACTGGGCGCGCTCATTTCCGGCGCCACCGATGCGCAGGTCGAGTCGGCCGGCGAATACGGCCGCTCGCTGGGCACCGCGTTTCAGCTGATCGACGACGTGCTTGATTATGCCGGCGACGCCAGCGAAATCGGCAAGAACGTGGGCGACGATTTGCGTGAAGGCAAGCCTACCCTGCCGCTGATCTATCTGATGGAAAACGGCACGCCCGAGCAGCGCGAACTGGTGCGCAATTGCATCGAACAAGGTGACGAGCAGCATTTCGATGCGATCCTGTCGGCGGTGACCAGCAGCGGTGCGCTGGACTTTACGCGCAAGCAGGCGGTCGTGGCGGCGGAGCGCGCTGCCGGCGCCATTGCGGACTTGCCGGACAGTCAGTTCAAGGATAGTTTGCTGCAGCTGTGCAGGTTTGCGGTAGACCGGAATCACTAGATACGTCTCAGCTTAGCGGCGCGCAAGCAGGCGCAGCTAATCGCAACAGTAACGTTACTGACCCAGCCCGGGGATGTTGATGGTGAAGCGTAAGCGAACCGATCTGTCAAACCCCGAAGTTGCGGCCACGAGTCCCCTGCGTTCCCTCTTCCGACATATTCTCTATACCCTCACCTTGTTCGTGCTCGGTCTGCCCATGGTCTGGCAAGGCGAAGGAGCCTGGATGACTGCCGGCGTCTTGTGCTGGCTGATCGGCGCGGTGCTGATGTCGTATCACGTGGCCGAAGGACTTAGCCTGGTGTTGGCGCGCTTCGGTATCGTCCGCACCAGGCGTCAGATGATGAATCACGTGTTCGCGGCGTGGATGCTGCTGCCTGGCTTGATGTCGTTCGGTGATCCACAGGAGCGGGTGCGTTCAATGGCCTGGCCTCTGCTGGTTGGCCTGCCGCTGACCATGTATGCGATGGCGTTCCTGTTTGACCGACTGTCCGGGCATGGGATAAGGCGGGCGCAAGGCAAGCGTGCTCGCCGAAGAGCGTGAACTGCGATTGTCCAAGGTCAACGCCATAGCGAACGGCTTTTACCGCATCGCTCGTCTTTTCTGCCCCTCCAGCCATGCAGCAGGGACTTTGGATCATCGGCAACAAGATTGCGCCAGTGCTTACCGGCATCGTTAGAATAAACCAGCAGATGAGGACTCAGTCCATCGGCGGTCGGCAGGATTGCGGCAAGCCACATTTCACGCTCGTCGACGATGTACCTGCTACCGAGCGAGCAAAGCTCTGATCGAAGCCGCAGGCGCGACATTTTGCGAATCCGTGGAGTCGATCCCGGGGTACAGCTTTTTCCTTCCGAAGCGTTGCGCAAACCATTCACTTGTTGGTCCTTGGCCTGGATAACTCTGTTCATTCGGCGAATTTTTCGTATGTTCTTATCCGGCAATCGGCACGATGGTACCCTGCCCTTATTCGCCAAGTTCAACGTTACTTCTCCGAGGAACTCAACATGTATTTCAAATCCCATGTCTCTCACCGGATGAACATCGTAGTAACGGGGCTGATGGTTGCTGGTGTCGCCTTTGGTTGCCAAGCAAAACCTACCCCGCCAACCGATGCTCAGATTCAGGCACTAGTCAAAAAGACAAAAAATGATCTTGTGTTCGTCAAGGGTGGCGACTTCATGATGGGGGATTTCGGCGAAATACATTCGGAGGAAAAGCTACCGTACAGTTTCGAACAGGATGACGGCCCCCTTCACCAAGTGTCGGTGTCCGATTTTTCCATCTCAAAGTTCAAAGTCACGCTCGCTGAATACGATCTGTACGCAGCGTCGTATAACCTGCCCCTGCCTTATGTGGGTCCGAAGGCCATGGCCGGTGAGCTCAGGATACGAAAAGATCCACAAAGTAGCCTGTTCCCCGTCGGTGTCGATTGGGCAGACGCACAAGGGTTACTGCCAATGGCTTGGAAAGCTTTTGAATCAGAATATGGGACTGCCAACCGAAGCTGAGTGGGAATACGCCGCAAGGTCACGCGGACAATTCCATATTTTTCCAACCGATAACGGGAAAGAAGAACCTGGCCGAAATTTCCCAACACACGAGCAGACCGAAAAAATAAGCGGACATGCAACGCGCGATATGCCTGTTGGAATGTACCCGCCGAATTCTCTCGGGTTGTACGATTTTGCGATGAACGGTTTTGAGTGGATGGTTGATTGGTACCACAAAGACTTTTATAAGCGCTCGCCCGTTCAAGACCCGGTTGGCGCCCCTACTGGACTGAAGAAGGCAATACGGGGCCTGGTGAATGGACAGACTCATCCGGCAATGACCTTCCATCGGAAAGCACGCGAGCCGCAATTGGTCGACAGTCCAACGAATGTCAGCAACAATGGCTACGGCTTCCGCTGCGTGTCTCGCGCTGCGACTCCGTGACGGAGGCGCTGCCGCTATTCGGCTTGGTACCCTGCCCCCCATCCACAGCATCGAGTTCGGCTACGCTGTCCGCCATGCCGGCAATTGCAGGCAACTTGTCCGATGCCTCCTCGTCCTTGAGTCTGGCGTGATGCTGCTGCGCCTTTCGCCATCGATCGCTGCAGCTCCAGGCCGCGGGCTATCTGCGCACTCGCCTCGCGCGAGTCCATCTGCGCACCGCTAGCCTGATCGCGCGCATCCGTGGACAACAGCATCCCCTTGCCCGCGCGCAGCGCCGCGCCAGCTTTGGTTTTGAGCTCCGCACCGAACCCGGCCGCATCAAGTCGCTGGTTATCGGTCTGATGGCGCAGACTGCCCAGATTCAACTCATCGGCGCCATCGTGCGCTTCGGCATGCCGTTGCAGCGACAGGCGTGACTGGCCCGCACTGTCATCGAACACTAGCTGACTGTAAGCGCCAGCCCCATCCTGGCTGGCCTTGAGCGCCTGCGATTTCAGGCCCGACAGCACCGCTGCGTGCGCGTGCGCAGCCCGCTCGCCCGCGAACCAGGCGGGCGCGTTGCCCGTGCTGACACCGCCGCCGCTGGTGATCTGGTTACCCTGCTGATCGACGTGGCCGCGCCCGTTGTAGAGGGCGCCGATGACCACCGGCCGGTCGATGTCGCCTTCATAAAAGTCGATCAGCACTTCCTGCCCCACCCGCGGAACGGCGTGGCCGCCCCAATTGGCGCCTGCCATCGGCACCAGGGCGGCGACACGCACCCAGGTGCCGGCCGTGGCGTCGGCCGGCGCGCCCGTGTGGTTGGCGGCACTGGGATGGTCCAGCCGGCTGTGGCTCAGCGCGCCGCGCTGCCAATGCATCTGCACTTTGATCCGATGGTCGCGGTCGGTATGAATGACGCTGCCCGCCGGCCCGACCACGATGGCCGTCTGCTGGCCACGCATGGTCGGACGCCGGTGCCTGGGTCGTCCCGTCTTGTCGAGTGGATCGCTGCGGTAGATAGTATTGCTGCCGATGGCATCGATACGGTTGCGATACATCGGCCGCTCCCCTGCCCCGCTGCCCACGGCGTGCAAGCTATTGCTGCCTTCACGCTCGATCAGCAGCGCCAGCGCCGCGTGATCGAGCCGCGCGTGAACCTCCGTCTTCAGTTCCGCACTCAGGTTGTTGTGCATCAGGTGAACGGTGCGCACGATCAGAAACGTGCGTTCGTCGGGGGCCGCCGCATCCACATGCGCCTGCCCGGTGAGCGTGAATGTGGTACCCGGCGCCAGCGTGCGCACGGTGCCTGCGGCGATGTGCATCTGTCTTCTGGCGAGCAATCCCTGCAGCTGGTGGTGCGCCACGCGCTCGCCCTGCTGGCGCGTGGCATAGGCGTAGGCATCCAGTGACCCCCGTTGCAGCAAGGGTATCGCCTCGCTGTCATTGCTGATGGCGTTGACAGGACGGATCCCCACGGCGCGGTAGTCCCAGCTGCTGAACTCCAGTGCGTTGGTGCACTCGCGTGCTTCGGTACGCCATCGGTCGATACCGTCCTCCGTCATCACGGCGGCGGATTGGGTGAAGCGCACCTGCGGCTGGCTGTTCGGCTTGAACGCACCGTTGTGATCGGCGATGACCATGGTGTGGCTGCCGAAGGATGCACTGGCACCATCGCCGCAGTGTTCCAGGGCGGCGCGTCGCTGCGGTATTTTTTCTGACGCCATGGTCCGTGCGGCTGGCCGTGCCCACCCGAATTTCTGAGCGGGCGCAAGCTAGCCGTATGTGCAGTTGACAGCGCACTGCCGCAGCGCTAACGTCATCTGGCGGCATTGCCTACCGTCGGGGTGTGGCTCAGCCTGGTAGAGCGCTGCGTTCGGGACGCAGAGGCCGGAGGTTCGAATCCTCTCACCCCGACCAATAATTCTCAAAAAACGGCAAGTGATGAACCCGCTGCGAATGTCGTTAGATACGATTCGCTCACCAACGCCCGTCCCATACCAGCAGATTGCCCTGTGCGGCGACTGCGGTCAAACCCAGCGCGGCAAGCAGGAGGGCCGCTTGCCAGGCACACCGTCCCCAAGCGGCAGGCGTTGCGCGCCACGTTTGATAGACTGCCCAAACGCACAAGGCAATCGCGCCAACTGCGCCCCACGCCAGGCCCTGGATGCAGCGCAGCGCGATACCAAAGGCGGGCGTCGAAACCAGTAAGTTATCGTTCAGGACCACAAGCGCTGTCGCGCCGTAGAGCAGCCATGGTGCCAGCGCCAGAACCGCCGCAAGCACATTCACCTTACTCACGGCCCTGCCGGACCCGGTGCTGCAGGGCGCCTCGCGGGTACGGCTGCGCAACAGCACCGCTGCAGCCCGCCAGATCACCTGCAAGAACAGAACCAGCAGCGAGACGATCAGTGTCGCCATGATGATGTGGGGATGCTGGCACCAAGGCAGTCGTTTTTCTACGAAGACAGGATTGCGGCTGTGTCCCATCACCCAATCGCCGTGCAGGTCGCGCCGGAAAAATACGTTTCTGGCCAGCCCGTCGTCGCTTTACCAGACATTGTCGGCAATCCGCTTCCAGGTGATGGCCTGACCATCGCTGCGGTGGGTTGCGCCGATGATGAGCGATTCGCCCGGCCCCTGCCGGACCAGGGTCTGGTTGGTCAGCAGGTTGCTCATGTACAGTGGACTTGAAGCGAAGCTCCACGTCGACAGATAATTTCCGAGCAGATGTGATCGTTCCGCTGCAAGGGGAGCCGGTTCAGCCAGCAATGGTGGCGCGCGAAAATAGCGCTGTCCAAACTGCCTCAACAGGCTGCTTCGAATGGCATGCACCCCACTGTTCTGCACGACAAACAGCCCCGTTCGGCCATCCGCGAAAAAGTACATTGCCGAGTGCGACAACGGCGTGTCGCCATGATGCCCCAGAACGCGGATCGATCCCTCCTCCATCTCATACATCCCCAGCGCCAGACCTGGTGCGGCAGGATGATGGCGATACGAGACCGTATGCATCCGTGCACGGGCATCAGCTCCAAGCAAGGTATTCGCATGTTCACCGGCTGACATATGCGCCAGCATAAACTTCGCCATGTCGGCCGCGGTGCTGGATGCGCCGGCTGACGGGCTGATCCGGGTAATTTCGAATGGACGCGGCGGCGCCTGCACACGCAGGTAGTTCAGCGATGCCCTGCGCGCCAATGCTTGCGGAAGCGGCTGCTGAAAGCTCGTATCGTGCATGCCAAGCCGTCCCAGGATATGACGCTCGACATACCGATCGAAACTTTGACCCGACACTCTTTCCAGAATATAGGCGGCGAGCGCCGTTCCATAGCTGGAGTAAGCCGGGGTCGATCCCGGTGGGTAGAGGCGCTTGGGCATGTGGCGCACCAGATAGCCGCGCACGGGCGCTGGCGGGCCCGCCTTGATCCAGCGGTCCTCGATCGTATCGTCGAAGCCTGCCGTATGCGTCATCAGGTGACGCATGGTAATGGCTTGGCCAAAAGCAGCGGGAACCGGAAAGTCGAGATAGGTGCCAATGTCGCGGTCCAACTCAATCTTGCCTCCCTCTACCAGTCGCATCACCGCGGTATAGGTAAGCACTTTCGATAGCGATGCGATGCGGAACAGGGTGTCGGTGCCCGACACTGGAATGCCCTTGGCCACATCGGCAAGTCCATACCCGCGCACGAACAGAATCTTCCCGTCCCTGACCACGGCGACTGCCGCCCCGGCGACGCCGCCGCGCTTTAGCTCATCGGGAACGCGTTCATCGAAAAAGCGGGTTAGATCATCAGCCGTCATGTGCACCCCCGACGGCTCTTCCGGGTGCGCCGGTTGCCCGGCTAACGCGCACGGAAAGACCATGGCCAGTGCGGAGAGGAGCATTATCCGAATGAGTCGTCGTGGATCGAAGAAGGGCTGCATGTGGAAGGTGGGGGCGCCGATGGCGCTATTCTGGTATTTTCTTGCAGTTATGATAAGCGCAATGCGGCCATCCAGGCGAGGACCATTGCTGTGAATGGGCGTTTCCGCAATCGATGGCGATACGCCGCGGGAAGCGGCGTGCTGTCAGTGCCGATAACCTCAGAACGTCAGCATCTCGCCATCGGCCGGAATGCGCACACGGTCTTCGATGCCATGCTGGCGCACGTAATCGCGCAGTTCCTTGCGGGTCAGCGTCATATGGTTGATCGCGTCCATATGGGTCGCCACGATGGTCGCTTGCGGCATCGCCTGATAAGCGTGCAGCACATCGTCCTTGCCCATGATGATGGAGCCCGTGTAGCCGATCATGCGCGCGTCGCCCGCGTTCAGCACGATGACGTCGGGCTTGAACTTGGCCAGCGTCTGGTCGACATCGCCGCGCCAGACGGTATCACCGGCGATATAAATGGTTTTCAATCCCGGCGCGCGAAACACAATGCCCATCGCCTTGCCCAACCCTTGCGCGATCGCCTTGTTGGCGTACATCGCATCGGTTCCATGCTGACCGCCGGTCTTGGTCAGCTGCACGCCTTCGAACGCGCTGTCTTCGTCGAGGATGCGCACATCCGTGTAGCCCTGCGCACGGATCAGTTGCGCGTCCTGTTCGTCCTGCACGAACAGGGGAATCGCTTTCGGAATGAAGCCGTGGGCGCCGCCGTCCCAATGGTCGAGATGCATATGGCTGACGATGACGGCGTCGACGCCCTTCAGCACATCCTTGGCTGGGATCGGCAGGTCGATCAGCGGGTTGCGCAGCTTGCTGTTGAACGTGCCGGCGAACCCGGGATAGGCGCCTTTCTTGGCCAGAAACGGGTCCACCAGAAAGGTTTTGCCTGCATAACTGATCTTCGCGGTGGCGTTACGGATTTGCTGCAATTGAATCGGCTGGAGGATCTGCGCCGAGACGCCGGCCTGCTGCGCATGGGCCGGGACGGCAAGCGTAGCGAAGCTCAGAGACATGGCGATAATGAGTGCTTTGATGTGTGGCATATGCTGCTCCTTACAAGTGATGGGTCGGTAGCGGCATTGTGGGCGCACCGCCCTGCCGTTAAAATTGACCCGCAAGCCAACAACCGACACAATCGGGCCATAAGCGCACATTCTCCCCACCATGACCATGAAAACTCCTGTCGTCGCCTTGATCGTGTATCCGCACTTCAGCCCGTTCCATTTTTCGGTCCCGTACATGATCTTCAGCGTGGCGTTGCCGGAAGGCCCGCTGTTCGACCTGAAGATCGTCTCGTCGGGCGCGCAAGCACTGACAGCGGAGCGCGCCCTGACCGTGCAACCGGACGGCGGCCTGGAGCTGACCGACATGGCGGACATCGTGGTGGTGCCGGGCTGGCACGACCTGGCCGCGCGGCCCGATCCGGACCTGGAAGCCGCGCTGGTGCGCGCCCATGCCAGAGGCGCGCACGTGGTGGGGCTGTGCTACGGCGCTTACGTGCTCGCATATGCTGGCTTACTCGACGGTAAGCGCGCATCGACGCACTGGATGGCGGAGCAGGATTTCTGCGTGCGCTTCCCGCGCGTCAAACTCGATATGAACGCGCTGTATGTGGAACAAGACAAACTGATCACCTCGGCCGGCACGGGCGCGGGCCTGGACTGCTGCCTGCAGATAGTGCGCCAGTACCATGGCGCCAGGATCGCCAACAAGGTGGCGCGCAGCATGGTCATCGCGCCGCACCGGGAAGGCGGACAGGCCCAGTTCATCGAGCAGCCGATGGCGAAATCGACCCAGGATGCGCACCTGAACCGTCTGCTCGATTACCTGCGCGAGCATCTGGGCAAGCAACACAGCATCGATGATCTGGCCAGCCGTGCAACAATGAGCCGCCGGACGTTCACCCGCCATTTTTACAAAGCCACCGGCATGACGCTGGTGGACTGGCTGGTCAACGAGCGCTTGCAGCACACGCGCGAGCTGCTGGAAACGACTTCGATGCCAGTCGAACGGATCGCGGAAATTGCCGGCTTTCAAACGCCGGTGTCGTTCCGCCAGCATTTCAAGAAGCGCTTTCAGGTCAGCCCACGCGATTGGCGCCGCACGTTCGGCCCGGCAGCCACGCGCACGCTGAAGCGGCCGTCCAGCACAGACGAGCGGCATTGAGTCCTGTAATCCCTTACACTATCGCCAACATTCATCATCCGGAAAGCAAACCTTGAAAACAATTCTTGCGATCCTATTCCTCGGAATCGCTTTAATTGCAGGAACAGTCGTCGACATCTATCTTTCCGCGGCCTTTATCCTTCGGGGGGTTGAGGTGAATGCCCGGATTGTGCGTGTCGACTTCGAACCCAGTATGCAAAAAAAGCAAGCCGGTTCGTATTACCCGGTGTTCGCATATGTTTTCAATGGAAAACCCCAACTGCAGACCTCGTTGACCGCATATGCAGGATCGCCCTACGAGCAGGGTGACACGGTTCGGCTGTTGGTTGACCCGCACAATCCAAGGTATTTCGTCACGCCGGACTTTGCCAGTCGCTGGGGATCGGCTGTCGTCATTGCCATATTCGGTTTGTTCTTTACGGGCTCCGGCTGGGTGCTGTTGAGTTCGATCCGCCGAGCCTAGAGCTCCCGCAGCGCTTGACGCCTTGGGTGCATAGGCCGCAATGATCCGTGTGATACTCTACATTCGATGTCGGACTACCTCACTTGGATTAAATGACAGTTGACCACGAAGTGCATGATCGTTTCGCGGTTGCCGTGCCCAATGGAACGGTCTCGTGCAAATCAATTTGCACTCCCAAAGCAAACAACATACGGCAGGGAATTTACGAATGTACTTCGCTTTATTAATGACGTTGCAGTGGTCGCGATATCTCTCTAAGGAATTTAGTCAATGAAAAATAACGGACATTTTGTACAGCACACCAAGCTGTTCGGTGCGGTGCTTGGCGTGGCTTATCTAATGGCCGGCTGCACAGCAAATGCGGCTCCCAGCGAAGCGCAAATCCAGGCACTTGCCAAAAAAACGAAAGAGCAGCTGGTATTTGTAAAGGGCGGCGAATTTCAAATGGGAGACTTCGGTGAGATCCACTCCGAAGAAAAGATGCAGTATAGCGGCCCCCTTGATGATGGACCCTTGCACAAGGTGATCGTTTCAGATTTTTCGATTTCAAAATATAAAGTAACGCTCGCCGATTACGATATATATGCGGGTGCCAATAACCTTCCGCTACCATTTAGGGTTGATAAGGAGCGCGGCACGGATTTAGGCGTGCGCGAGCATCCAAGAAGCGCAGAGTTCCCTGTCGGTGTAGACTGGCAGGACGCAAAGAATTACTGCCAGTGGATCGGTAAAAAGATCAATTTGCAGATGGGTCTTCCCTCGGAAGCGCAATGGGAATACGCGGCGCGCGCCCGCGGGCGCTTGATGATTTTCGCCACCGATAACGGTTTGGATGAACCTGGCAGAAACTACGCGACATTTGAACAGGTCAGAGAAATTAATGGCCAAAGTGGGGGGAACACGCCCGTAGGCATGTACCCACCTAACCCGTTAGGCTTGTTTGACTTGGGCATGAACGGCTTTGAGTGGACGGAGGACTGGTACGCAGAAGACTATTACAGCCGTTCGCCTGTCGACAATCCCCGCGGTCCTCAAGTCGGCACCAAGAAAGTCGTCCGCGGTCAACCAAATGGCAATCCTCGTGTCGCCATGACGTTTGTACGTAGGACGCGGGAACCAAAATTGGTTGATAGTAAAGGTACCGTGACGAACCGTTCTTACAACTTTCGCTGTGTTGCTCATGGCTTGTGAGGCGGAGCTAGCTGCGACTCCGTCAGGCCATATTACTGACATCAATTGATGAGAGCGATTCCACACTGGCCATCGCAAACTGTGGACTGTCGAAATTGCGCATATTGTAATCCATCGTGTTATTTGCGACTACCCGATAGCCGCGAGCAGGCTCAGGTTTAAGTCGACGTTCGAGCTCCATCATGTCGTCATCCATGTCCATTACGCCTTTCTGTAGAAATTCCGCTACAGTTCGACGCGTATCCAAATCGGTCTTGCGACCTTGAGGAGACATATGTTGCAAAACATTTTCCCATTCGTGGCGGGTCTGGACCCAACGCAAGATCGTCAACACGGCTTTCTTGCGCAGATGATAGGCATCGCCCAGTACGTAATTCCCGGTATCTACCCAATCAGCTTTTGAATGCCGGGTGAGCTGATACAACAACATGCCTTTGGTCTCGGGTGTACTGATACGCAGCATGGCGGGTTCATTCAATATTCGCTTCGCGAATGCATTTCGTTCTTCGGATTTCTCGAGTAATTTCAAGACAACCTGCACAGTTCCCTCAAGCTCAGCGACCTCGGCAAACATAAATTCGCTGACTTTTTTTCCCGTCTGTATTGATAGAAATTGTATATTCTGAAAAGCTTCAAAGGCTGGTCTCGTAACGAATGTCAGGCACTCATAATTTGAGTTGTGCAATTGATAAAATAACCAAAAGAAAAATCTAATTATCAAGAATGGATTCGTTTCAAATGCAATTTTGCCACGTGCACCTAAACCAAAACAGAGGCTGGCTGCCGCAATCACGGCAAACTTTCCATTCTCGTACGTTACTTCAAATTTTAGTGCTGCACCCAGCCCTGCCATAGCGGAAACACCAGGCGCGACTTTGACGAAATCCTCGAATTCCTTTTTTGCGTTCTCCGGGTTGAGCCATTGCAGCGCGCCGTTTAGCTCCGCGTCCGCCTTGGCACCTGCAAATGCCCCAACCTCGACTTTTGCTGGAGTGACCTTCAGCGATGATTGAGTGATATTGGGCCCCTCATTCGGGTCCAGCGGCGGAGGCGGGGTACCATCAGGGACCGGCACGCCTCTGTACCGGAATCCTTTCAGCCCCTTCGCCTCAACTTCAACGGCGCCCTCCAGGATAATACTTGCACCCACAACGCCCGCCAGGATGGCTTCGATCCGGGCGCGAATGGATCCCAAGGGATAAACCTTTCCGGTCGGGTTGGTAAATTTCAGAACCCAACCAATACGGTGTGGGGCGTACACCACGAGGGCAGCCTTCCCCTCCGCGAGGTTAAACTCGGCCTTCCCCTCCACCTTCATTCCGACCTTACCGGCTTTCGGGTCCCATGATGCCTCGGCTCCCGCTCCTGCCGCGTAACGCATCAGTTGAGCTTGCGCTCCAAGCTCAACATTATTATGGAAATTATCTTTCACCCACTGGTTCTCGTAGACCAGCTTTTTGTTCAGGGATTCCGCCCATTCAAACAAGATGCCAGAAACCTCATCTGGCTTCCAAATAGAACCTTTGAATTCTGGCTTTATATCTTTAAGCTGAGTCTTTAACTTCTGGACATCAATCTTGCGTTTTCCATCGGCATCCCGTGTCAGCAAATTCTCTTGCGGCGTCGACGATCCCGGCGCTGGCGGAGCTTCCGGCGGACCACCCTGCAGCGAGATTTTCGGCCATATACTGTTGATTCGCTTTGAAATAACGAACGTGGTTTTCTTTCCTAACTGCCGATTGCCAGAGGGATTTGCTTGCGTTCCGATCCGCGCAGACGACAGAGGAATTAACTCAACAATACTGCTTCCTCCTGTCGCCATCTTCGCCAGTGGCTCAACCTGCGCCAGCACGACTTGTACCGCAGCTTGCGCTTTCTTTAACTCCTGATGCGCTTTTTCATAGTCTTTCTTCGCACCTGCCAACACGGTTGGATCACGCGAATCCATCACCATACTGTAGCGCGTCACGCACTTGGAGACCGCCATGTTCGCCAGGTGCAGGTCGTCGACAACCTTACACATCTCGTAACCATGCGCTTCGAACGCGGCCGCCTCGTGCTCCACCACTTTGATTATCTCAGCCGTATCTGGCCTGAAGTAAAGGCGATTTGGCTGATATTTGACCGTAACCTGGCTATTGGACGTCGTATTCTTCTTGCCTTCCGCAGCAGGGACGGCATCGGTTGAGGAATTGTTCGTGTTGTCAGACATGGGTATTTCTGTCCTCAGTCAAAAAAGAATTTCAGCGTATCGGCGGCAGCGCCGTAAATGCGTTGCGTTTGGCCATGCTGATCGGTGATGCCGTTATATTCGTTTCCATTGCCGTCCACGACGCGGTAGGCGATATTGGCCAGCGGCACGCCGGTATGCTCATCTTTGACGATAAACTGCTCGTCGAACATGGCCTTGGCCTTGGGCAGTTCGGGCGCGCCGAAGGTGCCGTCGGCCGGGCCGCTCAACTCCTTCATGCTGGCCTTGAAGTCGATCTTGCCGGGGCCATGCAGCATGATGTTGCCCCCTTCCAGCTTCAGATACGCACCCTGGGCCGTGAGCAGCACGTGCTGCTTGGCCGCCACCCGCACACTCTGGGTCACGCTGGCCACGGTGACGGTCTTGTCGGCCGTTACGCGCACCACGTCGGACTGGGCCTGCGCGCTCACCTTGCCGCTGGCCGCGTGCAGCTTGATGCCCACTTCCTGATTCGGTTTGTCGGCATTGCTCGCCTTGCCATACGTGAACAAGCTGATGCCGCTCATCACCAGATGGGTCAGGTTGGCCTGGGTGGCGATGTTGATGTCCTGCCCGGCCGTGATGCTGCTGGTGCTGCCGGCCGCAAACAAGGCGTCGGCCGGCGTGGTGGCCACGATGCCCGCCGCGCCCGATAACTGGATGTGCGGCGTGTCGTAGGCGGTCACCTGGCCCAGTCCGCCGAGGTCCTTCTTGCCGCCCGCCCCTTCGCTATGCGCGTTCAAGGTGGCGATGCTGGCGGCCATGCCCTCGATGGCGGGCAGCTTGGCCGGCTCGGGTTCTTCCTTGAGTTTGGCGTTGTGCTGCTGAGCCGTTTTGGCCAGCGATTCCTGCAATTGCATGCTGGCCTGCACTTGCGACACGGCCTCGCGCGAGTCCAGCTGCACGCCGCTGGCATCGTTGCGCGCATTGGTGGTCAGCAGCATGCCCTTGCCGGCCCGTAGCGCCATGGCGCGGTCGGACTTGAGCTCGGCGCCGAAGCCGGCCGCGTCCAGCCGCTGGTTGTCGGTCTGATGGCGCAGGCTGCCCAGGTTCAGTTCATCGTTGCCCTGGTGGGCGGCCGCATGGCGCTGCAGCGACACGCGCGGCTGGCCGGGACTGTCGTCGAGCACCAGCTGGCTGTACGCGCCCACCCCGCTCTGGCTGGCGTTCATGGCCTGCGACTTCAGCCCCGACAGCACCGCCGGATGGGCGTGCGCGTCGGTTTCGCCGGCAAACCACGCCGGCGCGTTGCCGCTGCTGGCGCCGCCGCCCTGACTGACCTGATTGTGCTGCTGGTCGGTCTGGCCGCGGCCGTTGTAGACGGCGCCGATGATGGCCGGCCGGTCGATGTCGCCTTCCAGGAAATCGATCAGCACTTCCTGGCCCACGCGCGGCACGGCGTTGCTGCCCCAGTTGCCGCCGGCGACAGGCGCCAGCGGCGTGGCCACCCGCACCCAGGTGCCGGCGCTATCGTCGGCCGGCGCGCCGGTATGGTTGGCGGCAGCCGGATGGTCCA
>CALRYE020000070.1:0-28040 GCA_943372275.1 Janthinobacterium lividum
ATCAAACTCTTCAGTTTAATCTCTGTTTAATAGACACTTTCGTGTCTCAGTCATTGCTGACTGGTCGCTCACTCAAAATACTGACAGGCCACTACTTTCGTAGCGCCTATATTTCTTCTTTGTGAACATTTGATAATTTAAGTATTCAAAGACCGAAGTCTTTGGCACCTTCATCAAACGCCCACACTTATCGACTGTTAATTTTTAAAGAACTTGTTTTGTATTTCTTCCGGCGTTTGCTGCGAAGCGTTATGTTCGCAGCACCAGAGAGGCAAGATTATGAAGCGTTTCGCTTGAACCGTCAACCTCTTTTTTTCTGCCCTGCCGCTTTCGCGGCACCCTTTACAACCCGCCAACTACTTGATTTCGTTAACGTTTTCTTCGGGGAGGCGAACTATAGCAAAGCTCTGCGGGAGCCGCAAGAACTTTCTCAGCAGGGCGATCTCTAATCTGTGGGAAGTGCGCTTTCACGCTGTCATTAGTGCTACATTTAGTGGGAGCATGACACCACGAGAACCGCAGTCCAGGGTCAACCGGAGACACTAATGTTTCGACAACCAGCGCCAGCGTCGGTTCACGGCGGCATGCTTGCGTCGGTGCAGCATTCCGATGCGGACCTGCACAACATCATCGAGCGCTCCCATCAGCGCTCGCAAGCGCACGGCCTGCGCCCCGACACCAATGTCGACTTTACTCCGCTTGCCCCCAACCATCTGGCGCTGCTGATCGAGCAGAATCACATGCTCTACACCCATGCGGTGCCGGCCATGGAGACGCTGTACCAGCAAATCGTCAACACCCACAACATGGTGATCCTGACGGACGCGAACGGCGTGATCGTCCATTCGCTGGGCGATGCCGACTTTTTGGAGAAAGCCAACCGGGTGCGGCTGCAGCCGGGCGTGACCTGGTCCGAGGAAAGCAAGGGCACCAATGCGATCGGCACGACCATCGCCGAAAAGACCGCGACCCTAGTCAATGCCGAGCAGCACTATCTGGCCGCCAATCATTTTTTGACTTGTTCGGCCGCGCCCATCAGCGACCACCAGGGCACGGTGGTCGGTGTGCTCGACGTGTCAGGTGACAAGCGCAGCTTTCATAAGCACACCATGGCACTGGTGCGCATGTCCGCGCTGATGATCGAGAACCAATTGTTCTCCAGCGCGTTTGAAGACGCCATTACCCTGCACTTCCACACCCGGCACGAGTTCACCGGCACGTTAATGGAGGGCATAGCGTCGTTCACGCCGGGCGGACGGTTCATTTCCGCCAACCGTAGCGGCCTGTTCCAGCTGGGCCTACCCTTCGCCGCGCTCCAGTCGCACACATTCAGCTCGCTGTTCGGCTTGCCCGTGTCAGCGCTCTACGATCATTACCGCACCGCCTCGCCGGGCCTGCTAGATTTGTGCATGCACAATGGCGTGCGGGTATTTGGACGGGCGCAACTGCGCCTCAGCCATGGAGCGCATCTGTTCACCGACAGCACTCTGGCAACGCCGCCGCCCACAACCTCGCGCGACAATGTTTCAGCCGACAATCCCCTGGCGCCGCCCCCGCGCCTGTCCGGCCTGCGCTACCTGAACACGGGCGACCCGCAACTGGCGCTTGTGATCGACAAGGTCAACAAGGTGCTGGGCCGCGACATTCCTATCATGATCATGGGTGAAACCGGCACCGGCAAGGAGCTGCTGGCCCAGGCGATCCACAACGATTCACCCCGCGCCATGAGCCCGTTCGTGGGCGTCAACTGCGCGTCGATTCCGGAAACCCTGATCGAGTCCGAACTGTTCGGCTATGAAGACGGCGCGTTCACGGGCGCGCGCAAGAAAGGCGCGGTTGGCAAAATTCTGCAAGCCAACGGCGGCACGCTGTTCCTCGACGAGATAGGCGACATGCCGCTCGGTCTGCAGGCGCGCCTGTTGCGGGTACTGCAGGAGCGCATGGTCACGCCTTTGGGCAGCGCCAAGTCGATTGCCGTGAATGTAGAACTGATTTGCGCCACCAACCAGAATTTGCGTGAGCGCATGGCCAAAGGCTTGTTCCGGGAAGATTTGTATTATCGCCTCAATGGCCTGGTGGTCAAATTGCCGCCCCTGCGCGAGCGCACCGACCTGGAAACGGTGGTCAACAAGATATTGGCCAGCGTGTCGGACGGGCCGCGCTACACCGTTGCCGAGCCGCTGCTGCAGCTGTTCCGGCGCCACAAATGGCCGGGCAACTTCCGCCAGCTCACCAATCTGCTGCGCACGGCAGTGATCATGGCCGGCGACGCGCACCAGATCGGCATGGAACACATGCCGGACGATTTCCTTGACGATATTGACAACGGGATGGGCGCGGCCGGCGCGCAACACGCCGGGACCGGCGCCCATCTTGAGGATCTGGCCCACTCCGCCATCCTTAAATCGCTACAAGAGCATGGCGGCAACGTCTCCGCCACGGCACGTGCGCTCGGCGTCTCGCGCAACACCATTTACCGCAAAATGCCGCACCTCAAGTAGCCGCGGGTAAACACGCCTCGTTGGTGAAACCCGATGCCCGTTCAACGCCCGTCGGTCAATCAGGGGCATTGCCTTTCATTGTTACGAAAAAAAATCTCCAATCATTCGATGGATAGCGCTACCATTACCAGCAATGCTGCCGCGACAGTGTGCCCGGCAGCGACGCACCATAAAAATAAACTGGAGACAAGCAATGAGTTCGACATACCGGATGGCCCTTCTGGCAGGGCTGACCCTCGCCGCGCCCTACGTCCTGGCGGACGCGCCCGCCCCATGGCGCGATACCAAGCTCAGCCCGGAAGAGCGGGCCAAGGACATGGTTGCGCGCATGACGCTGGTGGAAAAAGCCCAGCAGATGCAAGACAACGCGCCAGCCATCGAACGCCTGGGCCTGAAACGCTATGGCTGGTGGAATGAAGTGCTGCACGGCCTCGCCCGCGCTGGCCACGCCACGGTCTATCCGCAAGCCATCGGCCTGGCCGCCACCTGGAACGCCCCGCTGATGGACAAGATCGGCGACGCCATCTCGATCGAAGGCCGCGCCAACTACAATGCCGCCCTGCGGCGCGATCCGAGCGGCACCAACCGCTACTTCGGCGTCAATTACTGGTCGCCCAACATCAATATTTACCGCGATCCGCGCTGGGGCCGTGGTCAGGAAACCTACGGCGAAGATCCTACCCTGGCAGGCAAGCTGGCCGTCGCTTTCATCCACGGCATCCAGGGCGACAATCCCTTGCTCTACAAAGGTGTCGCCACACCGAAACACTTCGTGGTGCACTCCGGCCCCGAGCCATTGCGCCACGGCTTCAATGTCAACGTCTCGCCCTTCGATCTGGAAGACACCTACCTGCCTGCTTTCCGCACTGCCATGGTGGAAGGCAAAGCCTATTCCCTGATGTGCGCCTACAACGCCGTCGACGGCGCGCCGACCTGCGCCACGCCACTGCTGGAACAGCGCCTGCGCCGCGACTGGGGCTTCAAGGGTTTCATCGTGTCCGACTGCGATTCCATCGACGACATGGTCACCGGGCACAAATCGCACCCGGACGCGGCCAGCGCGTCGGCGGCGGCGGTCAAGGCCGGCACCGACCTGGACTGCGGCACCACCTACAATGCCTTGCCCCAAGCGGTCGCCAAAGGCCTGATACGCGAAGACGAACTGAACACCTCGCTGGTGCGCCTGATGGCGGCGCGCATCCGCATGGGCCTGATCGACGGCAGCCGCTTCGACACCATTCCCTACAGCGCCATCAATGCCGCCCCGCATCGCGCGCTGGCCTTGCAGGCGGCCGAAGAAGCCATCGTGCTGCTCAAGAACAAGGGCAACCGTCTGCCGCTCAGCACCAAGTCGCGCATCGCCGTGATCGGCCCGAATGCGGCGCTGCTGCAAAGCATCGACGGCAACTACACCGGCATTGCGCTGAATCCCTCGCTGCCGCTGACCGCGATGCGCGCGGCATTCGGTCCTGAACGGGTATCGTACGCTGCCGGCGCACCGTTGATAGAAGGCATGCGTATGCCCGTGCCGGAAACCTATCTGAAAGTGGCCGCCAGCAGCAACGAAGCCGGACTCAAAGGCGAATACTTCGACAACCTGACCTTTGCCGGCAAGCCGCGCATGACCCGCACCGACCCGGTCGTCAACTTCAGCTATTACAACTCGGCGCCGGTCGGCTTCGCGCCCATGGGCTTTTCGGTGCGCTGGACCGGCGTGATCACCGCGCCCAAGGCGGGCGAGTACGAAATCGGTTTTCGCATGTCGCGCCGCACCGGCCAGCCGCTGCCAGACGTAAAAGTCTGGATCGACGACAAGCTGGTCGTCACGCCTGCGCTGTCGGGCATCAATCCAGGCAACGAAGCCAACTGCGTGGCCGGCAATTGTACCCAGACGACCAAGCCCATCATGGTCAACTTTACCGATACCAAGCCGCACACGGTGCGCATCGATTACGTGCGCGCCACCGAAGATCGCGCCAGCGCGCTCGACTGGGTGCCGCCCAAGGAAGCCTTGCTGGACGCCGCCGTTGCCGCCGCCAAGGGCAGCGATGCCGTGGTCGCGTTCGTCGGCTTGTCGCCCGATCTGGAAGGCGAAGAAATGAAAGTCGATTACCCGGGCTTCACGGGCGGCGACCGCACCAGCCTGGCATTGCCGCAGGCACAGCGGCGCATGCTGGAAGCGGTCAAGGCCACCGGCAAACCGCTGATCGTGGTGTACCTGACGGGCGGGCCGATTTCCGATCCATGGGTGGAACAGCATGCCGATGCCATCGTACAAGCCTGGTATCCGGGCGAAGCGGCCGGGACGGCGATCGCCAACGTGCTGACCGGCAAAACCAATCCCGCCGGCCGTTTGCCATACACCATTTACCGGTCAGAAGCGGACTTGCCGCCGTTTGAAGATTACGCGATGAACACGCGTACCTATCGCTATTTTAAGGGTCCCGTGCTGTATCCGTTCGGCCATGGCCTGAGCTACACCCAGTTCGCCTATACCACCCCTACCCTGTCGGCCGCCAAGGTCAAGGCGGGCGACATGGTCAAGGTCAACGTGAACGTGCGCAACACCGGCCGTCGCGACGGAGATGAAGTGGTGCAGTTGTATCTGGCCAAGCCGGACGACAAGGCCAATCCTGTGCTGGCCGATTTCCGCCGCGTGCACTTGAAAGCCGGCGCCAGCGCCTCGGTGTCGATGGCCATCGATGCGCGCGCGCTGTCGCAGGTGGACGCGCAAGGTGCGCGCAAGGTTGTGCCCGGCCAGTACACGCTGCACGTGGGCGGTGGCCAGCACAAGCACGCCAAGGCCGTTGCCACGAAACTAGTGATTACCGGAGAGTCGGTACTGCCGAAGTAAGCGCACATGCTGCGCCGGATCCCCCATCCGGCCGGCTTCGGTTGGAACGACCAGCCATGCCCCTGGAAAAGGGAGGCATGGCTGGCGTACTACCCGGGAATGATCGATGGCTGCGCATTGATCAGGGCGAACTCCTCGTCCGTGAACAAGCGCGAGCGGGTCAGGAAACGGCGCCCCGTGCCGTTATCCAGCGAGAACATCCCACCATTACCGTTGACCACGTCGATGATCAGCTGCGTATGCTCCCAGTACGCAAATTGCTCCAGCCCCATGTAAAACGGCGCCCCGTTGAGGTTGCCGAGATACACATCCGTGTCGCTGACGCTGAACTCGCCCACCGGATAGCACATGGGCGCGCTGCCGTCGCAACACCCTCCCGACTGAAAGAACATCAGCGGACCGTGACGCTGGCGCAACTGCTCGATCATGTCGTTGGCCGCGTCGGTGGCCAGCACGCGGGCAAGCGGGGAATTCACGCCGCCCCCTCAGAAAAAACCCAGCGCGTTGGGGCTGTAGCTGACCAGCAGATTCTTGGTCTGCTGATAGTGGTCGAGCATCATCTTGTGATTCTCGCGGCCGATGCCCGATTGCTTGTAGCCACCGAACGCGGCGTGGGCCGGATACAGGTGATAACAGTTGGTCCAGACGCGCCCGGCCTGGATCGCCCGGCCTACGCGGAAGGCGCGCGAACCGTCGCGCGTCCACAGGCCGGCGCCCAATCCATACAGGGTGTCGTTGGCGATCCGCAAGGCATCGGCCTCATCCTTAAAGGTGGTGACCGACACCACTGGCCCAAAAATTTCTTCCTGGAAGATGCGCATGGCGTTGTCGCCCTTGAACACGGTGGGCGTGACGTAATAGCCGCCTTCCATGTCGCCGGCGAGCATGTTGCGTTCGCCCCCGGCCAGCAATTGCGCGCCTTCCTGTTTGCCGATATCCAGGTAGGAAAGGATTTTTTCCAGCTGTTCCTGCGAAGCCTGGGCGCCGATCATGGTGGCCGCATCGAGCGGATTGCCCTGCTTGATGGTGGCGACCCGGGCCAGCGCGCGCGCAATGAACGCGTCATAAATCGATTCTTCGATCAGCACGCGCGACGGACAGGTGCACACTTCGCCTTGATTCAACGCGAACATGGCAAAGCCTTCCAGGCATTTGTCGAAGAAGGCGTCGTCCGCATCCATGACGTCGGCAAAGAAAATATTCGGCGACTTGCCGCCCAGCTCCAAGGTGGCGGGAATCAGGTTCTGCGCGGCGTAGCCGGCGATCAGGCGGCCGGTGCCGGTTTCTCCCGTAAAAGCGATTTTGGCGATGCGCTTGCTGGACGCCAGCGGTTTGCCCGCCTCCAGGCCGAATCCATTAACCACGTTCAGCACGCCCGGCGGCAGCAGGTCGCCGATCAGCTCGATCAACACCATGATCGACGCTGGCGTCTGCTCCGCCGGTTTCAGCACGACGCAGTTGCCCGCCGCCAGCGCCGGCGCCAGCTTCCACACCGCCATCAAGATCGGAAAGTTCCACGGAATGATCTGGCCGACCACACCCAGCGGCTCATGGAAATGATAGGCATACGTTTCGTGATCGATCTGCGCGACCGAGCCTTCCTGGGCGCGGATGCAGCCGGCAAAATAACGGAAATGATCGATCGCCAGCGGAATATCGGCCGCCGTCGTTTCGCGGATCGGTTTGCCGTTATCGATCGTTTCAGCCGTGGCGATCAGCGCCAGATTCTGTTCCATGCGGTCGGCGATTTTGTTGAGGATATTGGCGCGCTCGGCCTGCGAGGTTTTGCCCCAGCTCTCCTTGGCTGCATGGGCGGCGTCCAGCGCCAGCTCGATATCTTCGCTAGTGGAGCGGGCGATTTCACAGAAGATCTGGCCGGTAATCGGCGTCACGTTGCCGAAGTATTCGCCCTTGACGGGCGCGACCCAGGCGCCGCCAATGTAATTGTCGTAGCGCTGCTTGAAAGGATTGGCAACGCCCAGCTTGCTGATGTCCGCGAGATTCATGTCGTCCTCTTCCCTATGGTTATGTGTGTGAGCAAGGCTTGTTTCCCGATGGATTGCTCGATGAATTGCTTAATGGATTGCTCGAGCATCGGACAACGTCGCCGCCGTCTGAACGTCTGCAAACGCCATGCCAGGCGCTGCCCGGGCGCGGCCGCGTCGGGTGACTGCTCGCATGTACCAACTTGACACAGGTGTCACCTGATCACTGATCAAACAGGCATGCGGCAGGAAATGTGCATGACGGGTATATTGCTAACGCTTGTCAGGCAGCGCGGGTCGGCACAGGCCGTGCCCGCTACCCTGACCACCTCATTTCCCACCTATTTTTTCCGGAGTTTTTCATGATGGTTCCTTCCTTGCGCCTCCGCACCATTGCCGCCGCCATTGCCGGCCTGTTCGCGGCCGGCGCAGTCGCAGCCGAGGCGCCCGCCGGCCCCGTGACCGATGTGGTCGTGGTCAGCGGCAGCCGCATCGAGCACGCCAGCTTCGACCTGCCGGCCTCGATCGACGTGATCGACAGCGCGCGCATTTCAGCCGCGCAGGCCCGCGTCAACGCCTCCGAGTCGCTCGTCGCGGTGCCCGGCCTGACCGCGCAGAACCGCCAGAACTATGCCCAGGATCTGCAGATTTCCTCGCGTGGCTTCGGGGCCCGCTCGGCCTTTGGCGTGCGCGGCGTGCGCCTGATCGCCGACGGCATCCCGGCCAGCATGCCCGACGGCCAGGGCCAGGCCGCCACCTTCAATCTCGACACGGCTGAGCGCATCGAAGTGCTGCGCGGCCCCTTCTCGGCCATCTACGGCAACCACTCGGGCGGCACCATCGCCCTGTTCACGCGCGACGGCAAGGGGCGCCCCAGCGTCGAGGCCACCGTCATGGGCGGCAGCTACGGCCAGCGCAAAGTCGACACCACCGCAGAAGGCGAAGCCGACGGCGTGGGCTACGTGATCGATGCCTCGCGCTTCGAGACCGACGGCTACCGCGACCACAGCGCGGCGACGCGCGACCAGGCCTTCGCCAAGCTGACCATGGCGCTGGGCAGCGGCAAGCTGACCGTGGTCGCCAGCGCGCTGGAGCAGGACGACACCCAGGACCCGCTGGGCGTCACCTGGGCCACCTACGCGCGCGACCCGCGTGCCGGCGAGACCGATGCGACCGATACGCAAAACCCCAAGCGCACCATCGCCGATCGCTACGACACGCGCAAGAGCATCGACCATCAGCAGATCGGCGCCACGCTGGAGCAGCGCTTCGGCACGGGCGTGCTGCGCGCCACCGCCTACGGCGGCAACCGCAAAGTGGTCCAGTACCAGGCGTTTTCCCGGTTCGGGCAGACGCCGGCCAGCCAGTCGGGCGGCGTGGTGGACTTCGACCGCGACTTCTACGGCGCCGACATCAACTGGTCGACCGAGAGCACGCTGGCCGGCGGCACCCTGCGCACCACCTTCGGTCTTGACTATGCCCGTTCGCGCGACGTGCGGCGCGGCTTCGAGAACTTCATCGGCAACCAGTTCGGCCTGCAGGGCAACCTGCGCCGCGACGAGACCGACACCGTGTCGAGCACCGATCCCTACGCCCAGGCCGAATGGCAGTCGGGCCCCTGGTCGCTGACCGCCGGCCTGCGCCACAGCCGCATGAAAGTGGGCGTGGCCGATCGCTTCACCAGCAATGGCAACGACAGCGGCGGCGTCGAGTACAGCCACACCACGCCGGTACTGGCGCTGCTGTACAAGATCAATCCGGTGCTGAATGTGTATGCCAGCGCCGCCCGCGGCTTCGAAGCGCCGACGCTGAACGAACTGTTTTACTCGGGCGCCGGCAATGGCTTTAACTATGGACTGCGCGAGGCCACCAGCGTGCATGCCGAAGCCGGTGTCAAGGCCGTCATTGGTGCCAATACGCGCATCAACGCCGCGCTGTTCCAGGTCAGGACGGACGATGAGCTGGTGGTCGACATCTCGGGCGGCGGACGCACCAGCTACCGCAATGCCAGCGAAACGCTGCGCCGCGGCGCCGAACTGTCGTTGGAAAGCAAGCTGGGGGCGGGCCTGAGCACGCGCGTGGCCCTGACCTCGCTGAACGCCACCTATGAGCAAGGCTTCGGCAACGTCAGCGTGGGCAGCCGTCTGCCCGGCGTGGCGCGCTCGAATGTGTTCGCCGAACTGGCGTGGAACCGCAGCGACGATGCATTCGGCGCGGCCATCGAAGGCTACGCCAGCAGCAAGGTGTATGCCGACGACGCCAACGCCGACGCACCCGCACCGGGGTATGGTGTAGTGAACCTGCGCATGCAGGCGCGCCAGCAGATGGGCGGCTGGCAGCTCAAGCAGTTCGTGCGGCTCAATAACCTGGCCGACCGCGACTATGTGGGATCGGTCATCGTGGGCGACGCCAACAAGCGCTACTACGAAGCGGCGCCGGGCCGCAACTGGCTCGCCGGCGTGTCGGCGCGCTACCAGTTCTAAACGCCGCGCCCGATCCGTAGCCCGCCCCTTGCCCTCGCGAAGGCGAGGGCCCATGCTGCGCCAGCTTTCGCTGTAATTTGAGGCTTAGCCGTCGCCCCGCGGGCGGCGACGGCGCATGGGCGGTCAGCGCGCTACGGCGCAAACGGCGCTCGGCACGCTACGGCGTATCGACGGCGGGAATCCGGCTAACCAGCGAGCCGGGATACAGATGCTCCAGCGTGTCCTGGGTGATGCCGGCGATAGCGTTGTACAGCATGCGCGCCGCACTGTCGCTGTCACCGGTTCCACCGCCTTTGTCATCGGCGGCACGGGCTTTTCCCCAGGCCTGCGCCAGCGCGCCCGAGTAAGTGGCCACCTGCTGCTCGACCTCGGCCTGCCAGAACGCAGGCGCTTCGCCTTCCACGAAGTTCCCGCGCCCGCGACCGAAGTGCGCCACCGCCAGGTAGCGCAGCACGCTGCCCACCACCAGCGTCTGCAGAAAATCGTCGGCGAACTGCATGGTGGTCTGGTTACGATCGGTGCTCGAATTGAAGCCCCACGCAGCGCCCGCCATGGTCAGCGCGCCCACCACGCCGCCGATCAGCGCACCGGCGCCGAAAGTCAGCCCGCCGGCCATCAGGTCGGCCGACAGCCCCGTCGCCGCGCCCGACACAATCGCCCCGATCAGGCCCGCCTGCGCCTTGTCCACTGGCGCGCGCACCTTGAAGTGCTCGCGCACGCGCGCGTTGATCTTGGCCGCGTCCGACGGGTCCAGCTGATGCAGGGCCAGCAGCCTGGCCGTGCTCTTGCCGACATTGGTGTTGAGCCGCTCCAGCAGGCGGCCCATGGCTTTTTCCTGGCGCTGCTGCTCGCCGTTCTTGCCCAGCCCGACCGCCTTCATGGCGCTTTTGAACAGCGTCCTGTCTTCCACCTCGACCGCTTCACGGTCGTGCGCAGCATCGGCCAGATGCTCGGCCAGTACCTGCATCGCCTCGGCCAGACGGCGCTGGTTGTTCGCTTCCCACACGGCGAACAGGCGCGCGTAGCCGGCGTGCTTGGGCTGCGCGATCAGCCGCCCGATAGCGTCGTAGAACACCCGCTCGTGCACCCAGCAGCGCGCAAAGGCATCCAGCGCCAGCACTTCGCCCACGATGGGGAACTGGTCCAGGTGCTCTTTCCAGCGCGCCTGCTCGGCATGCTCCTCGGCGGCCGGGCGCGGCGGTCCCAGCTGGTTGAGCAGCACGGCGACCGGTTTGCCCAGCCACTCCAGGATTTTCATCTCGGCCGGCAGGTAGCCCGCGTCGCGCGGGTGTTCGGTCGAGTTGACCAGGTAGAGCACCACGTCGGCCTGATCGCGCGCGGTGCGCAGGGCTTGCTGGCTGAGCCAGAACGGCTTGTCGCGGTAGCGGTCCAGCACTTCGCGCAAAAACCAGCCGATCGGATTGCCGGCCATGGCCAGGCGGCGCAGCAGGCGCACCGAGTCGCCGAAGCCGGGGGTGTCCCACAGCTGCAGCGTGTCGCCCGCCGCGCTTTTGAGCAGCAGGTGCGATTCGGCGAATACGGTCACGTGGGCCGCGTCGCGCACTTCGCCCACGTCGACGCCCACCAGCGTGCGCGCCAGGGTGGTCTTGCCGTTGTTGGTATGCGAAATCAGCGCGAACTGGATGTCCACCGGCGGCCCGGTGGGCGTGGCGGCAGCTGGAGTGGCCGCGGCTGCGGCGTGCGCGGAGTTGATGGGGGTCTGGCTGTCGCTCATGGCGCCTTCGATACGGTGAGACCGGCGCCGCTGTCGACGGGGCGCAGGTCGGGATGGAGCAGATTGACGATGGTAGCGCTGGTGCCGTGGTAGCCGCAAAACTGCTGCCACAGGGCGATGCGTTCGTTCACGCGCGCGGCCACGCCGCCACGTTCGGTCAGTGCCGATTCGTCGACCAGCACGGCGATGCCGCGTGGCGTGGCGCGCAGCAGATGGTCGAGGAAAGCGCCATGGTTTTCCTTTTCCGGCGTGGCGGCCAGATTGAACAGCACCGCCGTGACGGTCACGTTGGCGTCATCGAGCTGCACATCGTGCAGCTGGCCGATGGCTTCCTCGCCGTAGGCGCTGGACGGACGCAGCATCACGCGTGCCTGCTCGCCGAACAGCATCACGGCCAGCGTGCCGAGACCCCGGTCGCGCGCTTCGTCGAGCGTAAAACTGTAAGGCAGCACGCGCAGCAAGGCTGGCGCGCTGGTGCCGGCTTCACCGCCCAGCTTGCGAAAATACGGCTGCTCCAGGTCGATGGGAAAGCGCCGCTGCAACCGGTGCGCGCGCCAGTGCGCCAGCGCCGCCAGCACCAGGCGCGGCACCACGACCAGCAGCAGCAAGGTGGCGGCCCACAGGTGCACCCAGCGCGCGCCGGTTTCGGCCGTGCGGGCGGCGCCAAAGCGCAGCGCCTCGATGTCGGCCAGCGTGAACGGCTCCAGCGGAAACAGCGCCACCGCCGGCGCAAACACCACCGACAGGATCGCGTGCACCTGGGCCGCATCCAGAAAGGTGCTCTCCCATCCGGCCACGTACTGCGTCAGCAGGCCGCGCGCATACAGCGACAGCAGCGCGCCCAGACCGAACATGGCGGCGGCCAGATGCAGCGTGCGCGCCAGGCGGGCGCCGACCAGCGGCGCGCTCAGCGTGCTCCACTCCACCATGAAGCTGCCCAGCGCCGACGACAAGGGGCCGGGCAGCTTGCGCGGCAGGGCCGGCGTGCCGACCGCCAGCCGGCGCATCAGGCCCGACGGCGGCTTGATGCGCCCGGCGAATGGCAGCATCAGCAGCAGGCCAGCGTACACCAGCAGGTTCCAGCCGACGATGCCCATCAGCGGCGCCGACAGCAGATCGACCCGGTGCGGGTCGCCGATCCGGTCCAGCACCGCGCCGGCCACCAGCGCCAGCAAGGGCAGTGCCCAGGCCAGCATGTGGGTGGCGCTGGTGCGGCGCATGAAGGCGCCAAAGGCCGGCGTGCGCTCGGCCAGACGCTTGAGGATCTGCTCGGCGCGCTGCTGCAAAAAGTGCTCGGTGGTGACGGCCGACTTGCCGTCGGCGGCCTGCCACTGGGCCAGTTCGCGCGCGCTGCGGCTGGCATACAGCCGGTCGTCGTCGCTGAGCACCTCGTGCCTGGTGTCGGCCGTTTCGATGGCGCGGACCAGCACCACATCTCTTGCCAGTTGCTCGTTCATGCCTGTTGTGCCTCTTATATAAGTGCGCTGTGTCGAACCAGTCGGAATTGACATTATTGACACAGATTGTGCCGCACTTTGGCCTTGAACGGGGCGCGCCAGAACGCCAGGCCGCAGCAGATGCGTACATATGCGCGCGTATGCTATCGTAGCGCCCAATTTCTTAGCCTTTGGTCAACCCATGCGCCTGCCCGTCGTAGCTCCCGTCACCAATGAAGCGCTGGCCTCCCGGCTCGATGCCGTCATCGCCAACAAGACCAAGCCGCTGGGCAGTCTGGGCATGCTCGAAACGCTGGCGCGCCAGATCGGGCTGGTGCAGCAGAGCGCCGAGATCGCCCTGCGCACGCCGGCCATCGTGGTCTTCGCGGGCGACCATGGCGTGGTGGCCGAAGGCATCTCGGCGTTCCCGCAAAGCGTCACGTGGCAGATGGTCGAGAACTTCCTCGCCGGCGGCGCGGCCATCAACGTGTTCGCGCGCCAGAGCGGCTGCGACCTGCACATCGTCGACGCGGGCGTCAACCACGACTTCGGCCAGCGCGCCGGTCTGCTGAACCGCAAGGTCGGCCCCGGCACGGCCAATTTCGCCCACCAGCCGGCCATGACGGGCGAGCAGTGCGCCGCCGCGCTGGCCCACGGCATGGCGCTGGTCGACGCGCTCGAAGGCAATGTGCTGGGCTTTGGCGAAATGGGCATCGGGAACACCACCGCTGCCGCCGCCCTGATGCACCTGCTGACCGGCGTGGCGGTGGCCGATTGCGTCGGCGCCGGCACCGGCCTGTCGCCCGACGGCGTGGCGCACAAGCAGCGCGTGATCGAGACGGCGGTGGCGCGCCACGCCACGGGCGACGACGCGCTGGCCATCCTGGCCACCTTCGGCGGCTTCGAAATCGCCATGATCGCCGGCGCCATGCTGCGCGCGGCCGAGCGCCGCATGGTGCTGCTGATCGACGGCTTCATCGTCACCAGCGCGCTGCTGGTGGCGGCGCGCCTGCAACCGGCCATCCTCGACTACTGCGTGTTTTCGCACTGTTCCGACGAACACGGCCACCGCCAGATGCTGGCCCACCTCGGCGCGCGCCCCCTGCTGAACCTGAGCCTGCGCCTGGGCGAAGGCACCGGCTGCGCGCTGGCGCTGCCGCTGCTGCATGCCGCGGTCAATTTCGTGCGCGACATGGCGACCTTCGATTCGGCGCAGGTGAGCGGCAAGTCCGACTAAAGGTCCCGCGTGGCGCAGCTCGTCCATCAGATCCGCCTGTTCTTCATCGCGCTGCAGTTCTTCACGCGCGTGCCGATTCCCGCCTGGGTGGGTTTCGACGCCGCCTGGCTGCACCACGCGTCGCGCTATTTCCCGCTGGTGGGCGTGGTGGTCGGCGCCGCAGGCGCGGCCGTCTACTGGTGCGCCGCCGCGCTGTGGCCCTTGCCGGTGGCCGTGATTCTGTCTACTGCCGCCACCATCTACCTGACCGGCGCTTTCCATGAAGACGGCTTGGCCGACATGTGCGACGGTTTCGGCGGCGGCATGACGCGCCAGCGCGTCATGGACATCATGAAGGACTCGCGTATCGGCACCTATGGCGCGGTGGCGCTGGTGCTGATCCTGGCACTGAAGTGCACGCTGCTGGCGCTGATGGATCTGCGCAGCGCGGTGGCGGCGCTGCTGCTGGCCCATCCGCTGTCGCGCCTGGCGGCAGCTTCGCTGATCCGCCACCTCGACTACGCCCGCGACGAAGGCAAGGCCAAGCCGCTGGCGCAGGAAATGACAGGTGGCGAATTCGCCATCGGCGCGCTGTGCGTCGCGATTCCCGCTGGACTGATCGGTGCGAGTGGTGCCCTGCCCTGGCTGTCGGTCGGCACGGCCGTGGCCGCGTCGGCGCTGGTGGCGGTGTGGCTGGGCGCCAAGTGCCGCCGCCGCATCGGCGGCTACACCGGCGACTGCCTGGGCGCGGTGCAGCAGGTGAGCGAAGTGGCGATCTATCTGTGCGTGCTGGCGGCATGGCGCTGACCCTGCCGCCGTTAAAGCTGCACCTGGTACGCCATCTGGCGCCCAGCGTGGCACCGGGCGTTTGCTACGGCCGCACCGACCTAGCTGTCGATCCGGCGCTGCAAGCGCAGTCGCTGGCAGCCCTGCGCGCACAGCTGCCCGATGGCGCGTCCCTCTATTCAAGTCCGCTGCAGCGCTGCGCCGGTCTTGCGCACGCGCTGTTCGGCGCGCGCGTGGTGCTCGACGAGCGCCTCGTGGAACTCGACTTCGGCGACTGGGAAATGCGCCGCTGGGACGATATCGACCGCGCCGGCGTCGACGCCTGGGCCGCCGATGTGGCCCACTACCGCCCGGGCGGCGGCGAAAGCGTGTTCGACATGGCGCAGCGTATCGCCGCCTTCGAAGCGGACTTGCCCGAGCATGGTGAAGTCATCGTCGTCTGCCATGCCGGCACCATCCGCCTGCTCGGCGCCCGCCTGCGCGGACTCGATCCGCACGCCATGGCACGCGAGGCCGCGGCAAGCCCGCATGCCATCGCCTACGGCGCCGTGCTCACGCTGGTGCGCGGCTAAGTCGCGCGCAGCTGTCGCCGCAAAACCCGGCGGCGCCATCCCAGTCACTGCCATACGGTCGCCACAGTGGAACGATTGTTTCATGTACGCGTGTATAATGCGCCTCGTTTTGGTGCTCGCCCACAGGTCCATGTGGGCAGTTAAACGGGAAGCACGAAGCCATACGTCTCATGGCTAACGTGCGCTGCCCCCGCAACGGTAAGCAAGTGTCGCTGTCAGCGACAAGCCGCCTCGAATAACCACTGTGCTTTGCATGGGAAGGTGAGTCGGCCGCACTTGCCAGCCCGGATACCGGCCAAAGCAGGTGGAAGTGTGCGAACGGGGAGTTCGCGGCGCGGCCGGGCCTAGCCACATTCCCTGTCTGTCGTTGCGATCCTTTTCTGCGCTTCTGTTCAACCTGGCCTACGGGGACGTCGGCCGGTTTGCCGGCTTACGCCATAAATTGAAGATTCATCATGACCTTTCCAGTAGCACGCCGCGCGGCGCTGTCCTCGCTGGCGCTCGCAATGCTCGCGCCTTCCCTGCACACCACAGCCAACGCTGAGGCTTCCACCGAGCCTGCCATGGCTGCGGTGCTGGTCACCGCCAGCCGCACGCCGCAGAACGCGGTCGACGCCATCAGCGACCATGTGATCCTGGACGCCGACGACATCGTGCGCTCGGGCGCATCCAACCTGATCGACCTGATGCAGCAGCAGCGCGCCGTGGAAGTCACGCGCAACGGCGGCCCGGGCAACAGCTCCTCGGTGTACATCCGCGGCGCCGACGCCAAGCAGAGCGTGGTGCTGGTCGACGGCGTGCGCACCGGCTCGTCCACCACCGGCACCGCCAACTGGGCCACGCTGCCGCTGGCGAACATCGAACGCATCGAGATCGTCTACGGCCCGCTGGCCACCATGTACGGCGCCGACGCCATCGGCGGCGTGGTGCAGATCTTCACCCGCCGCGGCATGGGACCGGCCAGCGTGCGCGCCGCCGCCGGCGCGGGCAGCAAGAGCTTGCGCGCTGCGGAAGTGTCGGTCGCCGGCTCGACCGACGGCGAGCACGCGGTGAACTATGCGTTTTCGCTGGCGCGCGAAGGCGACAGCGGCTTTTCCGCCACCCGCCCCGGCCTGTCCTCGTACAACGCCGACCGCGATGGCTACGACAAGGACAGCGCCAGCGGCAGCATCGGCGTGCGCCTGGCTGAAGGCCACGAAGCGGGCGTGCTGTATTTGCACAGCCACCTGAACGCCCAGTACGACTCGGGCGCGTCCAGCTACGACACCCGCACCATCCAGAACCTGGACAATATTGCGCTGTACTCGCGCCACCAGTTGAGCGACAAGTGGCGCGTGCGGCTGCAGGCCTCGGAAACGGCCGACCGCTCCACCAACCTGACCAGCATCACTGCGCGCAACAAGCTGCACACGCGCCAGAATTTCTACAGCGTGCAGAGCGAGCTGGCCATCGGCACCGATCTGCTGCAGCTGCTGGCCGAGCGCCGCATCGAAGAAGTCATCGCCAGCAGCAGCGCGGCGCTCACGCGCACCCGCACCACCAAGTCCGCCGCGCTGGCCTACTCGCTCAACCGCGGCAATCACCAGGGCACGGCCAGCGCCCGCATCGACGACAGCAGCGTGTTCGATTCCAAGACCACCGGCGGCATCGGCTACGGCTACCGCGTCAGTCCGTCGCTGCGCGTGAAGGCCAGCGCCGGCACCAGCTTTCGCGCGCCGACTTTCAATGAACTGTATTTCGCCGGCTTTGGCGTGGCCAGCAATCGTCCGGAGCACGGCCGCAATGTGGAAGCGGGCCTGGCCTACCGCGATGGCCAAACCAGCGCCGGCGTGGTCTACTACCGCAACCGCCTGACCGATCTGCTGGTGAACCTGACCAAGTGCCCGATCGAGGTCAGCACCCATCCGACCGGCTGTGCCTACAATGTCAACCGTGCCACGCTGGAAGGGGTATCGGCCGAAGCGCGCACCCGCATCGGCGCGCTGGACTTGCACGGCTCGCTAGATTGGCAGGACCCGCGCGACGACACCACCGGCAAGGTGCTGATACGGCGCGCGCGGCGCCATGGCCAGCTGGGCGCCGATTACGTCAGCGGCGCTTTCACTAGCGGAGTCAACGTGCAGTTCTCGGGGCGCCGCTTCGACGACCTGGCCAACCGCAATGCGCTGGCCGGATATGGGCTGGTCAACCTGCATGCGCGCTACCGCTTCGCGTCCGGCTGGTCGGCGCTGGTGAACGTGAACAACGCGGCAGACAAGGACTACGAGCTGGCGCGTAATTACGCCACCGCCGGGCGTACCTTGTTTGCCGGAGTGCGCTACGGGATCGACTAAGATCGGCAGCAGATAAGATCGGCAGCGGATAACATTTTCAGCAGATGACATTCGCGGCAGATCGGTTAGTAACCACAACGCTCAAGGAGACTTACCCCGTGCAACCGCTCTCGCGCAACGTGCCGCACCGCGCATTGATCGTCATCGCCGGCCTGTCGGCCGCCGCGCTGGCCAGCCTGATTTTTTCAGGCATGGTCGGCTCGGTGCCGGTGCCGCTGGCCGACATGCCGGGCGCACTGGCGGAGCTGGCGCACGGGCAGGCCGGCACCCTGGCGGCCACGCTGCTGGATCTGCGCCTGTCGCGCGCGCTGACCGCGTTCGTGACCGGCGCGGCGCTGGCGCTGGCCGGGGTGATGATGCAGGCCCTGCTGCGCAATCCGCTGGCCGACCCGTATGTGCTGGGGATCTCGGGCGGCGCCTCGGTCGGCGCGCTGGCTGCGCTGATGGCCATGTCGGCGCTGTGGGTGGTCGACGCGGCCGCGTTCGCGGGCGCGGTGGCGGTGGCTGGGCTGCTGTACCTGCTGGCGCGGCGCGACCTGCGCGGCGGCGGCGCGGCCGAAGGCGGCTCGTCGCTGCTGCTGTTGACTGGCGTGATCATGTCGTCGGCCTGCATGGCGATGGTGTCGCTGATGCTGTCGATCGCGCCCGAGAGCCGCTTGCGCAGCATGATTTTCTGGATGATCGGCGACCTGGCCGGCGCGCCGCTGCGGCTGGCGCCCTGGCTGGTACTGGCCGGCGGCGTGCTGTTCGCCTTGCGCAGCGCGCGCTCGCTGAATGTACTGGCGCTGCATGCCGAAGGCGCGGCCACGCTGGGCATCCGCGTCGGTGCGCTGCGCAAAGGGCTGTTCTTTATCTCCGGGCTGCTCACGGCCAGCGCCGTGACAAGCGCCGGCAGCATCGGCTTTGTCGGCCTGATCGTGCCGCATGCCTGCCGCTTCGCCTGCGGTCCCGACCATCGCGTGCTGATTCCGGCCGCAACCCTGGCCGGCGGGACCTTCCTGGTGCTGGCCGATACGCTGGCGCGCACCGTGCTGGCGCCGCAGCAGCTGCCGGTCGGCGTGATCACGGCGCTGATCGGCGCCCCGGTGTTCCTGTTCCAGCTTCACCGGCTGCACCGCCAATGAGCACCCTCCTCCCCCTTGAACCCATGATCGCCACCCATGGCCTGCTGCTGCGCGCCGGCGCGCGCGTGCTGGTCGAAAAGCTCGACTGGCAAGTCAATCGCGGCGAATGCTGGTGCATCATCGGCCGTAACGGCGCCGGCAAAAGTACCTTGATGCGCACGCTGGCCGGTTTGCGCGATGCCGAAGGCGGCAGCGTGTCGCTGCAAGGCCGGGCACTGGCCGACTGGCCGCTGCCGGAGCTGGCACGCCAGCGCGCGTTTCTGGCCCAGTCGCGCAGCGATGCGTTTGCCTACCGGGCGATCGAAACCGTGCTGGCCGCGCGCCACCCGTATCACGCCAACCGTTACTGGGAAGGCAGCGACGACTTCGTGGCCGCGCGCGCCGCGCTGGAGGCGATGGAAGTGGCGCATCTGGCCGAGCGCGACGTGCGCAGCCTGTCCGGCGGCGAGCGCCAGCGTGTGGCGATTGCCGCCATGCTGGCGCAAGACACCCGGCTGCTGCTGCTGGACGAACCGGCCAACGCGCTCGACCTGGCGCACCAGACCAGCACCATGCGCCTGCTGGCGCAGCTGTGCCGCGAACAGGGCAAAACCGTCATCATGATCGGCCACGACCTGAATCTGGCGCACCGCGCCGCCTCGCATGCGCTGTTGATGATGGGCGACGGCGAATGGCAGGCGGGCAGCGTGGAGCAGGTCATGCAGGCACCGCTGCTGAGCCGCTACCTGGGCCACCCCATCGAAGTCATCACGCACGGCGCGCGCCGCATTTTCATTCCCACCGAGGACCAGCTTTGAACGACATCAACGAACGCCACCGCGCCCGCATGGAGCGCAAAAAAGCCGTCATCGACCAGAAGATCGCGGCCGCCGACAAGAACATCGGCATCATCATCGTCAATACCGGCAACGGCAAGGGCAAGAGCTCCAGCGCCTTCGGCATGGTGGTGCGCGCCATGGGCCATGGGATGAAGGTCGCCGTGGTGCAGTTCATCAAAGGCGCCATGTCGACCGGCGAAGAGAAATTCCTGCGCCGCTTTCCCGACGAAGTCGAGTTCCACGCCATGGGCGAAGGCTACACCTGGGAGACCCAGAACCGCGAGCGCGACATCGAAAAAGCCGAGCAGGCCTGGGAGCTGGCTAAGCGCTTTTTGTCCGACCCGGCCATCGGCCTGGTGCTGTTCGACGAACTCAATATCGCGCTCAAGTACCGTTACCTGGATGTCGACACCGTGATCGCCGACCTGCTCGAGCGCCCGCAGATGCAGCACGTGGTCATCACGGGCCGCGGCGCGCCGGACGAGCTGATCGAGATTGCCGATACCGTCACCGAAATGGCGGTGGTCAAGCACGCCTTCAAGGCGGGCATTGGCGCGCAAGCCGGCACGGAGTGGTGAGATGAGCAGTGGTGAAAGGACTCCGCGCACGGATGTCGACGCGTATGTCGACGCGTATGTCGACGTCAAGGTCCTGCTGGTGTCGGCGGTCGCTTCCGGCCAGGGCAAGACCACCGTCACCGCGGCCCTGGCACGCGCGCTGGTGCAGCGCGGCCAGCGCGTGCGCGTGTTCAAATGCGGTCCCGACTTCATCGATCCCATGCTGCTGGAACGGGCCAGCGGGGCGCCGGTCGGCTCGCTCGACCTGTGGATGGTGGGACTGGAGCAGTGCCGCAGCCAGCTGGCCGAAGCCGCGCGCTGCGCCGACGTGATCCTGATCGAAGGCGTCATGGGCCTGTACGACGGCACGCCATCGTCAGCCGACCTGGCGCGCGCCTTCGGCGTGCCCGTGATGGCGGTGATCGATGCCTCGGCGATGGCGCAAACGGCCGGCGCGGTGGTGATGGGACTGCGCGACTACGGCCCCGTCGAACTGGCCGGCGTGATCGCCAACCGCGTGGCCAGCCCGGGCCACGCGGCGATGGTGGCCGCGTCCCTGCGCGGGGGCGCCTTGTTCGCGACCTTGCCGCGCCAGGCCACCGCGCTGCCCGAGCGTCATTTAGGTCTGGTACTGCCGGATGAAGTGGCGCAGATCGATACCCTGCTGGACGAGCTGGCCGCACAGTTGGCATTTGATCAGGCCGCGTGGGACGGCTTGCGCAGCACCCGCATCGCGCTCCCGCAAGCAGAAGCGCGCGTGCCGCCGCTGCTGGCCGGCGCCACCATCGCCGTAGCGCGCGACGCCGCGTTCGCGTTCCTGTATCCCGCCAACCTGACTACTCTGCGTGCGCTGGGCGCCACGCTCTCCTTCTTTTCGCCGCTGGCCGACCAGCCGGTGCCGGCAGGCGCCGACGCCGTCTACCTGCCGGGCGGCTATCCGGAACTGCATGGCGAAGCGCTGGCCGCCGCCACGCGCTGGACCGACTCGATCCGCGCCTGCCATGCGGCCGGCATGCCGATCCTGGCCGAATGCGGCGGCATGATGGCGCTGGCCGGCAGCCTTGTCGACAAGGCCGGCGAGCGCTGGCCGATGGCCGGCCTGCTGCCCGGCAGCGTGGCGATGCAGCCGCGCCTGGCCGGACTGGGTTCGCAAGCGCTGGAGACAGCTCAGGGCCAGCTGCGCGGCCACACCTTTCACTACTCGCGCCTGGAGACCGAAGTGGCGCCCGCCGCGCACACGGTCAAGCATCCGTCGCTGGTGCAAGGCGAGGCCGTGTACCGGGTCGGCTCGCTGACGGCATCGTACTTTCACGCCTATTTTGCGTCCAATCCGGCCGCTGTGGCGGCGCTGTTCACAAGGAGTGCGCCATGACGGTCACACTGATACTCGGTGGCGCGCGCTCGGGCAAAAGCGGCTACGCCGAAAAGCTGGCGATTGCCAGCGGGCGCGACGTGATCTATATCGCCACGGCGCGCCCCAGCGACGGCGAGATGGGTGAACGCATCGCGCACCACCGGTCCAGCCGGCCGGCGCACTGGCTGACGGTGGAAGAACCGCTGCTGCTGGGCGACGCCATCGCGCGCCACGCCAGCCCGTCCAGCGTAGTGCTGGTCGACTGCCTGACCTTATGGCTGACCAACCTGATTTTCTCCGATGGCCGGCTGTACCCCGATGTGGGCATCATCGAGTTGCCGGCCACGTTCTGGGACCAGCGCGAGCGCCTGCTGGCGTCTTTACAGCAAGCTGCGGGCGACGTCGTGCTGGTGTCGAACGAAGTGGGTCTGGGCATCGTGCCGATGGGCGCCGTGACGCGCTGCTTCGCCGACGAGGCGGGCCGCCTGAATCAGGCGGTGGCGGCGCTGGCCGAGCGGGCCGTGTTCATCGCCGCCGGCCTGCCGCTGGTGCTCAAGGGCGCGCCATGCTGAGTGGCTTGTCCGCGGCGGAAGTGGCGCTGCTCATGACGGCCGGCGTGGCGCTCGACCTGCTGCTGGGCGAGGCGCGCCGCTGGCATCCGCTGGTCGGCTTCGGCAACCTGGCAATGTGGATCGAACGGCGCCTGAATGCGCGCGGCGCGCAGCTGCTGCGTGGCGCCCTGGCCTGGGCGCTGGCGGTGCTGCCATTAAGCGCACTGGCCTGGCTGGCGTGCTGGCACGGCGGCTGGTGGGTACATGCGCTGCTGCTGTATTTCGCCATCGGGCTGCGCAGCCTGCGCGAGCATAATCTGCCGATCGGTCGTGCCCTGGTCGACAACGACCTGGCGCAAGCGCGCGCGCTCACTGGCCGCATCGTCAGCCGCGACACGGCCAACGCCAGCGCGTCCGATCTGGCCAAGGCCAGCGCCGAGTCGCTGCTGGAAAACGGTAACGATGCAGTGTTCGGCACCCTGTTCTGGTTCGCCGTCGCAGGTGGCCCTGGCGCCGTGCTGTTCCGGCTGGCCAATACGCTCGACGCCATGTGGGGTTACCGCAGCGCGCGTTTTCTGCTGTTCGGCCGTGTGGCCGCGCGGCTGGACGACGCGCTCAACTTCGTGCCAGCGCGCCTGACTGCATTGTCATACGTGCTGCTGGCGGACGATCGCGGCCGCGCCTGGCGCTGCTGGCGTACGCAGGCGCCGGCCTGGAGCAGTCCGAACGGGGGCCCGGTGATGGCCAGCGGCGCTGGCGCCCTGGGCGTGGCGCTGGGCGGCGCGGCAACCTACGACGGCGTCATCGAACAGCGCCCGCCACTCGGCATGGGCGCGCCGGCAGGCGCCGGCGACATTGCGCGCGCATGGTCGCTGGTGGCGCGCACGACGGCGTTGTGGCTGGCGGCCACCGGGCTGGCCGCGCTGCTGGTCTACCTCGCAGGAGCCGGACATGCTTGAACACGGCGGCAATCTGCGCGACGCTGCGGAGCGCTTCGGCCGTCCGCTGGACCAGTGGATCGACCTGTCGGCCGGGCTCAATCCGCACTGGTACGCACCGCCCGACGTGGCGGACAAGGCATGGCACCGCCTGCCCGAGCACGATCCGGACCTGCTGGCGGCGGCGTCACATTACTACGGCGCGCCGTCGATGCTGGCCGTGGCGGGCACCCAGGCGGCGATCCAGGCACTGCCCGCGCTGCGCGCCCCTTCGCGGGTGGTGGTGGCGGCGCCCTCATATGCCGAGCATGCGCACCACTGGGCACGCCATGGTCACACCATGCGTGAAGTCGCCTACGACGCGCTGGATACCGAAGTTGCGTTGTGCGACGTGATGGTGGTGTGCAATCCAAATAATCCCACCGGCGCGCGGGTGCCGCCGGGACGTTTGCTGGCATGGGCCGAGCAGCTAACGCAGCGCGGCGGCTGGCTGGTGGTGGATGAGGCGTTCGCGGACATGACGCCCGAACTGAGCGTGGCCTCGTCGTCCGACCGTCCAGGGCTGATCGTCTTGCGCTCGGTCGGCAAATTCTTCGGGCTGGCCGGCGCGCGCGTGGGCTTCGTCGGCGCCGAGGCCGGCCTGCTGGCGCGCCTGGCCGATGCGCTAGGGCCATGGACGGTCAGCGGCCCGGCGCAAGCGATCTGCAAGGCCGCGCTGGCCGACCGTGTCTGGCAGATCCAGGCGCGCGACCGGCTCGACGCCGATGCGCTGCGCCTGCGCACCTTACTGACGGCGCACGGCATTGCGGCGCAGGGCTGTTCGCTGTTCCAATGGTGGCCGGAACAGCATCCCGAGGCATTCTGGGAGCACATGGCGCGGCGCGGCATCTGGGTGCGCCTGTTTAGAAAATCGGCGCGCGGCATCCGCCTGGGGCTGCCTGCCAACGAGGCGGCGTGGCGCCGCCTTGAAACCGCATTACATGAATGGAACCGGGATCGATCATGAAGCACTTATTTGCCCTGGCCGCCGCTGCGGCCTTCAACGCATTGGCCTTTAACGCATCGGCTGCCATCACGGTGGTTGACGACGACGGTTTGACCGTCACGCTGCAGCAGCCCGCCCTGCGCGTGATCGCCATGGCCCCGCATGTGACTGAACTGGTGTTTGCCGCCGGCGGCGGCCCGCGCGTGGTGGGCGTGGTCAGCTACAGCGACTATCCGGAAGCCGCCAAGCGCCTGCCGCAGGTTGGCAGCAATCGCCAGGTCGACATGGAACGCGTGATCGCCCTCAAGCCCGACCTGATCGTGGTCTGGATGCATGGCAGTTCGGAGCGCCAGATCGAGCAGATCCGCGCGCTCGGCATCCCAATGTTCCATAGTGAGCCGCGCAAGCTGGACGACATCGCCAGCAGTCTGACCCGGCTGGGCAAGTTGATGGGCACGGAAACGGTGGCCAACGGCGCCGCTGCGGAACTGCGCGGCCAGCTCGCCACGCTGGCCAAACGCTACGCCAATCGCCCGCCTGTACGCATGTTCTACCAGGTGTGGGACAAGCCGCTCTATACGCTCAGCGGCGGCCATATCGTCAGCGATGCGGTGCGCTTGTGCGGGGGCGAGAACATCTTCGCCGGCATGAAGATCACCGCGCCCGTGGTCAGCGTCGAATCGGTGCTGCAGCTCGACCCGGAGGCGATCTTCAGCACCGGGGCGCGCAGCAAGGACGACGGCGGCGTTAACCTGTGGAAGCCCTACACCACCATGACGGCCGTGAAGCGCGCCAACCTGTTCCAGCTCGATGGCAATCTGCTCAACCGCGCAGGCCCGCGCATGATCGCCGGCACCACCGCTTTGTGCGAAAAACTGGACGTGGCGCGTCAACGCCGCAGCGCCCCATGAAGCTGCCATTTTCCACACTGATGATTCAGGGGACCACTTCCGACGCCGGCAAGACGACGGTGGTGGCGGCCCTGTGCCGGCTGCTGCGCAACGAGGGCGTGGCGGTGGTGCCGTTCAAGCCCCAGAACATGGCGCTCAACAGCGCCGTCACGGCCGATGGCGGCGAGATCGGCCGCGCCCAGGCGCTGCAGGCGATTGCCGCAGGGCTGGAAGCGCACACGGACATGAATCCGGTGCTGCTCAAGCCATCGAGTAACGTGGGTGCGCAGGTAGTCATTCATGGCAAGGTACGCGCCGAGATGAATGCGCGCGACTATCAGCAGTACAAGACGGTGGCCATGGAAGCGGTGCTCGAATCGTACCGGCGCCTGCAGGGCAAATACGAGGCCATCATCGTCGAAGGCGCCGGCAGCCCGGCCGAGATCAACCTGCGCGAACGCGACATCGCCAACATGGGATTCGCCGAAGCGGTCGACTGCCCGGTGGTGCTGGTGGCCGACATCGACCGCGGCGGCGTGTTCGCGCATATCATCGGCACGCTGGCCTGCCTGTCCGAGAGCGAGCGCGCGCGCATCGTCGGCTTTGTGATCAACCGCTTCCGGGGCGACCTGTCGCTGCTCGACTCCGGCCTCGAATGGCTGGAACGCCAGACCGGCAAACCTGTGCTGGCGGTGCTGCCCTATCTGCAGGAGCTGTTTCTCGACGCGGAAGATGCGGTCGACACCGTGCAGGCAAAGCGCGGCGCATTCAAGGTCGTCGTCGCGCGCCTGCCGCGCATGAGCAATCACACCGACTTCGACGCGCTGCGCGCGCATCCCGACGTGGATCTGCACTTCGCCGGCCGCGGCACGCCGATTCCCGCGGGCGACCTGGTGATCATCCCCGGTACCAAGAACACCCGCGCCGATCTGGCCTGGCTGCTGCAGCAGGGCTGGGGACCGTATCTGGCCAGACATCTGCGTTATGGCGGCAAGGTAATCGGCATCTGCGGCGGCTTTCAGATGCTGGGTAACAGCGTGGCGGACCCGCATGGGGTGGAAGGCGAAGCCGGCATCACCGACGCGCTCGGGCTGCTCGATATCGACACTGAACTCACGCTCAAAAAAACCCTGGTGCGGGTCGAGGGCCACTGCCTGTTTGCCGACGCACCCGTGTCGGCGTACGAGATTCACATGGGGGTATCACGCGGCGCGGCGCTGGCACGGCCCGCCTTCGATGTGGCGGGCCGGCCGGAAGGCGCGCTGTCGGACGACGGCCAAATTCTCGGCAGCTACCTGCATGGGATGTTCGATACGCCGGCCGCGGCAGCGGCACTGCTGCGCTGGGCCGGACTGAATTCAGATGCCACGGTCGATACCGCAGCCTTGCGGGAACAGAGCCTGGAGCGGATCGCGGAGGCCGCGCGCCCCTTGCTCGACGCGCTGGTCAAGCAGGCATCCGTGCGCGGCGCCGCCTGACCAGCAGCTCAAGTCTGCTGGGGGCACGGATCGGCTTTCGCCGCTTCTTCCCGCGCCACCAGGTGACCCAGCAGCTTTTCGCGGTTACTCATCACAAACGAAACGAATACGGACTCTTTGACGGCGAAGCGGACCAGGCTGGGCAGCAGCGCGTAGCAATACGTGGCCACCTTGCGCACCACGTCGTCATTTTTGAGCGCGGCGTGCGACAGCGCCGCTGACTTTCCTACCATCAGCGGCAGCAAGTCGCTCTTGTGCTTTTCCACGATGGCGCCGATCGGCGCCAGCAGTTTCTGTTCAAGTTTGCTCGATTCGGCTGCGGTATCCATGGCGTCCTTGGTCTGAGTGGGGGTCGTATCGATATATTGCCTCATGGAATCTACATCCGGACTGATATGCCTCATCAGTCCGGCGACCGGACCTCGCACGCTTGCGTCACCGCGTCAACCAGCTTTACGCATGCAGGACATTCTTCCGTCTGCGCCGGACTCCGGCGCCAACAACGGCCAGGCCAGCGCCTAGCATCAGGTAAACAGACGGCTCCGGAACGGGCGTGACGTTGGTCAGGCTATCGATCGTTCCCACAGCAGCGATGTAGGCAGTCTCGGGAGTGTCCCAGAAGAAAACCACGCTACCGCTGGGATAACTCGACAATGACAAATTGAAGGGAATGGATGCGTCGGAAAATTGGCCAGGTCTGCCGCCTTCAAAATTGACATATACAGTGACATCGTCGCTGAAATGGGCAATCTGGACGAACGCGTTGGCGCCTTGGACACTGTTGGAGGCGAACAGACTGCCCGCCATCCCGGCAGTGTCGACGCTTTGCCGGTTAGGACTGACCTCGACAGAAATGGCGTTGCCCAGGCCGCTACCGCCGGCACTGTACTCGGCTGGATCGGGCGGCACATAATTTTGCAACGGTGCGTCGTCAAATGAAAAGCGGCCGTTGATGGTATCGCCTAAGCTAAGCGCACTGCCTGGCACCCAACTGTCCATCTTTTCAGGGGTAGTGTTGCCCCACTGCATAGAGCTGACGCTGGCTGTGAATTCGTAGACATGTACTTTCGCATGGGCACTGACACTCAGGGCGCTGGCGAGGAGCAGGGGAAGCAGGAGGCGGATTTTCATAGGGTTCCCATGTAAAATGTGAACCATCATTAAATCACAACATTGTTATAATTGAACTGATTTTGGCTTTGGAGGCGGAGATTTTATATGTGCTCACGACTGTACGGGCACAGAGCAATTGATAGTTAGAACAAGTCTTGGAAAGTAAAAATCACTTCTGTGCGGACGAAAAAAAACCCCACATTTCTGCGGGGTTTTCTTCTTATAACTAGCCTGACGATAACCTACTTTCACACTGGTTGCAGCACTATCATCGGCGTAATATCGTTTCACGGTCCTGTTCGGGATGGGAAGGGGTGGTACCGATTTACTA
>CALRYE020000071.1:0-28018 GCA_943372275.1 Janthinobacterium lividum
TCATTCCCGCGCATGCGGGAACCCATGCTGAGCCGGCTTCCATAGTGCTGCATGCTCAGCATGGGTCCCCGCTTTCGCGGGGATGACGGAGCAAATGGCAGTGGTTTTGAAATAAATGCGTGTTCTGCGACACCCTCCTGCGCGAGGACGGCGTTAGTAATTGCAGGGGTGGTACGTGAGAGGTGACTTCGACCGCTGCTACGACGACTTGCAAGGGACTTTACGTCCTAGCCGCCGAACGCCTGCTCCAGCGACAAAATCGTCCCCGTCTGCGCCGCATCGTATCCCGTCAAATCATTAACGCAGGCGTGATACGCGGGCAGCTGCAGCATCCCCACGAACTGCTTCACCAGCGGATCATTCAGCGCATCCTTGCGCAGCGCGAAAAAATACCGTTCGCGCACCAGCGGAATGAACTCCAGCTTGAAGCGCTGCGCCGCCGTGCGCACGCCCACGCCCGCGTCGGCCATGTCGCTGGCGATGTACGCGGCCACCGCCGAATGAGTGAACTCCGCCGTATTAAAGCCGTTGATATCGCACGGCGTCATGCCGGCCGCGGTCAGCAGCAGCTCGAACAGCATGCGCGTGCCCGACCCGACCTGCCGGTTCACAAAGCGCACATCGGCGCGCGCCAGATCGGCCAGCCCCTGTATGCCCAGCGGATTGCCGGGCGCGGCGAACAAGCCCTGGTCGCGCACCGCCAGATGGATCAGGCAGTGCTGCTCCGGATCGAGCCACTGGGCATACCACGCGAACGCGGCCTGTTCGAACTGCCCGCACGGCACGTGAAAGCCGGCCAGATCGCATTCGCGCCGCGACAGCGCAGCCACCGCGTCGGTGCTGTTGCGGTAGCGTAGTTCGATCGGCATTTCGATCTTGTTCAACTGGACCATCAGCGCCGCCACCGCGAAACCGTGGCTGGCATCCATGCGGATCATGGGCAGGCGGTGCGCCGCCATCTTGCCCAGTTCCGCTTCCAGTTCCGACGCCAGACTTTCCAGCGTGGGCGACAGGCGCGCGGCGATGCGCCGGTCGGCCCACACCAGTTTCTGCGCCAGCGGCGTCAGTAAGGTGCCGCGCCCGCGCCCGGTTTCCAGCAACTGGCCGCCGAACAGGCGCTCGGCGTCGCGCAGCAAACCCCAGGCGTAGCGGTACGACAGCTTGACCGCCTTGGCCGCCTGCGCGATCGAGCCGGTGTCCTGGACAGCCAACAGTAAACCCAGCAGCGCGGTGGTGTCCAGCGGCGCTTCGGAATTGAAACTGATTTCCCAGTGGGGACGTATTTGCACTCTGAACATATGCTAAAAATAGCCTATTTTCTACCCTAGTTGCATCATGGTACTCTGAATTTCTAGCTTGTATTCAAAGACTTATATGCTTAAAAAAGCATATTGTGTTCAAAAAAACTAAAAATCAGAGGTGGAGACAATGGCACTATTTAGTATGCTGGACAAAGAGCGCACCATCGCCGGTCCTGGGTTCAACCGCTGGCTGGTACCCCCGGCGGCGCTGGCCATTCATCTGTGCATCGGCATGGCCTACGGCTTTTCGGTGTTCTGGCTGCCGCTGTCACGCGCGCTGGGCATCAAGGACCCGCTGGCCTGTCCGACCGACATGAGCTTGCTGCAGGAGTTGTTTACGACAAGCTGCGACTGGAAGATCGCCTCGCTGGGCTGGATGTACACGCTGTTCTTCGTCTTCCTGGGCGCCTCCGCGTCTCTGTTCGGCGGCTGGCTGGAACACGCCGGCCCGCGCAAGGCCGGTGTGGTTTCGGCCTTGTGCTGGTGCGGCGGCCTGGTGATTTCGGCCATCGGCATTCATCAGCACCAGATGTGGATGATGTGGCTGGGCTCCGGCGTCATCGGCGGCATCGGCCTGGGCCTCGGCTACATTTCGCCCGTCTCCACCCTGATCAAATGGTTCCCGGACCGCCGCGGCATGGCCACCGGCATGGCCATCATGGGCTTCGGCGGCGGCGCCGTGATCGGCGCGCCGCTGGCCAATGAACTGATGAAGCACTTCGCCACGCCCGACTCGGTCGGCGTATGGCAGACCTTCATGGTCATGGCCGCCATCTACTTCGTCTTCATGATGTCGGGCGCGCTGTCGTACCGCGTGCCGGCCTCGGGCTGGAAGCCGGCCGGCTGGACCCCGCCGCCGGCCAACGCCGCCAACACCATGATCACCACGCGCCACGTGCACGCCAAGCGGGTCTGGTCGATTCCCCAGTTCTGGCTGCTGTGGGGCGTGCTGTGCCTGAACGTGACGGCCGGTATCGGCATCCTGGGCATGGCCTCGCCGCTGCTGCAGGAGATTTTCGCGGGCCGCCTGATCGGCGTCGACCTGGCCTTCAACGACCTGTCGGTGGCGCAGAAAGCCCAGACCGCGGCGGTGGCGGCCAGCTTCCTGGGCCTGCTGTCGCTGTTTAATATCGGCGGGCGCTTCGTGTGGGCCTCGTGCTCGGACTTCATCGGCCGCAAGGCGACCTACTTCGTGTTCCTGGTGCTCGGCCTGGTGCTGTACGCATCGATTCCGACCATGGCGCACAACCTGAACCTGGCCCTGTTCGTCGCCTCGTTCTGTATCATCTTGTCGATGTACGGCGGCGGCTTCGCCACCATTCCGGCCTACCTGGCCGACCTGTTCGGCACCCAAATGGTGGGCGCCATCCACGGCCGCCTGCTGACCGCGTGGGCCGCCGCCGGCGTGTTCGGCCCGGTGCTGGTGAACTACATCCGCGAGTACCAGATCGCCGCCGGCGTGCCGAAGGCGCAGGCGTATGATGTCACCATGTACGTGCTGGCGGCGCTGATCGTGGTCGGGCTGCTGTGCAACCTGATGGTACGCCCAGTTGCCGACAAGTATTTCATGACCGATGCCGAGCTGGCGGCCGAGAAGAAACTGGCGCACGACCGCGATCTGGCGGCCGTCACCGGCCTCGGATCGGCCACTGGTTCCAGCGGCAGTTCCAGCCCGGCCGTGGCGGTGTTCGCCTGGGCCGCGGTGGGCATTCCGCTGGCCATCGGCATCTGGCTCACGCTGCAAAAAGCGGTGGTGTTCTTCAAGTAAGCAGCATTGAACACCCAACTGAGCAACGCTGCCCGTACCAATTCGAATCAATCAGGAACACCATGAATCATCCAGTCATTCCGATCGCTGTGCAGGGCAGTACCCGCCAGCGCAAACGCCAGGCGCCCAAGGGCCGCCGGGTCGACCCGCAGGCATTGCAGGAAGTGCAGGCGCTGCTGGGCGACGCGTCGCGCCAGAGCGACCTGCTCATCGAGCACCTGCACAAGATCCAGGATGCCCATGGCTGCCTGTCGGCCGCGCACATGGCCGCGCTGGCGCAGGAAATGCGCCTGGCCCAGACCGAGGTGTACGAGGTGGCCAGCTTTTATCACCACTTCGACATCGTCAAGGAAGGCGGCGCTGCGCCGGCCGCGCTGACGGTGCGCGTGTGCGACGGCCTGTCGTGCGAAATGGCCGGCGCGCGCGACCTGATCGAACGGCTGCCGGCGATCCTCGGCACCGAAGTGCGCGTCATCGGCGCGCCCTGCATCGGGCGTTGCGAGCAGGCGCCTGCCGTGGCGGTGGGCCAGCATCCGGTTCCCAACGCAACGGTTGAAACGGTGGCCGCGGCGGTGGCGGGTGGTCACATCACCCATGAGCCGACCGGCTTCATCGACTACGACGCCTACCGCGCCACTGGCGGCTACGCCTTGCTGCGCGACTGCGTGACCGGTGTGCACGATGCGGAAGCCGTCATCGCCAAGATGGAGCACTCGGGTCTGCGCGGCCTGGGCGGCGCCGGCTTTCCCACGGGGCGCAAGTGGCGCATCGTGCGCGCGGAACCGGCGCCACGTCTGATGGCGATCAACCTCGACGAAGGCGAGCCGGGCACCTTCAAGGACCGCTTTTATCTGGAGCGCGATCCGCACCGCTTCATCGAAGGCGCGCTGATCGCCGGCTGGGTGACCGATGTGGAAACCATTTTCATCTACCTGCGCGACGAGTACCACGGCTGCCGCGCCATGCTCGAAGCGGAGCTGGCGCGCCTGCGCGCCGACCCGCCCATGCCGGGCATGCCCAAGCTGGTGCTGCGCCGCGGCGCCGGCGCCTACATCTGCGGCGAGGAATCGGCCATGATCGAATCGATCGAAGGCAAGCGCGGCATGCCGCGCCTGCGCCCGCCCTACGTGGCGCAGGTGGGCGTATTCGGCCTGCCCACCTTGCAGCACAATTTCGAAACGCTGCACTGGGTGCGCGACATCCTGGAGAAGGGCGCCGACTGGTTCGCCGGCCATGGCCTGAACGGCCGCAAAGGCTTGCGCTCGTTCTCGGTGTCCGGGCGCGTGCGCGAGCCGGGCGTCAAGCTGGCCCCGGCCGGCATCACCATCCAGCAGCTGATCGACGACTACTGCGGCGGCATGGCCGACGGCCATACCTTTTACGCCTACCTGCCGGGCGGCGCCTCGGGCGGCATTTTGCCCGCGTCGATGAACGCCATTCCGCTCGACTTCGACACCCTGCAGCCGTACGGCTGCTTCATCGGCTCGGCTGCGGTGGTGATCCTGTCAGACCACGACACGGCGGCCGATGCCGCGCGCAACACGCTCAAATTCTTCAAGAACGAGTCGTGCGGCCAGTGCACCCCGTGCCGCGTGGGCACCGCCAAGGCGGTCACGCTGCTGGAACAGCCGGTCTGGGATACGGCGCTGCTGGGCGATCTGTCGCAGGTCATGCGCGACGCCTCGATCTGCGGCCTGGGTCAGGCGGCGCCGAATCCGTTCGACTGCGTGATCAAGTACTTCCCGCATGAACTCAATACTGACATCGTAACTTCTCTGGTGGCCCCATGAACGCAATCACCCGACCCGGCCGCGCCGCACTGCTCGGCACCGCCGTCACGTTCGAACTCAATGGCCGCGAAGTCTCCGCCTACGCCAACGAAACGCTGATCGAAGTGGCCGACCGCGAAGGCATCGACATCCCCCGCCTGTGCTACAAGGAAGGCATGGACGTGGTGGGCAACTGCCGCTCCTGCATGGTCGAAATCGCCGGCGAGCGCGTGCTGGCGCCGTCGTGCTGCCGCAACCCGTCCAACGGAATGAAGGTCGTCACCGACAGCGAGCGCGCCGTCGCCGCGCAAAAGATGGTGCTCGAACTGCTGATGTCCGACATGCCGGAAACGGCTTACACCCGCAACAACGAAGTCGATATCTGGGCGCGTAAGCTCAGTGTCGGCAAACCGCGCTTCAAGGCGCGCCGCCAGCCGCAGCAGGACGCTTCGCACGCCGCCATCACCGTCAACCTCGACGCCTGCATCCAGTGCACCCGCTGCGTGCGCGCCTGCCGCGACGAGCAGGTCAACGACGTGATCGGCCTGGCCTGGCGCGGCGAGGACACAAAAATCGTGTTCGACATGGACGACCCGATGGGCAACTCCACCTGCGTGGCCTGCGGCGAATGCGTGCAGGCTTGCCCGACGGGCGCGCTGATGCCGGCGCGCGACGTGGGCCTGACCACGCCCGACACCAAGGTCGACTCGGTGTGCCCGTACTGCGGCGTGGGTTGCCAGCTGACCTACAACATCAAAGATAACAAGATCCTGTTCGTGGAAGGCCGCGACGGCCCGGCCAACCAGTCGCGCCTGTGCGTCAAGGGCCGCTACGGCTTCGACTACGCCAACCACCCGCAGCGCCTGACGGTGCCGCTTATCCGCCGCACCGACGCGCCCAAGCGGGGCGACTTTACGATGGACCCGGCGCGCGTGCTGGACGTGTTCCGCGAAGCGACCTGGGAAGAAGCGCTGGCCTACGCCGGCGGCAGCCTGGCGACCATCCGCGACACCCACGGCAAGCGCTCGCTGGCCGGCTTCGGCTCGGCCAAGGGCAGCAACGAGGAAGCCTACCTGTTCCAGAAGCTGGTGCGCACCGGCTTTGGCAGCAACAACGTCGACCACTGCACGCGCCTGTGCCACGCCTCGTCGGTGGCCGCGCTGCTGGAGGGGATCGGCTCGGGCGCCGTCTCCAACCCGGTGATGGACGTGATGAACGCCGAAGTGGTGATCGTCATCGGCGCCAATCCGACCGTCAATCACCCGGTGGCCGCCACCTGGATCAAGAACGCCATCGCCAACGGCACCAAGCTGGTGGTGTGCGATCCGCGCCGCTCCGACCTGGCGCGCAGCGCGCACCGCTACCTGCAGTTCAAGCCGGACACCGATGTGGCGCTGCTCAACGCCATGATGCACGTGATCGTCAGCGAAAACCTGGTCGACAAGGACTTCATCGCCAGCCGCACCATCGGCTACGCCGAGCTGGAAGCCAACGTGGCCGGCTACAGTCCGGAACTGATGGCGCCGATCTGCGGCATCGACGCGGAAACCATCCGCTACGTGGCGCGCCTGTATGCCACTTCGAAAGGTTCGATGATCTTGTGGGGCATGGGCGTGTCGCAGCACATCCACGGCACCGACAACGCGCGCTGCCTGATCGCGCTGGCGCTGATGACGGGCCAGATCGGCCGTCCCGGCACCGGCCTGCATCCGCTGCGCGGCCAGAACAACGTGCAGGGCGCGTCCGACGCCGGCCTGATTCCGATGATGTTCCCGGATTACCAGCGGGTCGACAATCCGGCCGCGCACGCGCGCTTCGAAGCGGCCTGGAACACCACGCTGGACGCGAAACCCGGCCTGACGGTGGTCGAGATCATGCACGCCATCGGCCACGGCGAGATTCGCGGCATGTACATCATGGGTGAAAACCCGGCGATGTCGGACCCGGACGTCAACCACGCCCGCAACGCGCTGGCCGCGCTCGACCACCTGGTGGTGCAGGATATCTTCCTGACCGAGACGGCCTACCTGGCCGACGTCATTTTGCCGGCCAGCGCCTTCCCGGAAAAAACCGGCAGCTTCACCAACACCGACCGGCTGGTGCAGCTGGGCCGCCAGGCGCTCAACCCGCCGGGCGATGCACGCCAGGACCTGTGGATCATCCAGCAGATGGCCGCGCAGCTGGGCCTGGACTGGAACTACACCCACGTGTCGCAAGTGTTCGACGAAATGCGCCGCCTGATGCCCAACATCGCCGGCATCACGTGGGACCGCCTCGAGCGCGACCATGCGGTGGCCTATCCATGTCTGGTCGAAGGCGCGCCGGGCGACGCGGTGGTGTTCACCGAGCAGTTCCCGCGCGAGGGTGGGCGCGCCCGCTTTGTGCCGGCCGATATCATCCCGGCCGACGAGCGCCCCGACAGCACCTACCCGATGGTGCTGATCACCGGGCGCCAGCTGGAGCACTGGCACACGGGCAGCATGACGCGCCGCACGGCGGTGCTCGATTCGCTGGAACCGGATCCGGTGGCGCTGGTGCATCCGCTGGACCTGGCGGCCATGGGCGGCGAGCCGGGCGACGTGATCACGCTGGAATCGCGGCGCGGCGCGGTCAGCCTGTATGCGCGCGCCGACGACAGTTCGCCGCGCGGCGCCGTGTTCGTGCCGTTCTGCTACTACGAGGCCGCCATCAACAAGCTGACCAACGCGGCGCTGGACCCGTTCGGCAAAATCCCCGAGTTCAAGTACTGCGCGATCCGCATTACCCTGGGTGGCGAGGTGGCCGAGCAGACCAGCTACGGCGGCGGCCAGCGGCTCGACGCCGTGCGCGAGGCGCTTGCCTGATGCGCCCCGTGCTGTCCCGCTCCAGCGCGCCGCTGACCCACCCGGTGGAGGTGGTGGATGAGCGCGGGCGCCGCTCGACCATCCACATTCCGGCCGAGCGGCCGCTGACGGTGTACGTGGACAAGCGCGAGCTGGTGACCTTGATGACCCTGGGCGGCTCGCCCGAGGCGCTGGTGCTGGGCTACCTGCGCAACCAGCGCCTGGTGCGCAGCATCGACGACATCGTCTCGGTGCAGGTCGACTGGGCCGTCGACGCGGTGGCCGTGGTGACCCGCAACGGCATCGCCGACGTGGAGGAACGCACCGCCAAGAAGGTCGTCACCACCGGCTGCGGGCAGGGCTCCGTGTTCGGCGGCCTGATGGACGAGATCGAGCTGATCTCGCTCCCGCCTGATGCGCGCCTGGGCCAGTCGACCATCTACCGCATCGTCGAAACCATCCGTACGCAGCAGTCGATCTACAAGCAGGCCGGCTCGGTGCACGGCTGCGCGCTGTTTTCCAGCGACGGCGAGCTGCTGTATTTTATCGAAGACGTGGGCCGTCACAACGCGGTCGACGCGATCGCCGGCCTGATGTGGCTCGATGGTATAGGCGGCGCCGACAAGGTGTTCTATACCACCGGCCGCCTGACGTCCGAGATGGTCATCAAGGGCGCGCAGATGGGCATACCGTTTCTGCTGTCGCGCTCGGGCACCACGCAGATGGGCCACATGGTGGCCGGCAAAGTCGGCATGACCTTGCTGGCGCGCTGCACCGGCAAGCACTTCCTGGCGCTGTCGGGCAGCGAACGGCTCGACTTCGAGCCCCACCTGTTTGAAGTGGCTGCCACGGCGTGACCAGCTGGCCCGATGCGGTGAGCGCGGCGTTCGCGCTGCTGGCAGCGGGCGACGCCGCGCTGTGGCGCATCGTGTGGGTCTCGCTGTCGACCAGCGTCACGGCATTGCTGCTGGCCGCTCCCGTCGCCATCCTGGGCGGCTACGCGCTGGCCATCGGCCGCTTCGGCGGGCGGCGCGTGGTGATCTGGCTGGTGCAGGCGGCGCTGTCGCTGCCCACCGTGCTGATCGGCCTGCTGCTGTACCTGCTGCTGTCGCGCCACGGCGCGCTGGGCGGCCTGCAATGGCTGTTCACCCAGCGCGGTTTAATCTTCGGGCAGGCGCTGATCGCGCTGCCTGTGCTGCTGGCCTACACGCTGGCGGCGGTGCAGGCGGCCGATCCGCGTTATGCCGAAACCGCCGTCGCCCACGGCGCATCGCGCGCCCGCGTCATGTTGACTGTGCTGCGCGAAGCGCGCTTCGGCGTGATGGCGGCGGTGATCAGCGGCTTTGGCCGGGTGATATCGGAAGTCGGCTGCGCGCTCATGATCGGCGGGAACATCGCCGGCGAAACCCGCACCATCACCACCGCCATCGCGCTGGAAACCAGCAAGGGCGAATTCGCACAGGGCATCGCGCTGGGCATCGTGCTGATCGCGGTGGCGCTGCTGATGAACGGCGCCATGATGTTCCTGCAGGGCGATGCAAGGGGCCGCTCGTGAACCCTGCGATAAACTCAACCACCCTGCTCACGCTGGACCGGCTGCGCAAGGTGCACGGCGAGCGGGTGCTGTTCGACATTGCCGGCTTCACGCTCGACGCGGCCCAGGCCTATGTGCTCACCGGCGTCAACGGCGCGGGAAAAAGCACGCTGCTGCGCGTGCTGGCCGGGCTCGATCAGGCCGACACGGGCGCACTCACATGGCTGGGCAAGGCGGCATCGCTGGCGCCGTATCCGAGGGCGCTGCGCGAAGCCATCGTCTACGTGCACCAGCACCCGATCGTGTTTTCCACCAGCGTCGAACAGAATGTGGGCTACGGACTGGCCGCGCGCGGCGTGCCCAGGGCCGTGATGAACGTGGCGGTGGACGCGGCGATCGAATGGGCCGGCGTGCAGCACCTGCGCGGCAGCGCCCCGGCCCACTGGTCCGGCGGCGAAAAGCAGCGCGTGGCGCTGGCGCGCGCCAAGGTGCTGCAGCCGAAGCTGCTGCTGCTCGACGAGCCGACGTCCAACCTGGACGGCGCAGCGCGCGAACAGGTGATCGCGCTGATTCCTGCGCTGGTGGAAACCGGCAGCACGGTGGTCATGGCCTGCCACGACCGCGACCTGATTGGCCTGCCCGGCGTGCGCCGCCTCAAACTGCGCGACGGCCATCTCGAATATCGATAAAGAGGACAGACATGCTCAAACTACTCATGGTGGCGATGCTCGCCGCGGTCACCACTTTCAGCCACGCGCAGCAGCAGCCGATACTGCGCCTGTCGACCACCACCAGCACCGATAACTCCGGCCTGCTGGGCTATCTGCTGCCGGCCTTCGAAGCGAAGACGGGCATCAAGGTGCACGTGATCGCGGTGGGCAGCGGCAAGGCGCTTGAACTGGCCAAGAACGGCGACGTCGACGTGACCCTGGTGCACGCGCGCGCCGCCGAAGACAAGTTCGTGCAGGACGGCTGGGGCATGGACCGGCGCGACGTGATGTACAACGACTTCGTGCTGGCCGGGCCGCCCAGGGACCCGGCAGCCATCAAGGGCGGAAAGGACGTGGTGGCGGCGCTGCGCAAGATCAGCGCCAGCGCCAGCACCTTCATCTCGCGTGGCGACAATTCGGGCACCGACCTGATGGAGAAAACGTACTGGAAGGAAGCCGGCGCGCTGCCGGCGCGCTACGTGTCGGCGGGCCTGGGCATGGGCGAAGTGCTCAACATGGCGGCCGAGATGGGCGCCTACACGCTCAGCGACCGCGCCACCTTCAGCACCTATCAGGCCAAGACGGGGCTGGCCATTCTGGTCGAAGGCGACAAGCGCATGTTCAACCCGTACGGCATCATCGCCACCAATCCGACGCGCCACGGGGGCATCAAACCAAACAGCATCAACGGAGGTATCAACTACGCCGGCGCGCGCCAGCTGATCGACTGGATCACGTCGAAGGAAGGGCAGGCGAAGATCGCCGCCTTCAGGCCGGCCGGCCAGCAGCTGTTCTATCCTTCGGTGCGGTAACGCGCCAGATTACAACGGGCCTGCGCTTCGAAGCGCTCACGCATCGGCGTCATGCCCAATGTATGCCAGGTGGCTTGCCAGCGGTCGGTCAGTGTCATGGGATCCCCCTGAACATGGGTGGCGGATAGCGAGCAGTGGCCGTGCAGCCCATGGTCTGCCGCACCGCCCCATTTTACCCCTGCGATCACTTTTTCGGCGCCAGCGATTGCCACTTTGGGATTGGACGCCGGTAGCGGACAGGGGGACACTCGTCGACACGCCGCAGCGCCGGACCGCGGCACCCACATGACCGCCCAAGGCGGCACCACGGAGACAAGCATGACACTGACCACCTTCACGCGCGGCACGGCCGCGCTGGCGCTAGCCTGCGCCGCACAACTGACCGCACCCACAGCCTGCGCGGCGACGACCACGTTCATCAATCCGGTCGGGCCGGCGGCGGCATCGTCGGCCGATCCGCATGTGCTGCGCCATACCGACGGCAACTACTACTTCGTGGCCACGTCGCCTGGCTGGGACAGGCTGGAGCTGCGCAAGTCGCCGTCGCTGACGGGGATCGGCGCGCGCGCGCCGGTGACGGTGTTCACGCCGTCGACCAGCGCCTGCAGCGGCAGTAACTGCACCACCCGCGAAATCTGGGCGCCGGAAATCAACCACATCGGCGGCGCCTGGTACATCTACTTTTCCGCCGCCGGCAGCGACGGCGCGCACCGCGTCTTCGCCATCCGCAACGGCAGCGCCGATCCCACCACCGGCAGCTGGGGCGCGCCCGTCAAGGTGGCCGACAGCGAGGACGCCTGGGCCATCGATCAGACCGTCGCCAGCATCAACGGCCAGCTCTACATGGCCTGGTCCGACATCTCGGGCGGCCAGCCGCAGCGCATCAAGATCGCCAGGATGAGCAGCCCGACCACCATCATCGGCAAGGGTGCGATCATCTCAACGCCCACCTACGCATGGGAGAAGCTGGGCGCGGCCGTGAACGAGGCGCCCCAGTTCATCGTTCACGGCAGCAAAGTCCACATGACCATCTCGGCCAGCGGCTGTTGGACCGACGACTACAAACTCGGCCTGCTGACGGCCAACCTGAACGCCGACCTGACCGTGCCGGGCAACTGGAGCAAGGCGTCCGGTCCGATCCTGCAAAAGGGGAACGGCGCGTTTGGCCCGGGCCACAATGGCTTTACCAAGTCGCCCGATGGCCGCGAAGACTGGATCGTGTACCACGCCAATCCGGCCACGGGGCAGGGCTGCGGCAATTCCCGCACCACGCGCATCCAGAAGATCAGCTGGAGCGGCGACACGCCCGTCGTCGGTGCGCCGGTGGTGGCCGGCACGCCGGTCACGCGCCCGGGCGGGGAGGGCACGGGCACGATCTGGTATCGTCTGCGCAATCAGGCCAGCGGCAAGGTGATGAGCATGGACCGGGCCGCACCGGCCAATGGCGCGGCCATCTGGCAGTTCGCCAACTACAACAACTCTGACCAGCTCTGGTCGCTCGACCCGGTCGGGAGCGGGTACTTCGCACTGACGTCCAGCTTGAACGGCAATGTCGCCGACGTATACAACTTCAGCAGCGCCCCCGGCGTGCCCGTGAAGTCGTATCCGTATATCGCCACCACCAATCAGCAATGGATGCTGGTGCCCACCACCACCCAGCACTACGCCATCCGCAACCGCAACAGCGCGCTGATGCTGGACGTGAAGGATGGCAGCCTGGCCGATGGCGCGGTTATCCAGCAGTGGACCGACAACGCGCAGGCGCCGCAACGCTGGCTGCTGGAGCGGGCCAACTGAAAAGGTGAACGGGACGCTGCCAGGGGGCTGCGCAAAACTTCCATGCGCGCTGCCCATGCCGCTTGAACCCGCGCTGCACCGAACGGTCAAAAAGGGGAGAATACGAACCCGGCGATTTCGATTTTCTTGAACAAGGTACCGAGCGTATGAACGTACTGATTTTTGGCGCGACCGGCATGGTCGGGCAGGGCGTGTTGCGCGAGTGCCTGCAGGCGGGCGATGTGGAGCTGGTCAAGACCATCGGCCGCAAACCGACCGGCGGGCAGCATGCCAAGCTGCGCGAACTGGTGCACGCCGATATGTACGACTACAGCGGCATCGATGACGAGCTGTCCGATTTCGACGCCTGCTTTTTCTGCATCGGCGTCACCTCCACCGGCATGGCGGAAAAAGCCTACACGCACATCACGTACGACATGGCGCTGGCGGCGGCCAGCACGCTGGCGCGCCTTAATCCCCGCATGGTATTTATCTACGTGTCGGGCGCGGGCGCCGACAGCAGCGAGACCAGCACGACCATGTGGGAACGGGTGCGCGGCAGGACCGAGAATGCCTTGCTCAAGCTGCCGTTCCGGGCTGTGCATATTTTCCGGCCCGGGATGATCCGCCCGATGGACGGCATCAAGTCCAAGACGGCGGTATACCGGCTGTTCTATTCGCTGATGAAGCCACTGCTGCCGCTGCTGCACGCCGCAATGCCCAACCATGTGCTCAGCACGCGCCAGGTGGGGCAGGCGATGCTGGCCGTGGTGCGCCATGGCGCACCCAAGCGGGTGCTGGAGATGGCCGACATCGCCGCGATCAGTCCGGCCGGGGGCCGCACCGGAGGCCGGGTTTAGCGCATCAGCGAACGCTTTGCACCAGGAAGTTCTGCTGACGGCAGCTGTTGGCGGCGCGCTTGACTTCACCGTCGTTGCAGGAGGTCGAGGCGCCGGCCTTGTCGTAGCAGACCTGCACTTCGCGCAGGAAGCGCCCGCCGTCGGCGCAGAACGGCAGCACCGAATTGACCGCCATGCCCGCGTTGGCCGACTTGAACGCCTGGACCAGTTCACCGGGACTCATGCGCACCGGCTGCGGCGGCTGCTGCAGCACTTTCGGGATCACGATCTGGTCTTTCATCCTGGCCGACAGGGCAAAGTAGGCGCCTGCGTCCAGACCCGAACAGGTGCCGTGCTTCTTCCACTCATGCTCGATCATTTTCTCGGACGGGAACAGCAGATGGTATTTGCCGCGCACGTCGGACGGCAGGCGGTCGGTCGAGCAGCTTTGCGGATAGCCCTTGGCATACTGGGGCCACAGGCCGTGCAGCACAAAGCCCAGCTGGCGCCCGGGCGCGCATTGATCCGGGTCCTTGCGGGCGGCGCAGTACGACGGCGACCAGCTCAGCGCCACCGCGTAGTAGTCGAACTGGCCCGGCACGCCGCGGCTCACCTGACTGCGGTTGGGACGCGCGTCGGCGCTGGAGGCGACGGTCAGCAGGGCCGCCAGCAGGACGCTGGTGAAGTGATTGGTCTTGGTTTTCATGGGCGCCTTGGGTTGAACTGGGTCTGAACGACCCGCACCATTGATCAGTGCAGGCCGCCGTCCAGTGTGCCGCCAGTCGCATGAATGGTCAACGAAAACGTTCGAAGGCGCCGGCGCGGGGCCTGCCCCCGGCGCCGGGTATCACGCGCAAGCCCGGGCCTGCCTCAGAAGTCGAAGGCGGCCGACAGGCGCGCCGCGCGGGGAGCGCCCAGATTGACGCGTGCCGCGCCCCATGCGCTTTCGAAGTATTCTTTGTCGGCGACGTTGGTGACAAAGGCGCGCAGCACCACCGGCGTGGCGCCGAGCTGCATGGCGTAGCGCAGGCCCAGGTCCAGCGTGGTCCATGACGGCAGCTTCAGGGTGTTGTCCGCCAACAGCCACTGCGCGCCGGTGTAGTTGACGCGGCCACTGAGTGTCAAAGCAGGCAGCGCTGGCAGCGCATAGTCCATGCCGAGGTTGGCCGTGACGCGGGGCACGCCGAACTGCACCTTGCCCTGATTGACACCCTTGTTGGTCCTGGTCTGTTCCGCCTTGGTGTAAGCGACCCCGCCCAGCAGCGTGAGCGACTTGCCGGCTTGGCCGAACACGTTCCACTCCACGCCGCGGTTGCGCTGCTCGCCGTCGAGCTCCTGGCGGTTGCCGACATCGACCAACGCCGGTTTGCTGATCTGGAATACGCTGAAGGTCTGGGTCAGGCCGTTCATATTCCACTTCACGCCGGCCTCGGCCTGCCTGGACTTGTACGGCTCGAACGCTTCGCCTTCGTTGGCATAGGGCGCCTTGACGGTGGTGCCGGCGCTGAGGCCTTCCACATAGTTCGCATACAGCGAGACATTGTCGCCCCATGGCTTGGCCACCACGCCGGCCAGCGGAGTGATCGCGGTTTCTTCGTATTTTGCCAGGCGCTGCTCGACCTTCTGGGCGCGCGCGCCGACGGTCAGCTGCAGCTTGCCGTCGGCGAACCACATCGAGTCGGCGATGGACAAGCCGCTCATGATGTCGTCGTTGACCGGGTTGTAGGTCGATGCGGGTCGACCGGCCGGCATGGCGATCGGTGTCGGATGGTAGATATTGCTGACGATAGGCGCCGTGCCGTTGGCGCGGCTGCCGCCCTGATACTCCATCACGTTGCCGGCGATGGTGACCTTGTGGGTGATGGCGCCCGTATCGAACTGCCCGCGCAGTCCCAGTTCGGCGGTGGTGGTCTCGTATTCGCCCCACGAGTTATAGGCCGTGCCGGTGGCATTGCCCGACGCGCCGCCATTAGCCAGCAGCACGGGACGGGTGCCGAAGATGAAGCCGTCGTAGGCGTGCTTTGCGCTGCCGGCCGAGCCGTACGCGGTCCAGCCGCTGCCCAGCTCCAGCTGGCCGCGCACGATCACGCCTTCCGTCTCGGTGTTGCCGTACACGTCTTCGCCGTAGAAGAAGTTGGTCGAGCCGTGCGGCGCTTTCGGCACCTGCTTCCATCCGGTGATGACCGGCTGCATGGGCGCGCCCTTGCGCAGCTTGTTGGTCAGCGAATAGGCATCCAGTTCCACATTCCAGCCGGCGCCCTGGTAATCGAGCGCGATATGGCCGATTTCGCGGCGCTTGGTCTGGTGGTCCAGCCACGTTTCGCCGCCCGAGAGCACGCCGTTCACGCGCACGCCGAAGCGCTGCTCCGCGCCGAAGCGGCGCGCCACGTCGGCGTGGATGCCGAGGTTCGATTCCGACGCTGCCGTCACGGTCACGCGGGTGAGCGGCGTGGCGCCGGCGCGCTTGGGCACCAGGTTGATCGCGCCGCCCACGTCGCCCGTCGGGGGCAGGCCCATCATCATGGCGCCGGGGCCCTTGAGCACTTCGACCCGCTCGAAGATTTCGGTCGGCGTGTTCTGCTCCGGGGCCAGGCCGAAGGCGCCGTTGATGGCGATCGAGCTGGCGCCCACGCCGAAGCCGCGGATGTTGAAGTTCTCGACGACGTGGCCTTCGTTGGTGGTGGTGCGCACCGACGGGTCGTTCTTGAGTACGGCGCCGATGGTGGTGGCCAGCTGGTCGGAGATGCCTTCGGCGGTGTAGGACGTGATGTTGAAGGGCGTGTCCATCACGCTCACGTTACCCAGCACGCCCAGCCGCGCACCCTTAGCGACTTTGCCGCCTGGCGCCACTGCGGGCAGGCTGTCGGGCGTGTCGGCGGCCGCCTTGATGGTGATTTCCTTCAGCGTCTCGGCGGGGGCGGCAGCCTGGGCATGCGCCGCACCGGAGACGGACAGGGAGGTGATCATGACGACACAGGCCATGGGAATAGCACGGAAAGCACATACAGGGACAACTCGCATTACATTCGCTCCATCGGTGGTGAAAATCGGCCGCGGTGCTGGCAAGGACGTGACGCATGGCGGCTGTGCAACCCGCACAGGCGTGGCTGCGCCAGAGGCTGGCCTGGGGAGGCTGCCTTCGCAGGACGGACCGCTGAGAGCAGTCATACTAGCATAATGCGAATGATTCTCGTTACGGATGTTTACTTATTTGCATGTATATCGGTATGTTCCGGGTGGCGAGCGCGTGGGGGTGGCGACGCCGGACAACGGTAACTACGGCGCAAACCGTGGTTGCGCGGTATTTTTCAACCTCGTCACCCTCGTCACCCTCGTCACCCTCGTCACCCACCGTCCCCGTGAAGGCGGGGACGGCGGGGTGCGGTGTTTCTGCTTTTGCCTTGCTATCGCTGCATCACATCCTGCCTGATTACGCGAAAAAAAACCGCCCGAAGGCGGTTTTCATTTTGCATCTGCTGCCCTGATCCGCGCCACGGAAAATCCGCAGCGCGTCGCAGGCGCCAGCGCGGTGCCGGCATCAGGTACCGATGCGGCCACCGTCGTTCTTGGTGATGACCACCGTGGCCGAGCGCGGACGCTTGCCGGCGCCGTAGCCGGCGTTGCTTGGCCACTGGCTGGCGTACTTGGCCGGATCGGCCAGGTTGGCCTGCAGGGTGCCTTCGCCCGGATGCTGGATGTTGATGAACAGCGCCTTGCCATCCGGCGTTTCCGTGATACCGGTGATCTCCGAACCGACCGGACCGACCAGGAAGCGCTTGAGGGTATCGGGGCTGGCCTTCTTGCCGACGAAAGTGTCGACCGTCAGCTTGCTGCCGTCAGCCTTGTCGTAGCTCAGCGTGCTCTTGGCACCGTCGCCCACCTGGCCCGGCAGTGCGGCCAGCATCATGTTGTTGGTGACGTCGGTGTAGGCGCCGTCGTCCGTCTGCAGCCAGCAGATGCCGGTGCTCTTCATGAAGGCCAGACCGTCCGGGCTGGAGAAGTCCTGGTCGGCGGTCAGGCCCGACAGGTTGACCTTGGTCGCATCGGCGCCGCTCTCGGCGCCGAACAGATACACGTCCCACGTGAAGGTGGTGGCAACCGAGGCGCCGGCGCCTTCCTTGAAACGGATGATGTGGCCGTTCGGGTTGCCGTTCTGGGCGGTGGTGCCCTTCGTGTCGCTATAGGCGCGCGGATTGCCGCTGTCGGGCACCAGCTGCGACGAGCCGCTGGCATTGACGGCGCGGTTCGAGTTGTTGGTCAGGGTGTAGTAGATCTCGCCGTTGGCGGGATTGACCGAGCACCATTCCGGACGGTCCATCTTGGTGGCGCCGACGGCGTCGGCCGCCAGGCGGGCATTGACCAGCACATCGGCTTGGTCGTCGAACTTGTACGTGGTGTAGGCCGCGATCAGCGGGTTGGTGATCGACAGCTCGATCCACTGGCCGCTGCCGTCGGCGCTCAGCTTGGCGACATACAGCTTGCCCGAATCGAGGTATTTGTCGCCGATGGCGATGCGGTCGGCCGCGGTGGCGTCGGCGGCTGCCCAGACGGCGGTCGAGACGAACTTGTAGATGTATTCGTTACGCGAGTCGTCGCCCATGTACACGGCCAACGGCTGGCCCACCACCGGGGTGCTGAACGCGGCGCTCTCGTGCGCGTAGCGGCCCAGGGCGCTACGCTTCTTGGCGGTCTTGCTCTTGTCGTACGGGTCGACTTCGATGATGTAGCCCTGGCCGTTCATCTCGTTGCGGTAGTCGTCGCTGCCGTCGGTCGACGTACCTTTCTTGCTGATGTCCCAGCGCTGGTATTTGTCTTCCGCACCGCCGGTTTCCCAGCCATGGCGCGAGGTCGCGCCCTGGTTGCGGCCGTAGCGGCGCAGCGACACGACGCTCTTGTCGCTGCCGCGCGCGGCATCGTCGGCAGCGCCGCGGGCGAAGTAGCCCGACCAGTTTTCTTCACCGGACAGGTAGGTGCCCCATGGCGAGCGGCCACCGCCGCAGTTGTTCAGGGTACCGCGGGTGCGGGTGCCGGTGGTCGAGTACTTGGTGACCAGCAGGCGGTTGCCGCGCGCAGGTCCGCCGATTTCCACGTCCGTCAGGGCGGTCAGGCGGAAGTTGAAGGCCGAGTCCTTGACGGCAGCCCAGGCGGTGCCGGTCTTTTTCACTTCAACCACGCTGATGCCGTGGATGGCCACTTCCTTGTCCACTTCCGCGGCAGGACGCGGCAGGGTGGTGACGCCGCCGTTTGCATGCAGGAAGAACGACGAGAGCTTTTCATCGATGGTCGCTTCGTGATTGATGGCCAGTACGCCGCGGTCCGACGACGATGCGGCTGCCGTGCCCGTGGCCGACAGGCCGAAGTATTCCATGCCGTCGTGCTGGTCGCCGGCGCGGTTGTCGAAGTCGGCGTCGGTGCCGTCGTTCTTGAAGGCCGGGGTGGCGGCGCGCAGCGGATCGCCCATGGCGTACAGCACGGTGGCGGTGTAGCCGGTCGGGACCGTCACGGTGTCGGCCAGGCTTTTCGGCACGGCGGTGAAGGCCAGCAGTTTTTCAGGCGTCGGGGTCGGTGTCGGGGTTGGAGCGGGGACTACCGGAGCGGGCGGGGTGGCCACGTCGTCCGGCGCGCCGCAAGCGGCCAAACCTGCGCCACCCATGATCGCGGTCGCCGCCGACGCGAAGCCGCCGCGCAGCAGGCTGCGGCGGCTCAGGCGTGCACTAAGTACCGCGTTGAAGTGCTCGTTCGGCGAAGTGTTGCATTCGGCGTCATCCGATTCAATGCTTAAACGAGCCGGATCATGGGGTTTGTTCATTTCTCTGTCCTATAGCTTGTAATGGGGCTGGTGGTGGGGCTTGCTGTGAGGCTTGGGTTGTGGTGTGAACGACCACGAATTCTATATAGCGCAGATGACGCGGCGGTGACGGCTTCGTGACAGGACGATGACAAATCGGATGGCACGCCCGCGCCGTCGGCCCGCAGCAGCCACCACGCCAGCACCACGGCCAGTGCGCTGGCCACCAGCGCGGCGATCAGCACATGGGCCATCCCGGCGCTGAACTGCGCGTCCGACAAGGCGGCGCCGCTGCCGGCCTGCTCGATAAGCAGCGTGTGTATGGCGATCGCCAGGGCGAAGCCGGCCTGGCGCATGGTGCCGTTGATGCCACTGGCCATGCCGCTGCGCTCGGGCGCCACCACGCTCACGGCCACATTGGTCATCTGCGCGTTGATCAAGCCGGCGCCCACGCCGGTCAGCACCATGCCCGCCGTGAGCAGCGCGTCGCCTGCGGCCAGGCCAAGGTACATGGCGCCAGCGCCGCCGCCGGTCAACGCGAACGACAGGGCGAAGTGCCAGTGGCGCGGCAGCCGCTGCGCCAGTTTCGCTCCCAGCGGCGGCATCAGCAGCATCGGCAGGGTCAGTGGCAGCAGCGCCATGCCGGCGCCGAGCGCGTCCAGGCCGCGCACCTGGCTGAAGTACTGGGGCAGGAACACCAGCAGCGACCAGTACGCCGTCGACAACAGCACCGGCATCAGCGTGATGCCGGCAAAGGCGCGGTTGCGCAGCAGGGCCGGATCGATCATCGGCGCGCGCTGCAGGTACTGGCTGGCGCCGAAGGCGATCAGCAGCAGCGCGCCGATGGCGGCGCTCCACGCCGTCGCAGCTTCCGCCTGGGCGCCGGGATGCATGGTGCTCATCGCATACACCACGCCAAACAGGCCGCCGCTGAAGGTGGTCAAGCCGAGCCAGTCGAGGGCGCGCACGGCCGGTTCGTGGATCACCCGCACCGACTTCCACACGCCGATAAAGATCAGGATGGCGACCGGCAGATTCAGCAGGAAGATCCAGTGCCAGCCGATGTGATTGGTGATCAGGCCACCGAGCAGGGGGCCGAACGCCAGGCCGATGCCGACCACCGTGCCCCACACGCCGAACGCCTTGGTACGGTCGGGACCGGGAAAGCTTTGCGCCAGCAGGGCGCCCGAGCTACTGAGCATGAGTGCCGCGCCCAGTCCCTGGATGGCACGCGCGCCATTGAGCACCCACGCGCTGCCGGCCATGCCGGCCGCGCCCGAGGCCAGCGCGAACAGGGTCAGGCCCAGGAAGAACACGCGGCGGCGGCCGTAGCGGTCCGCCAGTACGCCGGCCGACAGCAGGAACGCGGCAAATACCAGCGAATAGGCGGTGACGACCCATTGCAGCGCCGATTGCGACAGGGCCAGGTCGGCCTGTATGCGTTCGAGCGACACCACCACCACCGTCACATCCAGCGACACCATGAAGACGGCGAAACTGAGGCTGAGCAGGGCGACCCATTGTGTTGCGGTCCATTGAGTTTGCTGCATGATCCGGTTCCTTCCAAAGGTTGAGTGCATGGTCCATTATTGGCCGCCGCAACAATCGCCGGAAGACAGGCCCGTGGACTAACATCTATTCCGGGTTGGAATAAAATAGCGTCATAACCCGCCAGTACTCCCATGATTCGTCGCTGATCGAGCAAAATAAGGAATAGATGTGGACCTTTTAAACGCCATGCAGGTATTCGTCACCGTGGTGGACGCGGGCTCGTTTTCGGCGGCGGCCGGGCGCCTGGGCACGGGCCAGCCTGCGGTATCGAAAATCATCGCCCAGCTGGAAGAGCGGCTCGGCGTGCGCTTGCTGCTGCGCTCGACGCGGGGACTGACAGCCACCGAAGCCGGGCTGGGATTTTATGCCGGGGCGCGGCGCGCGCTGGACGAATCCGAGGCCGCGCAACGCGCCGCCAGGGGCGCCGGCACGGGGCTGTCTGGCAGCTTGCGCGTGTGCGCGCCCGTCACGTTCGGACGCCTGCATATCGTGCCGCAGCTGCAGCGCTTTCTGAGCGCTCACCCGCAGCTGGAGCTGGACCTGGTGTTGGACGACCGCTATACCGATTTGCTGGAGATGGGCATCGACGTCGCGCTGCGCCTGGGCGAGCTCGGCGACTCGTCGATGACGGCGCGCAGGATCGGCCATAGTCCGCGCGTGGTGCTCGGCACGCCCGCATACTTCGCCGCTGCGGGGACGCCCGTGGCGCCGGCGCAGCTGGCGCAGCATCAGGCCATCATGGCCGGACAGGGCGGCGGCGGCGGTGCGTGGATGTTCCGCCGGGGCAGCGAAGAGGTGCCGGTGGTGCTGTCGGGCCGGGTGACGTGCAATGCCGCCGAGGGCGTGCGCGCTGCGGTGCTGGCCGGCCTGGGACTGACGGTCGCGTCGGAATGGATGTTCGCGCCCGAGTTGGCCGATGGCCGCGTCCAGCGCGTGCTCGACGCGTGGACCTTGCCCCACAGGGACCTGTGGGCGGTATTCCCGGGTGGACGGCTGGCCAGCGCCAAGGCGCGTGCGTTTGTCGAATTCGTGGAGGGGATCGTGGCTGAAACTGCCCCTTTGGATGCAGCAACGGCGGGCAGTGAAATGTGAGGAGCGCTGCTTAGCCCCCTCATTATTATTGGTTCAAAATCATCACCGAACGCGTCGACACCAGCATTGCCGCTCGATTACTGTTGCGGTGCAGCTTGACATTGCACGCACTTGTGCAGATACTTGCCGGCACATGTTACCGCTAACATTGGTTAGGGTAGCGCCGCCGCTGCGTACCTCGTCAAGGACCCGAATGAACCATCTCAAGCATTGCGTTGCCGTCGCCGTATCGCTGTTGTGTCTGTCGATGGAGGCGCAGGCCGCCTCGGTCTCGGCTTACCAGTCGCCCCCGCTGGACCCGCGCGCCATTACCGTCAAGGCCAAGGGCGACGGCAAGGCCGACGACACAGCCGCCATCCAGGCCGCGCTGAACGCGGCGGTCGACAAGGAAATGGGCGGGCTGGTGTTTCTGCCGTCGGGGCGCTACCGCATCACCCGCACGCTGCTGATCCCGGGGGGCGTGCGCCTGTATGGCGTGGGCCCGACGCGACCGCTGCTGATGCTGGCGGATAACACGCCGGGCTTCCAGAAGGGCGTGGCCACGATGGTGGTGTTCACCGGGGGCGACCAGTATGGAACGGGCAAAGTCCCGGTGCCGGTGGCGACCGCCGTGCCGTTCAGCGAGAAGGTGCGCGACGCGACGTCGTCGACGTTTTATTCGGCGCTCAGCAATGTCGATTTCGACATGGGGCAGGGGAATCCTGCCGCCGCCGGCGTGCGCATGCGCACGGCCCAGCATTCGAATCTGTCGCACATCGATTTTCATACCAAGTCCGGGCTGGCCGGCATGTACCATGCCGGCAATGTCAGCTACAACCTGAAGTTCTTCGGCGGGCGCTACGGCATTTTGGCGGAAAAAACCTCGCCCGCCTGGCAGTTCACGCTGATGGATTCCAGCTTCGACGGCCAGCGCGACGCCGCCATCCGCGAGCACGAAACCCGCCTGGTGCTGGTCAACACCAGCATCAAGAACACCCCCGTCGGCATCGAGATCGACCGCGGCTACAGCGATTCGCTGTGGGGCAAGGATGTCCGGTTCGAAAACGTCTCCAAGGCGGCGCTGATCATCAGCAATGAAAACAGCGTCTTCACGCAAATCGGTTTCGACAACGCCACCGCGCGCAACACGCCCGTGTTCGCCCAGTACCGCGACAGCGGCAAGACCCTGCGTCCCAGCGGTGGCGCGTACCGGGTCAGCGAATTCAACTATGGCCTGATGCTGCCGGACACCAACAGCGTGGGCCAGTTCGGCACCAACCTGAAGTCGGCCCCCCTGGCCGATGCGCCCGCCGCGCCAGCCCCAGCCCCAGCTCCAGTGCTGCGCACCCTGCCGGCTACCCGCGAGTGGGTCAATGTGCGCACCCTGGGCGTGAAAGGCGATGGCATGGCCGACGACACGGCCGCGCTGCAAAAAGCCATCGATACGCATCGCGTGCTGTACCTGCCGCAGGGCATTTACGTCGTCAACGACACCCTCAGGCTGCGCGCCGATTCGATCATCATCGGCCTGCATCCCGGCCAGACCCAGATTGCCCTGCAAAACGGCCTGCCGGCGTATGCCGGCATCGGCACGCCCAAGGCGCTGATGGAGTCGAGCAAGGGCGGCAACGCCCTGATCACCGGCTTTAGCCTTGCCACCGGTGAAGTCAACCCGCGCGCCGTAGCACTGCTGTGGAAAGCCGGCGAGCAGTCGCTGGTCGACGATATCCGCATCCAGCCGAACTGGGGCCAGATGGCCTACGACGGGCGCCGCAAGGACCCGTTCGTCAAGCCTGCCAATTTCGACCCGGACAAGTACTGGGACCGCCAGTATCCCAGCATCTGGGTGACCGATGGCGGCGGCGGCACCTTCACCGGCATCTGGACGCACAATACCTTTGCCCATGCGGGCCTGATGGTGTCGAACACCAAGACGCCCGGCAAGGTGTACCAGATGTCGGCCGAGCACCATGTGCGCAACGAATTCATTCTCGACCGCGTGGAGAACTGGGAATTTCTCGCGCCGCAAACCGAGCAGGAACAGCGCGATGGCCTCGACACCGTGTCGACCGACATCCGCAATTCCAAGAACATTCTGTTCGCCAATTACCACGGTTACCGGGTGACCCGCTCGCTGGCGCCGGAACTGGCGGCGGTGCGCGTGACCAATTCGAGCGACATTCGCTTCCGTAACTTCCACGTCAACGGCGAAAGCGGCTACGCGTCGTGCGATACCGACGGCTGCGGCACCTACCTGCGCGCCAGCAAGTACCCGTTTGAAAACTCGATCGTCGACGTGACCAACAAGGCCGAAGTGCGCGAGCACGAATTCGCCGTGCTCAACTTCACCGGCAAGCCGTCCAAGGCCAGCTTCAGCAAGACCCGGGTGACCAAGCTGGAAGACGGCTTCTTCTCGCTGGCCGGTGGCGTCGTCGATGCCAAGGGCAAGCTGTATTTCGTGGACCGCAAGTTCCACCGGATCTACAGCTACACCAAAGATCAGGGTCTGGCCATCGTGCGCGATGCCCCGCTGGACCCGATCAACCTGTCGATCGACAACAGCGGCGCGCTGCTGGTGCAGTCCATGTTCGGCAAGGACAGCACGGTGTACTCGTTCCATCCGGATGCGCCGCTGGGTGAGATGACGGTGCTCAAGCCGACGCCGGTCGCCGCGCGCCCGAACGCGCGCACCGCCATGCCGGTGAACTTCTGGAACAACGCCGAATTCCGCGACCAGATCAACCACGACACCTATGAATTCACCACGCTGGGCGAAATGTTCGCGCGCGATGCGGCCGTTGCCAAGACCCACGAATACGTGTCGCCCGACGGCAGCCTGGTGATGCCGGCGTTCCGCGTCTGGCGCCAGGGTCCGCCGGATCATATCGGCTGGCGCTGGTCCGACACGCTGCAGACTCACGGCCTGATTTCCGGCAAGGTCGGCGAGCGGCTGGTGTTCACCAATAGCTCCGAAAACCTGACGTACAGCGGCTTGCTGGGCGAGGGCGGCAAGCTTACCGACCTTAAGCAGGTGGCCGGCCGCGGCGGGGAAAGCGCTGCCGTCGATGGCAAGGGCAATGTGTATGTGGCCAACGGTCAGGTGTTCGTGTACGGCGCAGACGGCAAGGAAATCGAGCGCATCGATGTGCCGGAGCGGCCGCTGCAGTTGCTGTTTGGCGGTGCCGACCGGAACACCTTGTACATCCTGACGCACCGCAGCTTGTACGCGGTGGAGCGCTGACCCTGGCGGGCCGGACGCTCCGGCCTCACCCAGCCTGACCCATGAAAGGAATCACGCCGAACACCAGCGCCGCCACCAGCATGACGACCGAGGCTGAAATCGACCAGATCAGCGTAAAGCGCTGGTGGTCGCCGAACTCGATCTTGGACATCCCGACCAGCAGGTAGGTGGAGGCGACCAGCGGGCTCAGCAGGTGAACTGGCTGGCCGATGATCGACGCGCGGCCGATCTCCGCGGCGCTGATGCCGTACACGGCCGCCGCTTTGGCCAGGATCGGCACGATGCCGAAATAGAAGGCGTCGTTCGAGATGAAGAACGTGAACGGAATGCTCAGCACGCCCGTGACGATGGCCATGTACGGCCCCATCCATGCGGGCACTGCCGCGATGACGCTGGCGGCGATGGCGTCGACCATTTTCGTCCCCTGCAGAATGCCGACGAAGATACCGGCGGCGAAGATCAGCGATACCACCGGCACGGCATTGACCGCGTGCGTGGCGATGCGTTCCTTTTGCTCTTCCAGGCCGGGATAGTTGATCATGATGGCAATCGCGAAAAAGATCATGAACAGCGCCGGCAGCGGCAGTGCGCCAGTGATCAGCATGGCCATCAGCGCGACCGTGAGCAGAAAGTTTACCCAGATCAGCTTGGGCCGCGCGATGCGCGGGTCGGCACCACTGAAGACTGCATCGCCGCCGCCATGCGCCGCGCCGGTACTGCTCTGTACCAGCGTGACGTGACCAGCTGCGTCCACACCGTGCGTGTGCGGCGCCCACTGACCGGTAGTGCCGTCCATGGCGCCTGCGGCGGCGGCAGGTTGCAGCACGCTGACATTGCGATCCTGGCGCGCCTCGGCTCCGGTCGGGATTTGCAGCACGCCGACGCGTTTGCGTTCGCGCATGCCCAGCACATAGGCGACGAACAGCACCCAGCCTGCGGTGACCACCATCGGCAGTATCATCGGCACGAAGATATCGCTGACGTCCACGCCCAATGCGCTGGCGGCGCGTGCGGTCGGGCCGCCCCACGGCAGGATGTTAAAGACGCCTCCGGCCAGCATGATGACGCAGGCCAGAATCAGGCGGCTCATTCCCAGACGCTGGTACAGCGGCAGCATCGCTGCCACGGTGATCATATAGGTTGTGGCGCCGTCGCCGTCGAGCGACACGAACATCGCCAGCACCGCAGTGCCGACCACGATCCTCATCGGGTCGCCGCGCACTATTTTCAAGATCAGGCGAATGACCGGATCGAACAGGCCGGCATCGATCATCACGCCAAAGTAGAGAATGGCGAACAGCAGCATAACGCCGGTGGGCGCCAGGTTTTTTATTCCGGTGAGCATCATCGGCCCCAGCTCCGGACCGAAGCCGGCGATGACCCCGAAGGCGATGGGCACGACGATCAGCGCGACCAGGGCGGGCAGGCGTTTCGTCATGATCAGGAACATGAAGACGACGATCATGGAATAGGCCAGGGCAGTTAGCATGCGGATTCTCCTCAGGAGTGCCGCTGCTTCGTCGAAGCAGGCGGATGGTGCGACCAGTTGTAGTACGGGGCGTGGGCGGCGCGCCGGGAGCGGCGGCGTTGAACGCGTTATCGGAAGCTGAAATGGCGTCGCCGGGACGGCGAGCAGGTGGGCTGTGTCATGTGGTCTCCAAATTGTTGTCGCCGTTGTACGGCGTTGTTTGGACAAACTATATGCGCGCTAAGCTTTCAATCAGCTTTCAACGCGCTGCTCGCCTCCGGCACCGTTGCTGACGGCGCACACGACACGGGCTATGATGGCGCATGAACCCGCTGCGCAATCTCCTGTTGGCTACCCTGGTGCTGGCCTGCCTGCACGCCGCCCCCGCCTGGTCGGCAGAGGCGCAATGCCTGATTCCGTCCAAGCCGGGCGGCGCCATGGACCTGACGTGCAAACTGGCGCGCGTGGCCCTGCACGACAGACCCGGTGCGCCCGAACTGGCGCTCAGTTACCTGCCGGGCGGCGTCGGCGCGGTAGCCTGGCACACGCTCGCTTCGCAACGGCGCAGCGAACCGAATACCCTGGTGGCGTTTTCAGGCGGCTCGGTGCTCAATCTGGCGCGTGGAAAATTTGGCAAGGCCAGTCCCGACGACGTGCGCTGGGTGGCCGCCTTTGGGGCTGACTACGGCATGGTCGCGGTGCGCGCCGATTCGCCCTACCGCACGCTGGCCGGCCTGCTTCAAGCGATCAAGCGCGATCCAAAACGCGTCGTGATCGGCATGTCCGGCACCATTGGCAGCCAGGACTGGATGAAGATGGCGCTGTTGGTGCGCCTGGCCGGCGTCGAACCGCGCAAGATGCGTTTCGTCGCGCTGGAGGGCGGTGGGGAGCAATTCGTCGCGATGGGCGCGGGACACGTGGAGGCGATTTCGGGCGACACTTCGGAGGCGTTGCTCAACACCGGCGCCGGCAAGGTGAGAGTGCTGGCGGTGCTATCCGAGCATCGCTTGCCGGGAGCGCTGGCCGGGGTGCCAACGGCGCGTGAGCAGGGCTATGACGTGGTGTGGCCGGTAATTCGCGGCGTGTGGATGGGGCCGGACGTGCCGGACGCAGACTACCGGCGCTGGGTTGCCGCCTTTGCCGCCGTGGAGGCCGCGCCCGGGTTCGCCCGGCTGCGCGAGCAGGCTGGCCTGTATCCGTTTTCGCTGACCGGCGATGCGCTGACGGGCTACATCAAACGCGCGATTGCCGATTACGACCGGCAGGCGGCGCAGTTCAATCTGGTGCGGGGGCGTTGATGGCGCCGGCTGGATTAAAAGGTCATTTGCGACCGGCCAGAATGATCTGGACTACATCAGGATCACGTCGTACTGCTCCTGGTGATACGCCGTCTCCACTTGCAGCGAGATCTGCTTGCCGATAAAGTCGCCCAGCATGGCCAGGTGCTGCGATTCCTCTTCCAGGAACAAATCGACCACTTCCTGCGAAGCGAGGATGCGGAACTCGCGCGGGTTAAACTGCTTTGCCTCGCGCATCAGCTCACGCAAAATCTCGTAGCAGATGGTGCG